>DASWIG010000638.1:0-11198 GCA_036397835.1 Thermoanaerobaculia bacterium
TCCCTTATTCTTCTTAGGCGGTAACGAAGTGACCGCCGCTGAAGTTTCGAGCCTTCTTGGCGGCCAAAGCTGAGTCCGGGCAGATTTTCGGGCTCTCTTGGCCGCCAATCCGGCTCCGGGGGACGAATCGCCCGCTTTTGACCGCCAAAGCTGTCTCGGGGGAATTTTTCTTGCCGTCTTGGCCTCCAAAACGGAGAGCCGATTTCGTCAGACGAAATTTTGGAGGAGAAGAATGGAAGGTCGACCTCCCATGAACAGTCTTGGCCGCCAAAGCTCCGCGAAAAATTCCCCAGGGCCAGGATTCTCTGCCAATTTGGCGCCGAAATTTCCCCCGGAGCTCTTTTCGCGGCCAATCCTTCTGGCGGGGACCCCTTTTTCGCTTGAAGAGGCCATTTGACGGACTATTGGCCGAAAAACGGACACCCGCTCGATAATCGGGTTACCGCGGCACGATCCAGCCGCCGACGGGCGTGAAGTCCCGGCTCTCGAGGTCGAGCGTCACGACGTAGGTGCCCAGCGCGCCGATGCGACGGTTGGCGCCGTAAGTGATCGCGGGCGTCAGCCCGGTCTCGAATTCGTAGAGCTTCTCGAGAGCGACCAGCAGCTTGGCGCGGCTCAGGTCGCGGCCGGCGGCCTTCAGGCCCTCCGCCAGGATCCGCGCCGCCACCAACGCGGAGATCTGGGACGCGCGGTGACGCTCCGCGAATCCGCGCGCCTCGAGCAGGGACCGGAATTCGGCGAGCGCGGCGCTCGTCTGGTCCGCCGGCACCGTGGGATAGGAGAGGTAGACCCGCTTGTGGAAGCCCGCGGGAAGGTCGAAGAGCTCCTCGCTCACGTAGGCGCCGGGGAGCAGGACGTAGGGCCGCCAGCCGATCTCGTCGGCCTTCTCGAGCAGCGCGCGGAGGTCTCCGGAGCCCAGGTAGAAGACCGCGTCCGGCCGCGCGGCGGCGAGCTGCTCGGCGACGGCCGGCACGATCTCGGCGGAGCATCCGTGCGCCTCGCACTGCGCCGTGATCGCGGAGGCGAGGCCGCGACTGCGGTCGTCGGCGGCGAGGACGGCGATGCGCGCCCCCGCGAGGGCCAGGTCGCCGGCGGCGAAGTCGACGAGGCCCCGCACCTGCTCCGCCAGTCCGGCAAACAGATAGAAGGTGAAGTCGTTGAGCGAGTACGGATCCGGCGACGCCAGGGTCAGCGGGCCGATCACCGGCACCCGCTCGCTCTCGGCGAGCTTGCCGATCTCGGCGTCGGCGCCGATCACCACCGGGCTCAGCAGCGCGAAGACGTCGCCCTCGGCGACCAGCCTGGTGGCTTCGGCGAGCGGCGTCCCCTGGGTGTTGTCGTAAGGGAACTCGATCAGGCGCAGGTGGCGCTGGTGGATGCCGCCGCGGGCGTTGAGGTCGTCGACGAAGGCGGCGAGGACCTCGAGGATGCCCTGGCCGATCACCGCCATCTGGCCGCGGGTGGGCAGCAGGGTGCCGATGCGCAGCTCGCCGCCGGAAAGGCCCGGATCGTAGTCGGTCTCGAGCTTGCGCATGTAGGCGACGAGGTCGTCGAGGTCCTCGTCGGACATGAGGTAGATGGGCATCGACGCTTCGATCGTGTTGCCCGCCGGGTCGCGGCCGAAGACGATGGATTCCTTCAGGGTCTCGACGGTGAACGCCGGGTGGCTGCGGCCCTGGGGGTGGGTGTGGCCGTAGGGCTTGAAAAGATAGTCCCAGGTGACGTCGGAGGGGATCACGCCCGCCTCCGGGCGGCCGCGGCCGTCCGGGCCGTGGCAGGAGGCGCAGGTGGCCACCGAGCCCGGGACCTCGGTGAGGCTCTCGCCGACGTAGGCGCCGATCTTCTCGCCGCGCGGGCTGGTGCCGTCCATGTAGATCTGCTTGCCCCGCTGCTCCTGCGGCGTCAGGTCGCCGGCGAGGAGCGGCGTGGCGACGAAAAGCGCGGTGAGCAGCGCGGCGAGCCTGAGCCCACCGCCGAAAAGTCGGACGGGTCGGACATGTCCGACCCGTCCGACTCGTCCGACGCGATCGTCGCAACGGCGGGAATCAATGATGCCCCGCGTGTCCATGGCTGTTCCTCGCGGCCCTCAGCTCGTCCATCATGGCGACGATCTTCTCGGGCTCGGGGAAGCCATTGTAGCGCCGCCAGGTGCCGGTGAGTCCGTCGCCGATCAACGCCATGGGAGGGTGCTGGGTGAAGTCGGGGAAGTAGGCGTCGAGCCCTTTGAGCACCTGGTCGACGTTCTTCTTCTCGCCGGTGAGGAAATACCAGCCGGGCCGCGCGCGGTATTTCTCGGCTTCGCGCTTGAGGCGCAGGGGCACGTCGGTGGCCGGGTCGAGGGTCATGGTCACCAGCACCGCCTCGCGCTCCATGCGCTCGCCGAGAAGGGCCTGGGTGCCGGCGAAGAGCGCGCTGTAGACGGGGCAGATCGTCGTGCAGGTGGAATAGGTGAAGGTGATGGCGACGAGCCGGTCGCCGATCACGTCGCTCTTGAACTTCACCGGCTTGCCGAACTGGTCGCGGAGCTCGAGGTCGTGGAGCTGGACGCTCACGTTCCTCGCGTCGGCGGCCTTCGCCGCCATGCGCCGGTGAGCGGCGTGCTCGTCCTTGTCGGCGGCCGCGGCCTGGCCGGCGGTCAACCCGGCGGCGGCGAGCGCCAGGACCAGGAGGGAGGAGAGGATGGGCTTCAGGTTCGTCATGGCGAGTCCTCCTCGGTTCTTGCGGTCATTCATCGGGCGGTGGCGGCGCGGCCGGCGATCCCCGCCCGCAACGTCGTGAACGGCAGGTCGTTGGGCGCCACGCCCGCGGAGGGACAGGCCACGTACAGGTAGTAGGCGCCGGCGCTCGCCAGCGTCAGCGGCGCCTCGTAGACGCCGTCGCCGACGTGGCGGGCGCTCGCCTGCGTGCGCCGGCCGCCCGGCGCCGCGAAATAGATCACGCTCACGTCGGCAAGGTCGTCGCGGGCGCGTCCGCTGCGGCGGTCGGCGAGGCGGAAGCGCATGGCCACCGTCTCCCCCACCGGCGCCACCCGCGGCCGGTCGAGGAATTCGACGGTGAGGGCGGGGCCGGCGTCCGCCAGGGCCGGGTTGGGCTGGGCCTCGAGCTCGAAGCAGTGCAGGAGCGAGGGCGAATCGAGCAGGAAGGCGACCTCGAAGGTACCCGACTCCGGGAGTCGCACCGTCGAGGAGTAGACGCCGGGCTCGCGCTCCTGCATGGAACGGTCGACCACCTCCACGGCGCGCGGCATGTGGCCGTAGTTGCGGAAGTTGCCCATCGGCGAGTTCATGCCTTCCATGTAGTAGTAGACCGTGGTGTCGGCCGGGCTCACCACCAGGGCCGCGGCCTCCCCCGGCGTCGCGACGATGGCGTCGGCGATGCCGAGGTCGCGGGCCTGCTCGGGGGGCCGCTGGCCGGCCGGGAAGGTGACCACCGGCGGCGTGCCGGGCTTGCCGAGCTCGGAGAGGTCGATCATCGCCACGCGCTCGGTGCCGAGCGAGCGCACGTAGGCGAAGCTGCGGCTGAAGGCCACCTGGTAGGGGCGGTCGCCGACCGGCACGGTGTGGGCGACGCGGTTGGTCGAGGCGTCGATCACGTAGGCGACGTCCTCGTCGGTGTTGACGGCGACGGCCCAGCGGCCGTCCTGCGAGAAGCGCAGAGGGCCGAGGCCGGGCGCGGCGGCGATGCGCTCCACCACTTCCAGGCTGCGGCCGTCGATCACGGTGATCTCGCCCTTCTCGGCGTCGGCCACGTAGAGGGCGCGGCTGAGGTCGGAGAAGCCGAGGGCGATGGGCAGCGGGCCGGTGGCGACGTCGCGCACCTTGGCGAGCGCGCGCACGTCGACGATCGACACGGTGCCGTCGTCGCGGTTGGTCACGAAGGCGTAGCGGCTGTCGTCGGAGAAGGCGATCTCGTGGTGGCCGCGGCCGGTGGGAATCCGCGCCGCCACCTCGAGCGTCGCGGTCGCGATCACGGTCACGCCGCTCGCCGCCGCCTCCGCGGCGTCGTTGCCCACCCACAGGTACTGGGCGTCGGGCTGCCGGGCGATGACCACCGGGCTCTCCCCCGCCGCCACGTTGCCGATCACCTTGAAGGTGTCGGTGTCGACCACCGCCACCTCGCCGGCCAGGGGCATGGTCACGAAGAGCCGCTTCTCGTCGGGCGACTTGGCCCAGGCGGCGCCGGGACGCTTCAGGTTGACCTGGGCGTAGAGCTTGGTGATGCCGGTGATGCCGGTGATGGGGTCGATCACGGAGATCGAGGCGTCGCGGTTCATCACCAGGATGAAGTAGCTGTTGAGGTCGATCAGGGGCCGCATGCCGACGCGTCCCTGCAGGTAGGTCGCCACCCGCTGCCGGCAGGTGGTGTCCACCGCCTGCTCGCCCGTCGAGCTCCTGGTGAGGTCCATCCAGGCGCCGGGGAACTGCCCCTGCAGGGGCAGGCCGTTGTGCGCGTCGGCGAGGCGGAAACTGACCTCCACGTAGTCGCCGGCGTAGATCGCGCCGGCGGTCAGGGAGCGGCCGGGCGCGGGCGTGGCGCGGAACTCCACCGCGACGCCCTCGCGGGTCAGTTTCTCGACGACCAGCGGTGCGTCGGTGGCCTTGGCCGGCTCGGTGGACGCGGCGTCCGCCTGCGCCTGGTGGGCCGCGTGGTCATGGTGGTCGTGCGTCTGGGGAACGTCGCCCGCCGCGGGCAGGGCGCAGAGCAGCGCGCCGAGGCCGAGGATCATTCGGAGCTTGTTGAAGTTGCTTTTCATCTCGCCACCGCCAATCGTTCAAGAGGGGTTCGTGTCGTTGGGAAGAACGAGACGGGTGCGGCCCCGGGAAAGGCCGCACCCGTCCCTCGGCTCAGGGTACGGCGACCTCGCTGAGACTCGACGAGAGCACCCGGAAGATGGCCCACAGGCCGTTGGTGTTGCCGAAGGAAGCGTGGTCGCGCACCAGGTAGTCCCCTTGCACGCCGTAGACGCCGCCGGACCTGCGAAGGACGACGTCGAAGTGCGCGCTGGGCGTCACGCTCTCCTGGCCGCCCAGGTAGAAGCCCAGGGGATTCGTCCCGATGGTCTGGGAGGGAACCGTCCCTTCCAGGTAGGGATCGCGCTGCCACAGGTGGCCGTGGACGTCGAAGGTGGTGCCGCGGCCGGCGCCGGTGGGCAAGAGCACCCGCATGCGGGACTGCTGGTTCGGCCGGGCGTAGAAGACCGGCGTCGCCGGATCGCCGCCCGCGAGCTGGTTGCTGTAGAGCTCGTGGGCGTTGGCGACGGCGCCGAGCTCGCCGGGGCCGTTGCCGAACTGGGTGTTGGCCCGCAGGCCGAAGCGGAACCAGGCCGGCTCGGTGCCGTAGTTGATGCCGCTCTGGCCGGCGTCGTGGCTGTCCTCGGGGATGTTGCCGCCCTCGCTGGCGATGTTCTCGACGGCCGAGCCGTCGTCATAGCGCAGGTTCAATCCCTTCTGGAAGACCACGGCGAAGTCGCGGAACCCGCCCTTGGTGGTGTCCAGCGGCGAGAAGACCGAGGCCCCGGCGCGCGCGCAGCGCGGCTGGCCCGAATGGCCGCAGCCGGCGAGCTGCAGGTCGGTCGTCCAGGTCGCGCCCTCGGGCTCGACGATCAGCGCGCCCACCAGGCCCTTCTGGCCCTGCTTGACCTTGTCGGCGGGAGTGAGGTTGGCGCCGCCGAGCTCGACCGGCGTGGCCCGGAGCTCCAGATGGGTGCCCGACAGCCTGCCCTCGAGATGGCCGGCGTACCAGCGGTAGGTCCGGTTGCCGCGGGGCGACACCACCGTGTCCGCGGGGTTGGTGCCGACCACCACGCCGTCGTCCTTGGTGACGTCGTAGGCGACGAGCTGCGGGTGGAGGCCGACGTAGGCCGAGGGCCGGATCAGGTTGTTGTTGAAAGTGGTCGTGCCCTGGGCGCTGGTGCGGTCGCGCAGGACCATCTGCAGCAGCGTGTTGTACCCGGCGAGATCGGGGATCTTCTCGGGCAGCCGGTTGCGGAGGGTGACCACCAGGCACTCGCCCGCCGCGGCGCGCAGCACCACCGGCTCGATCGGAGCCTTCTCGTCGAGCTTCACCGGGCAGTCGGGCAGCGTCGCGGGATCTTCGGACGCGGTGCAGGCGGGGATCGTCGGATCCTTGGGCACCAGGTCGCTGGTGTAGACGTAGAGCATCCCGGTGGGATCGTGCAGCGGTCCCTGGAACGCGGCCACCGTGGTCCGCGGGTTGTAGACCAGCGTGCCGCCGTCCTTCTCGGGCACCGCGCCGACGTGCATGGTCGCCGAGTCGTCGTTGGGAATGATGACGGCGTTGAGGTCGTTGCCGAGCACGTCGTTGGCGAGCACCGCGGTGACGTCGTAGGGCCGCGACGTCGCGCCCGACGGGCACGGGCCGACGAAGGCCGCGCGGTTGATCACGTCGGCCGCTTCGACGGGCAGCTTGATGTCGTTGTTGAGGCGCGTCAGGTCGGTGCGCGCCTTGCGGTAGGCGCGCATGACGCCCCACATGCCGCTCCACCAGCCGTCCTGGCTGGCGTCGACGCTGTAGGCGTAGTCGGCCTGGTGGCCGGTCTGCCCGAACACCGGCAGCAGCGGCGCCGAGAAGGTGAACTGCTCGGAGATGCCGTCGTTCTGGCCGTTGCGCCAGCCGGAGTTGGGAGCCTCGCCGTGGCCCGAGCCGCCCTGCAGCCACTTGACGCCGTGGATGGTGGCGTTGTGCTCGTGCTCGGTGGCGCCGGACTGGATTTTCACCCGCACCATGTCGCCGTAGTGGGCGCGCAGCATCGGCGTGAACGGGTCGCCGGGGCCCACGCCCTGGTTGAGCGGCGGATACGGAGTCTGGCCGAGCGACGTGTTGAGGAAGGCAATGGCGCGGTCGGTGCGGGTCTGGAGCGCGAAGGCCAGATCGCCGGCCAGGCCGTCGGCCTGCACGCCGGGCTTGCCGTCGGGACCGGTCTTCTCGGGGTCGAAGACCCGCAGCCCCACGGGCTCGTTGCGGTAGTTGACCACCAGCATGCCCACGTCGTCGGCCGAGATCGCCTCGGGGCAGGGCCGCTCGACGCCGCCCGGACAGTACGGCGGGAAGCGCACGAGGTCCGGGAAGACGGGCTGAGCCTCCTGCCGGTACGACGGGTTGATGGTGCGGCGGAAGGCGTCGCTGTCAGGCTTCTCGACGTCCTGGATGCACGGCTCGCCGGCCTCGCAGGCGTGCTGGAAGTCGGCGAACTCGAGGTAGAACTCGCGGAAGGGCACGGCGGACGCCGGCAGACCGGGAGAGCCGGCTCCCGCGGGCTCGATGATCGCCTGCCAGCTCGTGGGACCGCCGTCGGGCCGGGTCGCGAGCTGCACGCCGGTCTCGTTGTGCCGCCAGGTGGAGCGCGCCGGCTCGGTCAGCACCGTGGCGTAGAGGCCCACCTGCTGGTGGGTCGAGGGCCCGAAGTGGTCGTGGGTGAAGATGATGCCCAGGCCGCGGTCCTCGAGGTCGGTGTTGACCACCGGATCGGCGAACCAGCGCTGGATGGTGGTGCGCGCTCCGGCGTCGCCGAAGAAGGGATGGCTGCCCGGCGTCAAGCGGGTCAGGCCGCCGCCGGAGCCGTCGGGCTTGGGCAGCGTCGGGACCGGCTTGAACGCGCCGTCGGCGTTGAAGTGGTTGATCGCCTCGATGCGCTCGATCACCGCGCCGGGCGACAGCGTGCCGTCCTCGTAGTTCCAGCCGTTGCCCGAGCCGTCGGCCGAGACCAGGTCCCACTTGGGCAGGTGGATGTGCTGGCCGATGACGTCGGTGGGCGTCCTGACCTGGTAGTCGTCGAGCTCGTAGGTCTTGGGCACCAGGTTGGTGTGGTAGTACTGCGTGCAGTCGAACGTGTTCATCCGGATGACGAAGGGCTCGGGCGGCTTCAGGTTGTTCTCGAAAGCGTGCACGTCCTGCCACAGGCTGAGGATGCGCTGCTGCGGGAAGTGGTAGCCCACCTTGTTGAAGACCGCGTCGACCTGGATGTTGGCCGCCTGGTAGACGCGCGGGTCGATGGCGCTGAACTCGGGCGACGCGGTGAAGAACGAGCCCGCCGTGGCGCCGAAGAACTCGCCTGAGGTGACGAAGAGGTCGCCCTGGTCGTCGATGCAGGGCTCGGCGTAGGGCGCTCCCGCCACCGGCAAGGCGCCGTTGGTGCGGAAGCCGTTGACGCCGGTGGCCGGGCTGCCGTCCGGAAAGCGGGTGTCGTGGCGGGTCTGGGCGTGGTGCGCCATCACCGTCTGCTCGAGGTCGGTTCCCTGTTCAGGGAAGTACACCGGCTTGGCGCGGAAGAGCTCCTTGTCGAAGTCGAGGCGGGTCTGGTGCTGCACCACGAGGGTCGGGTCGAGGCGGCCCGGGATGCCCTTCTCGGCCGCCAGGAAGCCCTCCAGGCCGTGCCGCGGCAGTCCGCCGTCGAAGCCGCCGGCGCTCGCTTCGAGGCCCGGGTGGCTCCACAGCTTGCCGTTGACCGGGTCGTTGCGCAGGGCGATGGCGTCGCTGACCGTGAGCATGTCGAGCGGCGGCGTGGTCGGCCGCTGGCCCACGATGCCGTCGCGGCAGCCGGTGGGATCCGCCAGCCCCGCGGGACCGCCGCAGTCGACGCCGGCGACCCAGAAGGGGAAGCCGGGGTTCTTCACCCGGCCGGCCAGCGGGTGGCCCAGAGGATAGACGTCGGTGCGGTCGACGTTGGCCTGGCTGGACTCGGCGTACTCCTGCACGCCGGGGAGGTTGGGATCGTCGTCGACGCCCGGATTGGCGTTCTTGGCCACCAGGCTGACGCGGGCGGGCAGCACCGGCAGGGGCTTGCCGGGCAGCGGGATCACCGCCGGGATCGGCGAGCCGGCCACCATCTCGCCGTCGGGCAGGGCGCGCGCGCCTTCGGCCGGCGTGCCGTCCTTGAGGCCGTACGGGCTCTGGTGGAAGCCTTCTTCGCTGATCTTGAGCTCGGTGCCCAGCTCCAGCGTGTCGTGGACCCGCCACATCTCCCACATGCCCTGGGCGAAGTGGGGATAGAAGTGGCAATGGAAGATGGCGTCGCCCGCCGTCTTGTTGCGGTTGCCGCTGCCGCCGAAGTTGATCTCGTAGGTGTAGCCCGAGCCCGGGCCCACGCCCTGGGCGTCGAGGTAGTTCGAGTTCTCGTCGTTGGCGTTGAAGAGCCACTGGTGGTTGTGGAGGTGGAAGATGTGCTGTTCCTTCGGCCCCGCGTGGAGGTTGCGGAACTTCACGAAATCGTTGGTGTAGCTGTGATGGACGTTGGAGGGATCGTCGGGATAGAAGGCGCGCCTGGCCTTCGGCCCGACGTCGCCGCACCTGGCGCCGGGCACGCCGAGACCGGCGAGGTCGCCCGGGCCGCACTGCTCGAGGCCGGTGTTGGCCGGCACGTCCACCAGCATCGCCGGATCGCCGACCGAGAACGCGGAGAGGAAGAACTCCTCGTAGGCGCAGTCCAGGCAGTCCCACATCGGGCCCACGCCGAGCCGGTTGGCGATGATCTCCGAGCCGATGCCGCCGGAACCGTAATTGATCATGAAGCTGTCGCGCACGCCGTGGGTGGTGTGCGCGATCACCGGGTTGACGTCCGGCCGGAACCACGCCGGGAAGGCGTTGGCGGCGGCGGTCTCGTCATGGAAGATGATGGTGAACTCGCGGAACGGCTCGAGCCGGTTGGGCACCGTGGGATTGCGCTTGCCCTGGGACTCCAGAGGATAGGTGCCGGCCGGGAAGGAGCCGTCGTCATTGGGCCCGGCGACGATCGCGTTGAGGTCCGCGTGGACGATCTTGTTGCCGTCGAGCATGTTGAGGATCGGCCGACCCGCCTTGCCCTCGCGGCACCAGACGCCGCCCGGGCAGTCGCTGGGATAGCGCGCCTCGTAGCCCACGCCGGCCTGCCCGAACGGGATGATCGGAAGGACGTCGTCGGAGGCCGCGGAGAGCACCAGCCGCAGCTCCTCCTCGCTCACCTGGCTGCGGTAGAAGCGCGACCCCGGCGGCTGCACGTTCACCGCGCCGAAGGCGCCGATGCCGACGTTGCCGCCGCTGGCCTCGCCGCCGAAGGTGGCGCCCATGCTGGTCACCAGGAAGGTGCCTTCCTTCTCGGCGTAGAGCGTGTAGGCCGTCGACTGGCCGGGACCGACCAGGCTGCCCGGCGAGGACACGGTGCCTACGTTCGAGGCGTCGTCGGCGATCGAGCCGACGAGCTGCATGCCCTGCACGTGGAAGCCGGCCATGCGGTCGCGCACCTGGTTGTCGAGGGCGCGCAGCGGGTTGTTCGGGTCGCAGCCCACGCACGGGTTGGCCTCGTCGGGAAGCGGCGGGAAGGGATTGGCGTTGGGCGTCAGCAGGTTGGTGAAGTTGACCACCAGGGTGTCGCCGGCGGCCAGGCGCAGCACCAGCGGCCGCGGCCGCTTGTCGGGGCGCAGCGTCACGAAGCCGGGCAGCAGGTTCTCGCCCGGCAGGTCGCCGGTGGGAACGCCGCTCGAGCTGACGCGGACGACGTCGCGCTTCAGCGCGTAGATCATGCCGTTGACGTTCTGCGCGCCCAGGCGGTTGAACACCAGGACGTGGTCGAGGATGACGACGTCGGCCACGACCGCCTTGGCGGCGGCCAACGTGGGCGCCATCAGGCTGCCCAGCAGCGCCAGGAACAGGAAGATGAGACTCTTCGTCGGAGGGAATCTTCTAGGGTGCATTGCGGGTCCTCCTTCGCTGGTTTCGGAGGACGACTCCGTGTCGTCCTCAGCGTCTTGGGTACACCTTCTCCGTCGCGGGCGCCGGGCGCCCGCGTTCGTCTCGAGCCTTGGATCGCGTCCCAGTGACCGCCTTCAGGGCTCCGTCGCGGTCGGAAGAAAATCAAAAACTGGTAGAGACTCTGAAGGCCGACGCCGGCGGCCTCAATACCCAGGGGGGTAGTCTTCGGAATTCGCCGGGTAGTTTCGCGGGTGTGGGACCGCCGGGCTCCGTCCCCGCTCGGGAAGGTAGGGAGGAAGGGCCGGAGAGGTAGCGAGGCGTGCGTCCCGATCCATGGTCTCTCTCCTTTCCTGCGGTCGACGCGGCCGGCAAGACGCGAGCAACGCGCTCGCGCTGCCGCTGGCTCAGGCTAACTGGCGGCAGGATACGGTGAGGGAGATGACGTCAACGTGACGCGGAGATGACAGCAGGATTACAGGCCCGGCTCCGGCCCTTGCAAGACCTCTTCGACCTTG
>DASWIG010000639.1:0-4693 GCA_036397835.1 Thermoanaerobaculia bacterium
CTCCTCCAGGGTTTTGCGCAAGGCGGCCTCCTTCTGCGCGCGCGCTTCCGCTTCCTGTGCTCGCGCTTCCGCTTCCCGACGCGCCTCGGCCTCTTCCCGACGAGCCTCGGCCTCCTTCCGGCGCGCCGCGGTCTCCTCGCGAGGCCGCAGCAGGCGCTCGCCGGTCCTCAGGTCCGTGACCCGCAGCCCCCAGCCTTCGGGATCGGGCTCGATCCGCAGGTTCGCCTGCTCCGAGACGATCCCGCCCCTCTCGTCCGCCTCGACCTGCCGGTAGACCCCCGACTCGTCGAGTCGGAAGCACGTCAGCTTGTAGGGCCCGTCGAGGTACTCTCCCAGGAGCTCGATCAGGACGTACTCGGGCACCTTCTCGCGCTCGTAGATCGCCTTCGAGTCCTTGTAGTCCTTGTTCTTGTAGTTCCTCGAGACGATCTCGACCGCCAGCACCAGCTCGCCGGGCTCGCGGCCGATCCAGAAGCTGCCGCGGCGGCGGTCCCGGTCGCGCACTCCCCGCAGGACGAAGGCGTCCGGAGCCGGCCCCTTGCCCTTCTCGCCGAAGCGAAGCTTCAGGTCGCCTCCCGTCAGCACGTCCTCCTCGCCGGCGAACTGGTGCTCGAGGAAGTGATTGAAGCACAAGGCGAGCTGGTGGTTCAGATTGTCGTCCGGCACGCGGTCGCCCTCCTGCGGATCCAGCAGGTCTTCATAGGTCAGCGGGATCATCTCGCCGGGCTTCTCGCCCCAGCGATAGCCGTAGCGGAAGGGATCGTCTTCCCAACGCGGCTCGGCAGGGCCTCCCGCGGCGGAGCCGCGGGATGGGTCTGAACGGAGCTCGTAGCGGACCTGGCTCATGGGCTCATGGTACCACGGTGCCCGCAAGCCCGTGGTATCGTCGCCCGCGACCCGCCATGCCCAAGCGCACCGACCTCGACTCCATCCTCGTCCTCGGCTCCGGTCCCATCGTCATCGGCCAGGCCTGCGAGTTCGATTACTCCGGCACCCAGGCCTGCCGCGTGCTGCGCGCCGAGGGCTACCGCGTGGTGCTCGTCAACTCCAATCCGGCGACGATCATGACCGACCCGGAGTACGCCGACGCCACCTACGTCGAGCCGCTGACGCCGGACTTCGTCGAGAAGATCATCGCGGCCGAGCGTCCCGACGCCGTGCTCCCCACCGTCGGCGGCCAGACCGGCATCAACCTCGCCCTGGCGCTCGCCGAGCGCGGCGCGCTCGAGCGCTACGGCGTGGAGCTGCTGGGCGCCGGCATCGAGGCCCTGAGGCTCGGCGAGAGCCGCCAGCTCTTCAAGGAGGCGATGGAGGAGATCGGCCTCAAGGTGCCCAGGAGCGCCGTGGTCAGCGGCCTCGACGCCGGGCTGCAGGCGGCGCAGGAGCTCGGCTTTCCGCTCATCGTCCGCCCCAGCTACACCCTCGGCGGCGAGGGCGGCGGCACCGCCTACAACCGCGACGAGCTCGAGGCCGTGGTGGCCGCGGCGCTGCTGGCCAGCCCCGCCCACGAGGCCCTCCTCGAGCAGTCGGTGCTGGGCTGGAAGGAGTTCGAGCTCGAGGTCATCCGCGACGTCGCCGACAACGCCATCGTGGTCTGCTCGGTCGAGAACTTCGACGCCATGGGCGTGCACACCGGCGACTCGATCACCGTGGCGCCGCAGCAGACGCTCTCCGACCGCGAGTACCAGGAGATGCGCGACGACGCCTTCAAGGTGATCCGGCGCGTCGGCGTGGCCACCGGCGGCTCGAACATCCAGTTCGCCGTCGATCCGGAAAGCGGCGAGCGGGTGGTGATCGAGATGAACCCGCGGGTCTCGCGCAGCTCGGCCCTGGCGTCGAAGGCCACCGGCTTCCCGATCGCCAAGGTGGCGGCGCTGCTGGCCGTCGGCTACACCCTCGACGAGATCCCCAACGACATCACCCGCAAGACGGTGGCCGCTTTCGAGCCGACGCTCGACTACACGGTGGTCAAGGTGCCGCGCTGGGCCTTCGAGAAGTTCCCCGAGGCGTCGCCGCGGCTGGGCACGTCGATGAAGTCGGTGGGCGAGGTGATGGCCATCGGCTCCACCTTCCGCGAGGCGCTGCTCAAGGCGCTGGCCGCCCTCGAGCTCGACGGCACCCTCGAGCGCCGCGAGGAGCGCATGGCGGACCCCGTACGGCTGCGGCGGCGGCTCTCCGAGCCCAATTGGGAGCGGCTCTTCGCCGTCTTCGCGGCGCTGCGCCAGGGCTGGACGGTGGAGGAGGTCAGCCGCGCCTCGCACATCGACCCGTGGTTCCTGCGCGAGATCCTGTCGATCATCGAGCTCGAGAACGAGCTCGCCTGCTGGGACCTCGGCTCGGTGCCCGGCCAGCTTCTGCGCGAGGCCAAGGAAGCGGGGCTCTCCGACGCCCGCCTCGCCAAGCTCCTCGACGCGCGGCCGGCGGAGCTCGCCGAACGCCTGGCCGAGGACGGCGTGCGCCGCGTCTACAAGCGGGTCGACACCTGCGCCGCCGAGTTCCCGGCGATGACCCCGTACCTCTACTCCACCTTCGGCGAGGAGGACGAGGCCGAGCCCACGGACCGTCCCAAGGTGGTGATCCTGGGCTCGGGACCCAACCGCATCGGCCAGGGCATCGAGTTCGACTACTGCTGCGTCCACGCCGCCTTCGCCCTCTCGAGGCTCGGCTACGAGACGGTGATGGTCAACTGCAACCCGGAGACCGTGTCGACGGACTACGACACCTCCGACCGTCTCTACTTCGAGCCGTTGACGCTCGAGCACGTGCTGGCGGTGGTCGAGCGGGAGCGGCCGGTGGGGGTGATCGTGCAGCTCGGCGGCCAGACGCCGCTCAAGCTGGCGCGCGGCCTGGAGGCGGCCGGCGTGCCGATCTGGGGCACCTCGCCCGAGTCCATCGACCTCGCCGAGGACCGCCGGCGCTTCGGCCGGCTGCTGGTGGAGGAGGGAATCCTCCAGCCCCTGGGCGGCACCGCCCGCTCGCCCGACGAGGCGGTGGCCGAGGCGCGGCGGATCGGCTTCCCGGTGGTGGTGCGGCCGAGCTACGTGCTGGGCGGACGCGCCATGGCCGTCTGCTACGACGAGCCGACGCTGCGCCGTTACGTGCGCGAGGCCGCCGAAGTCTCGGGGGACCACCCGATCCTGCTCGACAAATTCCTCGAGGACGCCTTCGAGGTCGACCTGGACCTGCTCGCCGACGGCGAGCGCGCCGTGGTCTGCGGCGTGATGCAGCACATCGAGGAGGCGGGCATCCACTCGGGCGACTCGGCCGCGGTGCTCCCTCCCTACCGGGTGGGGCCCTTCGACCTCGACCAGATGCGCGACGTCGCCCGCCGCCTGGCCCTGCGGCTCGGGGTCAAGGGTCTGATGAACGTGCAGTTCGCGATCTACGAGGGCGGCATCTACGTGCTCGAGGTCAACCCGCGGGCGTCGCGCACGGTGCCGTTCATCGCCAAGGCGGTGGGGGTGCCGCTGGTGGCCCTGGCGGCGCAGGTCATGGCGGGCAAGACGCTCGCCGAGCTCGGCTTCACCGCCGAGCCGGCGGTGCCGGGCGTGTTCGTGAAGATGCCGGTCTTCCCGTTCCGCCGCTTTCCGGGGGTGGACCCGGTGTTGGGCCCGGAGATGAAGTCCACGGGCGAGGTGATGGGTCACAGCGCGAGCTTCGGCCCGGCGTTCGCCAAGGCGTGGATCGCGGCGGGCCACCGGCTGCCGCTGGCGGGCTCGGCGTTCCTCTCGGTCCACGACCGCGACAAGGCGGCGCTGCTGCCGGTGGCGCGGCGCCTGGCGAGCCTCGGCTTCGAGCTGGTGGCGTCGGCCGGCACCGCCGCCTATCTTCGCGACCACGGCTTCACCGTGGGCCAGGTGCTGAAGATCCACGAGGGACGCCCGCACGTGGTCGACGCCCTGATCAACGGCAAGATCGACCTGGTGATCAACACGCCGCTGGGCAGCGAGTCGCACGCCGACGACGCGGCGATCCGCCAGACCGCCCTGAAATACGACGTGCCCTGCGTGACGACGCTCTCGGGCGCGATGGCGGCGGCGGAGGGGATCGCGGCGATGCGGACGGGGGAGGTGGGCGTCAGGGCGTTGCAGCAGCTTGGACGTCTCGACGCTCCACTTGCCGAGGCGTGCTAAGATCTCACTGAGGACGACCATGCCGGCCATCGCCTTCGACACCCACGCCTACGTCAAGAAGCTCCGGGACGCCGGGGTGCCGGAGGCCCAGGCCGAGATCCAGATCGAGGCCATCGTCGCGATCCTGGAGAAGCGGATGGCGACGAAGGAGGATCTCGAGCTCCGGACGGTCGAAATCCAGCGCGAGATCGCCGAGGTCAAGCGCGACATCAAGGAGCTCGACGTCAAGATCGAGCGTGAGATCGCCGGGGTCAGGCGCGACATCAAGGAGCTCGACGTCAAGCTCAGCCGCGACATCAAGGAGCTCGAGATGCGCCTCCTCGTGCGTCTCGGCGCGCTCCTGGTCGTCGGCATCGGCGCCATCGCGACCCTGATCAAGTTGCTGTAAGGGCTCGGCGTTGAGGACGATCTCGAGCTGGAAGGCTCCCACCAGGCTCGGCGGCGCGGTCCGGCCGGAGGACTCGATGAGCCGGCGGGCGACCAGGCCCTGGGCCGAGGCGTAGCTCTCCTGGCCCTGGAAGAGAAAGCGCAGCCACCGCGGTCTCGCGTGCAGCCCGGGC
>DASWIG010000640.1:0-2722 GCA_036397835.1 Thermoanaerobaculia bacterium
GCCATCCTCGTCTTCGGGCTCGCGGCCTGCGCGGTGGCGGCGTCGCGGGCGCTGCGGGCGTCGCTGTTGCCGGCGCTGAAGGCGGATCGGTAGAGACAGGCCCCGCGGGTCGGCGCGCGCGGCGAGCGGGTCGGCCGCATAGCGCAGGGTTTGAACCCCGAAGACGAACGAGGCCGCCTTCAACCGCGCGGTGGGACAGGTGAGCCGGGTGGCGCGGGAGCTGGTCGATTCGCTGGTGACCAACGCCGCGCCGAAAGACCGCGACGTCGAGCGCGAGAAGGCCAAGGAACGGACGGCGCACCTTTTGATTCTCAGATCAGGCCGCCCGCAGAGCGTCGGCCCGTCGATCGATTGCTCTCCCGGCTCTTCTCTGATAGGTTTGGCGCCGACCAAGGACATCTCTCGAAACCAGAAGGAGGAAGAAGCGATGAGGAAAGACCTCCGGATGACGATCACGGTCGCTGCGACGGCGGGGCTGGTCTTGGCGGCCGGTCCGTCGGCGCTGCGTGCCGCCGTTCCCGATTGTCGAACGACGGAAGGGTGCGAGGCGCCGCCGGGCCCCAACATGCCCTTGCGCGAGCCCCAGGAGATCCGTTCCGACGGCAAAGGCGAGCTCCGGACCGTGCTCGAC
The DNA here is from genome assembly GCA_036397835.1 of Thermoanaerobaculia bacterium. GTDB lineage: Bacteria > Acidobacteriota > Thermoanaerobaculia > Multivoradales > J023 > DASWIG01. The sequence goes on from DASWIG010000640.1 coordinate 632, forward strand.
ATGCGCTACTTCTCCGGCGTGAACGTGTTCGTCCGGAAGCCGGACGAGTGTGCGAGCGACCCCGCGAAGTGTCTGCTGAGCCTGCGAGCGTACGGCTTCCCGGACCCGCAGACCGGCAAGCTGCGCTACACCCTGCCGGGACCGACGTATCGCGTCAAGAAGGGGGACAGATTCTTCCTCACGCTCAAGAACCGCCTCACGGCCGCGCCGGAGTCCCCGGCCGACAAGTGCAATCCGGAGAACAAGGGCAAAGGCGAATTCCCGAATTGTTATCACGGAAACAACGTGAGCAATTTCCACTTCCACGGCTTCCACGTCTCTCCCCAGCCGCCTCACGACAACATCTTCCTCTCGCTGAATCCCGGCGAGGAATACGACCTGAGCTCCGGCGAGATACCCGCGGACCAGGCCGAAGGCACCCATTGGTACCACCCTCACCACCACGGCGCGACGGCGCTCCAGGTGCTCAACGGCACGGCTGGCGCGTTCATCGTGGAAGGGCCCTTCGACGAATGGCTCAACGGCGTCTACAAGGACCGCGGCGGCCTCGAAGAGCAGGTCATGGTCATTCAGCAGGTCCTCGCAGAGATTCCGTTCGACCCCAAACCCCAGGCACTGCTGAAGGCCGCCCCCGGGCCGGTCATCGGCGGCGGCGAAGGCAACATGCTGATCAACGGCCAGCTCTCCCCTACGGTCGAGATCGAGGTCGGAGAGATTCAGCGGTGGCGGTTCATCTCGGCGACCACACGTCTCTCGTCAATGATCGAGATCCGCTTCCCCGCCGGCTGGGACGTTCGGCAAATCGCCATGGACGGTATCCGCTTCGCACCGGAAAACTACCGGAAACAGCCGCTGCGGATGGGGAATCAGACGAGCGGCATCCGGTTCGAATTGGCCCCCGGGAACCGGGCGGACTTCCTGGTCAAGCGGACGGGGGCAGCCAAGGCCAGCGTCAGGTGGGACCTGGCCGAGCCCAGGTCGTTGGTCAAGGTCAACAGGAAAGCGATGGACAAGCTCTCGGCGGCGCCGCTCTTCTCGATCGCCGGCGCCCCCCGGGGGGAACGCCGCCAGGAGATGGGCTTTCCCTCCACCCTTCCCCCCATGCCCCCGTACCTCGCGAACGTCAGGAAGGGCGAGGTCGACGGCCGGCTGAGGGACGTGGCGTTCGGCATGAAAGGCGAGCCTGAGAATCCCAACTTCGTCGAGTTCTTCATCGACGAGCGCAAGTTCGACCCGGATTGCGTCGACCAGCGAATGAAGCTCGGCACCGCGGAGCAGTGGACGTTCACCAACCACTGGCAAGAAGCGTCCAAGGAACTGATCGCCCATCCCGCCCACATCCACGTCAATCCGTTCCAGGTCCTGGAACGGGGCAACGCGTCGGTGCCCTCGGCGGACTGTACTGAGGAAGAGGTCGAATCCGGCACCTGCCATCCGATCTGGCAGGACACCATCGCGCTGCCCACGTCGGCGAGCGAGAAGGTGGTGATCCGCCAGCGCTACGTGAGCTTCTCGGGCAATTTCGTGATGCACTGTCACATCCTCGGGCACGAGGACCAGGGGATGATGCAGCGCCTCGAGATCGGAGACGAGAGCGGGTGCGCGATCTGTCCGGATCACTCGGGCAGCTCGCGGTGCAAAGCGAGCCTCATGAAGCTGCACCGGCCGCCGGGAATCCGCCCGATCAGCAATTAGCTCGCCGGAACCCTCACCGCCAGCCCCTCTCCGCAACCCTCACCCCCGGCCCCTCTCCCAGGGGGAGTCAGCAGCAAGGCCCGTGCCAAATGTGGCCAGGCCGAGCCCGCACGTGGGCGCGGTCGTCGCGGGCCCACGGCGGCCTCCCGCTTCGGGCACGCAGGCACGGGCTGCAGCGGCGATTCGGGACGCCCGGCGACGGCGGTCGGGGGCGGTCCTCACGGCGCGGCCGGCGCGGCAATGTCAAAGGTGGGACCGCCAGTCTCAATTCTGAGAAGGAAAAGGGCTTGCCACGGGCCCGACGTCTGCTATGATCGGCGCCACTGAGTCGGGGCCTCGATCGACGGAGTAGACACGTGGAGTTGGCAGAATCGCGTCACGCCCATCCGGGGTTTG
>DASWIG010000641.1:0-4779 GCA_036397835.1 Thermoanaerobaculia bacterium
GCTGCTGGCGGCCGACGTGCTGGTGGAGAGCTTCCGCCCCGGCACCCTGGCGCGCTTCGGCCTGGCGCCCGCCGACCTGCGGCGTCGCTATCCGCGGCTGGTGATCTGCTCGGTCACCGGCTGGGGGCAGGAAGGGCCGCATGCCCACCGCGCCGGCCACGACCTCGGCTACCAGGCCCTCGCCGGCGCGCTGGCCGGCAGCCCGCACATGCCGGCGACCCAGACGGCGGACGTCGTGGGCGCGTGGAGCGCCGCCGCGGCGGTGCTGGCGGCGCTCCTGCGTCGCCACCGCACCGGGCGCGGCGCCTGGATCGACCAGGCCCTGCTCGACGCCGCCGGCCACGCCGCGGTGACCGGCTGGGCCGCCGAGGCCGCCGTCCCCCGCGAGGTCGGCGAGCCCCTGCTGCTGACCGGCGCGGTGCCCTGCTACGACCTCTACCGCACGCGCGACGACGGCTGGCTGGCGGTGGCGGCCCTCGAGCCGCGCTTCTGGCAGAAGCTGTGCCGGGCGCTCGGCCGCAAGGACCTGATCTTCAAGCAATACGCCCGCGACGCCGGCGTGCGCCGCCAGGTGGCGGCCCTGATGGCGGAGCGCACGCGCGCCGAGTGGGCGCAGTTCATGGCCGAGCACGACGTGCCGGCCGAGCCGGTGCTGTCGCTTTCCGAGGCGCTCGCCCATCCCCAGGTGCGCCACCGCGAGCTGGTGCGTCCCGGCGAGGACGAGCTGCCGAGGCTCGGCTATCCGGCTTTGATCGACGGCGAGCGTCCGCGCGGCGGCGCGCGCTTCCCGGAGCTCGGCGAGCACACCGAGGCGCTCGTCCGCGAATTCGGCCTCGCCCGCCAGCTCTCGCGCGGGCGCCGGCGTTTCGCGGGAATCGGCCGTCGCTTCAGCGTCAAGCGGTGGCTGCTGCGGTTCGCGGGGCGGGTGGTGGACGCGTCCCAGCGCCGCTGACGCGGACGACGCTCTCGCCTCCAGAGCTGCGGGGAGGACGCGGCACTCAGCGCCCGCGCTCGCTTGACTGCTCGCCGATGATCGAGCTCCACCCGTAGCCGAGAGCCCCCAACGGCCTCAGCGCGACGCGCTGACGGCCCGCCGAGCTTCCCAACGGCCTCAGCGCGACGCGCTGACGGCCCGCCGAGCTCCCCAACGGTCTCAGCGCGACGCGCTGACGGCCCGCCGAGCTCCCCAACGGTCTCAGCGCGACGCGTCGAAGGCGTTGGGGACCTCGCGGCGCCGTGAACGTCACGTGCTGAGGCCGTTGGGGAGTTTTTTGAGCGTGCCGACGCCGTGCGCAGGTTTTGGGGGATTCCCGCAAGACGTCGGCGAGCTCGGCGACGGCGCGGCGCTCGTCGTCCGAGCGGTAGACGGCGAGAGAGCGCTTCACCGCCTTTCCGGTGCGGTTTCCCATCGTATAGGGCGGCACGAGGGTCGGGACCTTCGCCGGGATCTCGGCAACCGTGGAGAGGGGCGGCACCGCGGGCCGCGGCACGATCTCCAGCAGCCGTTCGCGCACGTCGAGCGGCAGGTGTCGGCCGTGGATGAAGAGGCACAGCAGGCTCGGCTTGTCCAGACCGTAGACCGACATCGTCACGGTGCCGAAGTCGGGATCGCCGCGGGAACCCTGACGCTCAGGACTTCGGCGTGACGCTCCACCCCGCCTTGATGCACGCCGGCACGCCGACGCCGTGCAGCCAGTCGCCGAGGACGGTCAGGCCGGGATGGGCCGTCTCGAGGGCGGCGACGGCGTCTTTGACCTCGGCCATGCGCGCGGTGGCCTGGGCGATGCCCGGCCGCCAGCGCGTGATCTCGGCGAGCACCGGCTCGCCGGTGACGCCGAGCAGGCGCTCGAGCTCGTAAAGCACGCGGTCGAGCAGCGTCGCGTCGTCGAGCTCCACCTCCTCGGGACGCCGGCGGCCCCCCGCCATCACCGTCAGCGCCACGTGCCCCTCCGGCGCCCGGTCCGGGAAGAGCGTCGACGAGAAGAGGCAGCCGAGGAGCATCCGGTCCTCGGCGTGCGGCGCCAGGAAGCCGAAGCCGTCGAGGGGATGGCGCACCTGGCCGCGCTCGAACCCCAGGCTCAGCACCGCCACCCGGGCGTGCGGCAGCCGCGTCAGCGGCTCGGTGTCGCCGAGGCCGGCGAGCACGCCCGCCGCGACGTCGACCGGCAGCGCCGCGACGAGGCGCCGCGTGCGCAGCTCGAAGTCGCCGCCGGGCGAGGCGCCCCGCACTACGAAGCCGTCGCCGTCCGCCGCAACCGCCGTCACCCGCTTGCCGTAGGCCACGTCGAGCTCCCCGGCCAGCCGGTCGACGAGCGACGCGAGACCCCGCGGGAAGCTCAGCAGATACGGGAGCTTCGACGCCTTCTCGGCGCCGCCGCCGTCCTGCTTGTTCGCCTTCCTCATCGCCAGGGCGCCGCGCAGCAGGCTGCCGTGCTCGGCCTCCAGGCGGTAGACCTTGGGGAAGGCGTAGCCCATCGCCAGCTCGTCGGGGTCGCCGGCGAAGATCCCCAGGGCCAGGGCGTCGACCAGGCGCGCGATCTCCGGGCCGAGACGGCGGTTCACGAAACGCGTCACGCTCTCGTGGGGACCGGGACCGCGGCGCCGGAACGGCTCGGTGGCGGCGCGCAGCAGCCCCTTGCGCGAGATCAGCGGCGTCGACCACGCCTCCCGCGGACCCATGGGCGCGGCGACGAGCTCGCCCCGGTGGACGAGGAATCGCTTCTTGAGCTTGTCGGAGGCGGCGACGACGTCCCCGGCGAGGCCCGCCGCCGCCACCAGCTCGAAGACCTCGGGCGTGCCCTGGACGGCGTGAGGGCCGAGCTCGTAGCGGAAGGCGTCGCGCTCGCGGGTCTGCACCTTGCCGCCGGGGCGTTCGCCGGCCTCGAGCAGGCGCACCGCCACGTCGTCGCGGCGGAAGGCCCAGCCCGCCGCCAGGCCGCTGATGCCGGCTCCGAGAATCAACGCTTCAGACATGTCTCCGGTGGGTCTCCAGGCCGGACGCTCTCCGGCTCGATCGATCCGTACCGGACCCGTCAGGGGCAGGTCGCGAAGGCGCTGGTGTCGGTGATGGCGGGCGAGGCCTGGCCGAGCGGGTTGCGGTACTGCTTGCTCGCGCCCGTCTCGGTGTCGGTCACCCGCAGCGTGTACTCGACGTTGGTCGTCGCCGCGGCGAAGACCCAGTACCGGTTGTTGATGTTGCAGCCGTCGAGGACCTTGATGAGCATCTCCCAGTTGTCGGCGGAGAAGAAGTAGAAGAGGCCGGAGTCGTCGGACCCGAACGGCACGACCTGGCCCGGGCCCGTCATGTTGCCGAAGTCGCGCCAGTCGACCCGGACCTGGAAGCGGCCCTCGTTCAAGCACGTGGTCGTGGCGTTGGGGGTGCAATCGCCGGACGGAGGAGGCGGGGGCGGGGGCGGGCCGCCGTCCGGATCGGTGGTGGCGCTCGCCAGGTTGGAAAAGGCGGAGCTGCCCGCCGCGTTGCGCGCCCGTACCCGGAAGGTGTAGGGGGTGTCCGGATCGAGGTTCATGACCGAAGCCCCGGCGGAATTGGCGGGCACGGCGCCGATGGTCTGGAAGGCGCCGCCGCCGGTGCGGAGCTGGACCTGGAAATCGTCCTCGTTGTTGGAGTTGTCCTGCCAGAAGAGGTCGATCTCGGTGCTCGAGAGCGTGGTGGCGGCGAGGTTCGAGGGCGCCGCCGGCGGCGTGGGAGCGCCGGTCGTGCAGGTGAGCGCCAGGCTGTAGTTGCCCGGATCGCCGCTCAGCGCCACGAGGTTGTTGGCCGCGATCGCCCACTCCCCGGAGACGTCGAGGTTGAAGGTGATGCGGGAATTGGTGCCGTTGCCGCCGTCGTCGTCGGTGGCGACGACCTCCGGCGTGGGGTCGAGCAGGAAAAGGAAGGTGTCGAAGTTGTTCGAGCTCAGGTCGATCGTCACCTGGTCGCCGGCCGAGCCGTCGAAGGCCCAGAAATCGGCGAAGGTGCCGTCGTCGAGGGCGCAGTCCGTGGTCCGCAGGACCCCGTTGACGGTCGAGTTGCAGTTGAGGGTATCGAGGACGCAGGTCGGTCCGCCCTTGACGGCGGCACCGAGGCCCTTCGCGCTCTGGACGGCGCTGAGCTGCCCGACCGCGGGAGAGCGTTTGGCCCAGGCCTTGACCACCGGTATGCCGGCACCCCCTTCTTTCGCTCCGGCCGGAATCGTCGAGATCGCGAGCGTCAAAATCGCCAGGATGGTGGTGAAAGTCGGGAGTCGTTTCATGGCTGTGTCCTCGGTGGGAACTGTCCTCGGTGGGGGCTGTCCTCGGTGGTGCCTCGGATGGCCGCGGCGGAACGAGGCGTCAGCATACCACGTGGGAGAGGGACCATGAAAGAGGAGGGGGCAAGAGCCCCCTCCTTCGGGACCGCGACCGGGCAAGCCGGCCGGGCTACGGGCAGGTCGCGAACGCGCTCGTGTCGGTGATCGCCGGCGACGCCTGGCCGAGCGGATTGAAGTACTGCTCGATCGTCCCGGTCTCGGTGTCGGTGACCCGCAGCGTGTACTCGACGTTGGTCGTCGCCGCGGCGAAGACCCAGTACCGGTCGTTGATGTTGCAGCCGTCGAGGACCTTGACGAGCATCTCCCAGTTGTCGGCGGAGAAGAAGTAGAAGAGCCCCGAGTCGTCGGACGGCGCCGGCACCACGGTGGCCGAGCCGGTGTTGCCGTTGAAGTCACGCCAGTCGACCGCGACCCGGAAACGGCCGCCGTTCAGGCACATCCTGGCGGCATCGGGAGCGCAGTTCCCAGA
>DASWIG010000642.1:0-2770 GCA_036397835.1 Thermoanaerobaculia bacterium
GCCGAGGGGACGTACGCGGCGGTCCATGCCAGTTGCGAGCGCGGCCAAGTAGCCGGGTCCGACGTGGAGCGCGGAATCCAGGCGGTGCTGCGCGCCATCGAGCTCCAGACCGAGAAGCTCCCCGAGGACCTGCGTCCCCCCGCCCTGGACGGCTTTCTCGCGGTCGAGGCCGAGAGCCGCCTGCGCACCTGGCTGACGCGCTGGTGCGAGCGTTCCGAGCGTCCGGTGGTGCTCTTTCTCGACGAGATCGACGCGCTCTTCGACGACACCCTGATCTCCGTGCTCCGGCAGTTGCGCGAAGGCTACCCCGACCGTCCGGAGCACTTCCCCCACTCGGTCGCCCTGATCGGCATGCGCGACGTCCGCGACTACAGGGCCAGAATAAGGCCCGAGAGCGAGACCCTGGGCACGGCGTCGCCCTTCAACGTCAAGGCCGAGTCCCTGACCCTCGAGAGCTTCACCGCCGACGAAATCGCCGCTCTGTACCGCCAGCACACGGAAGAAACCGGCCAGGTCTTCACCGACGCGGCCCTGGAGCGCGGCCACGAGCTCACCCGCGGACAGCCCTGGCTGGTCAACGCCCTGGCCCGCCAGCTCGTCGAGACCCTCGTGCTCGACCGCGCGAAGCCGATCGCGGCCGAGCACGTCGACCGCGCCGCGGAGATCCTGATCGAGCGCCGGGATACCCATCTCGACTCGCTCATCGAACGTCTTCGCGAGCCCCGGGTCGAGCGGGTGATCTCGCCGATCCTGGAGGGCGAGCTGGTGCTCGGCGACCGCCTCGACGACGACATCGCCTATGCCCAGGACCTGGGGCTCGTCACCTCGAGCTCCGGCCATCTCGAGATCGCCAATCCGATCTACCACGAGGTCATCCCCCGCGCTCTCGCCGCCGTCACCCAGAGGACGATCCCCTGCAGGACCGAGTGGTACCTGAGGGAGGACGGCCGCCTCGACATGGACGCGTTGCTCGATGGCTTCCTCGAGTTCTGGCGCCGGCACGGCGAGGCGATGCTGCGCAGCCAGCCCTACAAGGAGGTGGCCTTCCAACTCGTCGTCATGAGCTTCCTGCAGCGGATCACCAACGGCGGCGGCCACATCGACCGCGAATACGCCATCGGCCGGGGACGCATGGACCTGTGCGTCCACTGGCCCTACGAGGGAGGCGTTCAGCGAGAGGTGCTCGAGATGAAGGTCTGGCGCGACGGCCAGGCCGATCCCGTCACGCGCGGCCTGGACCAGCTCGGACGCTATCTCGACTCCCTCGGGCTCGACCACGGAGCGCTCCTCGTCTTCGACCGGCGGTCGACGGCCGGGCCGCTCGCGGAGCGCAGCGAGACGTCGCAGCTCGAGCACGACAGGCGCCGGGTCCGCCTCCTCCGGCTCTGAAGCGGGCCTCCGCGGAAACGGCGTCCTCCTGAGGAGACGCCCATCGGCCACCACGGCGGACGCCTCGCCCGTGGAACGCGCCCCGCGGCGTGGCACGTGGATTGCTGGAACGGACGCAAGAACAGTCCCGATGGCGCGGAGACCTGCTCGGGCGCCGCGCGAATCAACCGGAGGTCCACACCATGGTCCCTACCATGACACGACGCAGCGTCGTCCTGGCCGCGGCCGTCGCGGTCGTCCTCACCGTGCCCGTGGCGGCCCGCGCCGACGGCAAGGAGCTCCTCCCCGGCATCTACAGGTTCAACGGTCTGGCGCCGAGCCAGGCTCCCGACGACCTCGAGCCCATGAAGGCGGTCGTCGGCGACGCCACGGTGGTGGCCCTGGGCGAGTCGATCCACACCTCCGGCGGCTACTCGCACCTCAAGTTCCGGCTCTTCCGGTTCCTGGTGGAGGAGATGGGCTTCCGCGCCTATGCGTTCGAATCGCCCTGGGAACGCGCCGAGTCGGTGGCCGAGTACGTGCGCACGTGCGAGGGCACGGCCGACGAGGCGCTCTACGGGCTCTTCGGCGTGTGGCAGAACACCAGCGTGCGCGGGATCGTCGAGTGGATGTGTACCTGGAACCGCCGTCATGCCGACGACCCGGTCTACTTCCTGGGCTTCGACGAGCAGCAGCCCGATCTCGACTACGCGGCCCTGCGCGAGCACCTGCGGCGCTTTCGCCTGCCCGACGACGACGTCCGGATCGTGGGGATCGACGAGAATTGCAGCAAGGCCCCGATCTACCGCCGCCTCGCCACCAGCGCCTTCGAGGCGTGCGTGAGCAGGCTCGATCAGCTCGCGCGCTACTTCGACCGCCGCCAGGCCAACCTGGTCCGCCGCACGTCGGCCGAGGAGCTCGAGTGGGCGCGGCTGCGGCTGCTGGGGCTGCGCGCCTGGCAGTTCCAGCTCTACTACCTGGACGCCGACCCCACGACCGCCGTCGCGGCCCGCGACGAAGCCATGGCGAGGATCTTCCTCAAGCGCCGCGAGCTCCAGCTCCCGGACGTCAAGACGGTGATCTGGGCGCACAACTTCCACATCAACGAAAAGGGCGCGGCCAGCTTCGGCGCGCCGACGATGGGCGACTACCTGGCCGCCGCCCTGGGCGAGGATTACGTGACCTTCGCCCTGGTCGGCTACCAGGTGGAGATCGACTGGCCCGGCGTCGGCTGCGGCCTGCGTCCCCTGCCCGTGGGCAGCAGCAACGTGGAGGTCCTGCTCCACGACCTGGGCGAGCCGTACCTCTTCGTCGATCTCGACTTCCCGGCGACGGCCGACCCCTTTCTCGAGCCGGGCAGGCGATACCGGTTGTCGGCCGAGCTCTTGGTGCCCCGCGACCA
>DASWIG010000643.1:0-24274 GCA_036397835.1 Thermoanaerobaculia bacterium
TCCGCGTCGAGCACTTCCTCGTCCGCCTGCCGCGGGGCGCCGCGCGTTGATCCCGAGTCAGGAATTCCCCTCGTCAGAGACGCCGCCGGCATCACCGGAACGCGAGCTCAGGTGGCGTTCGTCGATGAGCAGCCTTTCCGAATCCCGTGCTTCTTGAGCAGCTTGCCCAGCGACCGCCGCTCCTTGCCGGCGCGACGGGCGGCCGCCGTCACGTTGCCGCCAGTCTCGCGCATCACCCAGGTAAGGTACTGCCTCTCGAATCTCTCGACGAGCCTCGCCTTCGCGTCAGCAAAGCTCCCCGCGAACGCTCCGGCCTCGCCCCCCCGATCCGCGGCGCCGCCGCCCTCCGTCTGCACGAAGTGCCGCAGCTCGAGCGACGGTCCCTCCGAGAGCACGAACGCCCGGTGGACGACGTTCTCGAGCTCGCGCACGTTCCCCGGCCAGTGGTAGCCGTTCATCCAGTGCAGGGCCGCCGGATGGACGCCCTTGAGCGGCTGCCCGTATCGGCGGCTGAAGCGGTGGATGAAGTGGCTCGCCAGGAGCTCGACGTCGCCGTCGCGGGACGCCAGCGGCGGCAGCTTCACCTTCAGGATGTCGAGCCTGAACATCAGGTCCTGGCGGAAGGCGCCCTCGCGCACCAGCTCCTCGAGCTCCACGTGGGTGGCGGTGACGATCCGCACGTCGGCCTTCCTGACCTGGGCGCTGCCCAGCGGCTTGTACTCGTGGTCCTGGAGGAACCGCAAGAGCGCCACCTGGGCTTTGGGCGAGAGCCCCTCCACCTCGTCGAGGAAGAGCGTGCCGCCGTGGGCCTGGGCCACGAGGCCCGCCTGCGACGTCTTGGCGTCCGTGAACGCCCCCCGCTCGTGCCCGAAGAGCTCGTTCTCCACCAGGTTGTCGGGAAGGGCGCCGCAGTTGACCGGAATGAACGGACCGTCCTTTCGCTTCCCTAGGCGGTGGATGGCGCGGGCGATCAGCTCCTTGCCGGTTCCCGTCTCGCCCTGGATCAGCACGGGCGCGTCGGCGCGTCCCAGCTTGTCGATCGTCCTCAGGACGCGGACGAAAGCCGGCGAGCTGCCGTGCAGATCGAGGCGGACGAACGACTCCCGCAGCGCCTTCTCCTCGTCCCAGCCGGCCGCCGCCGTGATCCCGGCCCGACGCAGCCGCATCGTGAGCTCGTCGCGGTTCGCCGGCCACGCCAGGAAGTCCGTGCAGCAGCTCATGATCGCGGAGTGGTCGGAGAAGCTCTCGCGCTCGAAGACGCCCATCCGGGGCGTGCCGTTGAGCGCGGAGAGGAACGAGCAGAGGCGCTCGCGCGGGTACTCGTCCCGCCCGAGGAAGAGGATGAGCGGCGCGGCGCGCGGAGCTCCGGCCGTCCAATCGACCGGGCTCAGCTCTTGAGCCGCATATCCCAGATCCGAGAGCGCGAGGCACAGGTCGCGCGTCGGCGGACCGGGCACGAACGAAAGGAGGTCGAGCCTCCCCAACGGACCCATCACGGCGCAGGCTCCTGAGCCTTCCCCAGACACGTGTACAGATTCACGACGTCACCGTCGCGCGACGAGAGGAGCAACGACAGCGGCAGGCGAAAACCTCACCTCGGCCGGAGAATCAACGAAAATGCCAGGCTTTCACCTTCGCGGGAGCATCTGCCGTGTTCGGAGCAAGTCTCGTGCCAGGGGCGACTCAGCGGCAGAAACAGGCCCGGCGCGGCTTTTGACGCGGGGACCGGTCGATCCTCGTTCTCACAACCGAGAATCGACGTGCAGGATCGAGAATGGGGTGCCGCTCAGGGGCGTGCCAGGTTTTCACCCGGGGGGACATCCGTAGGACTGCGCCGACAGCCGGACGGTCGGATGTCCGACGGCGCGACGGGCCGGACGCCGATTCCCTTCCCTCTCGCCCGGAGCGAGCATGTGAATCAAGGGAATCGAGCCACACCGGCCGACCCGACAATTGCCTGGAGAACCAAGGAGAATAGCGATGAAAACCACCCGAACTCTCACGCTCGCGGCAGCTCTGCTCTTGCTCCCCGCGACGGCCTGGGCGCAGACGACCGTCACCCTGACGGACACCAGCCAGACCACGACCCTGACCGCCAGCGTCAGCGAGCAGGCGCAGGTCACCGTCCCCGCCGGCGTGTCCTTCACCGTCACCGACATCTCCGGCAGCACGGCGGCCTCCGCCGCCTCGGTCACCATCGACAACATCGTGCTCGACACCGCCACCAAGCAGCTCAAGGTCTCGATCCAGGCCAACGACCCCGCGTTCACTCCCCCCGTCGGCGGCGCCACCACCTGGTCGGCCGGCGACGTGACCTGGAACGCCGCCACCTGGACCAACGCCGCCCCCGCCTCGGGCACGTTGAGCGATCTGGCCTACGGGGAGGTGGCAACTTGCACGGCCGACACCGCCAGTTGCAGCACGACCGGTCTTGTATTCACGCTGGGTGCCAAGTCCACGGTCAAGCGTTCCGGCAACCACACCCTGGTCATCACCTGGAAGTTCGAGAGCACGGGCGCCTAGCGGTTGCCGGCCGTGCCGATTTCTCCAAGCGACGGCCGGCCCGCACCCGGGCCGGCCGCTTTCGAGGACAACGCCATGACCAACCTGTCGCTCACCTGGTCCCTCGCCGCCTGCGCGGCGCTCGCCGCGGTGCCGGCCTCGGCGCTGCGCTTTGCCGCCACCCTCGACTCGATCAAGGTCCAGGCGGAGCCGGGACGGACCGTCACCCGGACCTTCCAGCTCCGCCTCGCCGAGGACGAGCAACGCACCCGTTTCCATAGCCACGTGGAGGACTTCTGGCACAGCGAGGATGGGACGCAGTCGTTCTATCGGCCGGCGGGGACGCTCGAGCGCTCGTGCGGCTCGTGGGTGACCCTCAATCCGGTCGAGCAGGCGGTGGATCCGGGCAAGAGCCTGGACGTGCGCCTCAGCGTCGCGGTGCCGGCGGCGGCGGCGCCGGGGGGTTACTGGTGCGCGCTGACGGTGGACCAGCTCGTCGATCCGCTGGCCGCTCCGGCCGGCGTCGCCGTGCAGTTCCTGGCCTCGATCTCGGTGGGGATTTTCGTCTACCTGCCGCCGATCGAGCGCGCCGCGCGCGTCCTCGACGTGGAGCTGACCGGCGCCGAAGCCCGGGTGCGGCTGCAGAACGAGGGCAACGCTCCCCTCGCCGTCGAGGGACGCCTGGAGCTCCTGCGGCCCGGGTCCTCGGAGATCGTGGCCACCGTGACTTTTCCGCGGACCACCCTCCTGCTCGAGCCGGCGAACCGCAGGTGGATCACCGTGCCCCTGCCTCCCGCGGCCGAGCTCCCCGCCGGCCGCTACCTGGTGCGGGCGATCATCGACATCGGCCTGGATCACTACGTCGGCGTCCAGCGCGAGATGGAGATCCGCCGTGAGCCGGGCGCGACGGCGTCTCCCTAGGGAAACCCCGCCACGACGGGCCGTCCGAGTCGTGGTCAGGGCGCTCGCCGTGCTTCTCACCGCCTTCGCCATTCCGAATCGGGCCGCCGCCTTCCCCTCCTGGTCCGTCATCGTCCACGGTCGCGACCGGACCGCCGCCGCGGATCCGCTGGAGGCGGCCGGGGAGGTGCTCGTCGACCTGGCGGCTCTCGCGCCCGCCCTCGGGCTCGACGTCACCCTCGCTCCCGCCACCGTCGCCGTGGTCGATCACCGCGGAACGCGGTGGACGGGACGACCGGGGGCGAGCTTGCTGCGAGCCGGCGAGGACACCCTCGAGCTCGGTTGGGTGCGCCAGACGCGGACGACCTGGCACGTTCCCGCCGCCGCGGCGGCGTCGCTCGCGGGGCTCGACCTGACCCTCGATCGGGCCGCGGCCGTCGTCGAGCTGGTAGGTCCGCGGCCGTCGCCGGCCGCGGCCGGCGTTTCCGCCGCGGCCGCCGCGGGGAGCGTCGAGTCCGTCGTCCGCGCTTCGGCTCGGCCGTCCTCCGCGCCGCCCGCGGCTGCCTCCCATCCCGGCCCCGACGGCTCGTGGCAGTCGTTCACCCTGCCCAAGAGCGAAGCGGAGATGACCGAGTCCGCCCGCCTGGAGGCGGCCCAGGACCGTCCGGCCACCCGGCGCGAGGTGGCGGTGCTGCCGGCGGCTCACCAGAGCCTGCGCGCCACCGTCGGCCTCGGCTTCCGGGAGGGCGGCGAGTGGGGAGCCGAGCTCGGCGCCTTCGGACTGTGGTCGGACTGGAACGTCGAGCTCGCCGCCGCCGCCGCGTTCGGTCCCGCCGGCTCGGACGTGCAGGGTCACCTCTTCCTCGAAGCCCCCGGCCGGCTGTGGAGCTTCGAGGCCGGCAGCCTCTACAGCCAAGCGTGGGGCTATGCGGAGGGCTTGCGCGTGGCGCGCGAGAGCGGCCGTCACCGGCCGACCCTCTCGCTCTATCTCCCCGGCACCCTGACCCGCTATCGCGACCCGGTGGTCGCCTACCGCGACGACGTCCTACTGGGGCGCGGCCTCAGCGTGAGCGGCGAGGCGACGTCCGCGGGGCGGTGGTCGCTGACCAGCCGGCTGCGGCGCGGCGCCTTCTTGGGCTCCGTCTACGCGCAGGCCGGGGGCGACATGACCGCGAGCGGCGGCGCCTCGATCTTCCTCGATCTCGGCGCGGTCGGGCTCTCCGGCTCCTACCAAAGCAGCGACGGCGAGGGCCGCCGCGTCGACTCCCACAACTTCCGGTTGAGCCTTCCCACGGTCGGCAGACTGACCACCGCCCTCGAGACCTGGGACGCGCGCTCGGACCTCAGCCGTTCTCAGGCGCACGGCGCCACCTTCAGCATGCCGATGGGCGACGTGAGAGTGCGGCTGCGCTATCTCTTCCGCACCAACGAGCTGCGGCCGCCCGACCGCGAGGTCCTGAGCCAGGAGCACCACGAGCTGGTGGCGCTGGTGGGCTACGCCCGCTCGTCCCGGGTGCGCCTGGACCTGCAGTTGGCGAGCCGCTGGCAGCCGGGAGGCGAGGCCGCCCACCGCGCCGACCTCCAGGCCTCCTTCGACCTCACTGACGCCACCCACCTCCAGCTCTTCGGCGGCTTCTCGTCGCTTGACGCCGCCCCCGAGCGCTACCTGGTGCGGCTGACGCAGGACCTGCCCCGGGGGCTGCGGCTGATCGCCGAGGTCGGCGACGTCATCGGTTTCCCGGTCGGACGCGACCTCCTGGAGCCGGGGCAGGAGCCCGGCTCGGTCAAGCTCCTGATCCAGCGCACCTGGGACGTGGACACCCCGGCCGGCGGCAGCACCGTCGCCGGGCGCGTCCTCGGGCCCGACGGCGCCGCCGCCGCCGACGTCCCGGTCCGGCTGGGCCCCTACCGCGTCTTCACCGACGCCGGCGGCCGTTTCCTCTTTCGCCGGGTCCCGGCGGGCGGCTACGAGCTGTCGCTCGAGGAGGCGGGGTTGCCGGCCCACCTGCAGGCGGTGAGCGGTCCCATGGAGGTCCAGGTCACCCACGGCCGGCGCGAGGACCACGCCCTCTACGTGGCGCCGCTGGGCCGCGTCGGCGGCCGGGTGTTCGTCGACCGGGACGGCGATCGCGAGGCTGGCGACGAGGAGGGCGTGGGCGGGGTCGTCGTGCTCCTGGGCGAGGAGGCGACCACCACCACCCGCGACGGCTCGTTCGCCTTCCACAACCTGGCGGCCGGGCGCTATACGTTGGAGGTGGTCGCCGCGATGCTCCCCGGCGACCTCCAGGTGACGCCGCCCTCCCGCTTCGAGATCGGCCTGCCCGCGGGCGAATCGCTCGACCAACTCGACGTCAGGCTCCAGGCCCGGCTCCGGCCCGTCGTCTACCAGGAGATGTGATGATGACCACGAGACCTCAACGACTCGCACGCGCGGCGGTTGCCTCCTTCGTCCTCGCCTGGCTCGCCGCCGGCTCCGCCGGCTCCCAGGAGAGCGTGGAGGTGGTCCTTCCCGCCGCCGTCAGCTTCGCCGTCTTCGACGTGGCCGCCGCCACGTCCGGCAGCCCAGGCCCGACCCGAATCGAGCTCACGTCGATCCAGCTCCAGGCGGGCAACGCGCTGCGCGTCAGCATCCTGGCCGAGGCGGCCACCTTCACGCCTCCGGCTCCCGGCGGCCTGACCATCCCCGCTTCCAAGATCTCCTGGACCACCTCGGGCGCCCAGGGGGGCGCCGGCACGTCCGGCACGCTGAGCGACGCCGCCTACGGCCAGGTCTTCCAGAGCACCACCTCGGCTTCGTCGGCGCAGGTGGACGTCCACTGGACCCTGGGCGCCATCGGCGGCGGCGTCCGCGCCGGGTGGCACGACCTCACCCTGAGGTGGAAGCTCGAGTCGGTGACGCCCTGAGGCCGGGACGGGCGATGAGCTCGGCGACGGCAGGGGCCGGTTCGTGCACAGCGCGCGATAGGGCTCGGAGCCCATGTAGCCCCGCCACTCCTTCTCCGTGAGGTTGCGGTGCGCCCGGTCGCAGGCCTCGTCGACGAGGTCTTCCGGCCGCCAGAGCCGAGCCCGCACGTTGCCGCCCTGGCGCGCGGTCAGGAGCCGGAAGGGGTCGAGCGAGAGCGCGAGAGACCGGAAGTCCTCAACGACGTGAAGCCGCGATTCCTCGCTCAGCGTCGGCATCTTCCAAATCCTGATCCAGCCGTCGACGTCGGCGGTCGCGAGCCACGCGTCGTCGGGGCTGAACGTCATCCACGATCCCGGGCCGTGCTCGAACCGGCCGACGGCCTCGCCGGTGGCCGTGCTCAGGATCGTCAAGGTACCCCCCGGAGTCAAGACCGCGACCTGTCCGCCGGAATGGCTCAACGCGAACGCGAGCCCCTGGCCGAGCCGGCCCTCGATCCGTTCGCGGAGGAGCTCGGAGCCGGAGCCCACAACGCGAACCGAGACCGAGTTGTCCATGCCTCCGATCGCCATGAGGGTGCCGTCGGCGCTGATGGCGACTCGTCCGAGGAGACCCCCGAAATGCTCAGCTTCGAGCTCCAGCGCGGCCACCTCACGGCCCCCGGCGACGTCCCAGACGCGCGCTCCCGAGTAGGCGTCTCCCGTCACCAGCCAGCGCCCGTCGCGGCTGAGCGCCAGTTCGAAGAGGCTCGGCTGATGGACGACCTCGGCGATCCGCCGGCCGCTCGCCACCTCAAATACCGCCACCCGACCGTCGGACGTGCCGGTCGCCAGCCGCCGGCCGTCAGCGCTCAGCGCCACGGTGCAGTCGGCTTCGCCGCCCGCGCATCCGTTCGGCGGCGCGTAGAGCTCGCCCGCGGGCTCCAGGTCCCAGACCCCCAGGTAGCCGTGCTTGGACACGGCGGCGAAGCGGCGGCCATCGGCGCTCAGCGCCACGGCCTCGACCCGGGTGCCGTGCTCGATCCGCGCCAGCTCCCGCTCGCGCGCGACGTCCCAGGCCTGAACCGTCCCTTCGCCGCTCCCGGTCACCAGCCGGTCGCCGTCGCCGCCGGCCGCGAACAGGACGGGAGCGGGGTCGCCTCCTATGCGATAACTCCGCTCGGGCAGCCCCCCGGGGCTCGACCTGGTCCCCGACGCCAGGTCCCAGACGCTGACCTCCTCCGAGCCGACCGTGGTCAGCGCGGCTCCGCCGCGGTGGAAGGCGATCGCGGCGGCGGCGAATTCCAGGTCCGCGACGACTCCCCGGTCGCGGAGGCGCCGCACCTGCACCCTCTGGCCGAACCCGACCGCCAGGAGCCCGGCTTCTTCAGCGACGGCGAGGACCCTCGGAGCTCTCGCAGGCGTGAAGCTCACGACCTCCTCCCGCGTTTGCCAGCGCCAGACGCGGACGGAGCTCCCGGCCGCGGTGGCGAGCAGCTCGCCGTGCTCGCCGAGCGCCACCTCCGTCAGCTCATGTCTCTGCTTGTCGAGCGGCATGAGCTTCCTCGTCCCGTCGATCAGGTTGACGAGCTCGACGTCGTCCCCCCACGTGCCGACGGCGATCCAGGCACCGTCGCCGCTCAAAGCGATCGAGCTGCTCGGCGCGATCTTGAGGGAGCTCGGAAGCGCCCGCGGCAGCAGCTCCAGGGCCCGGCTCAGGATCTCGGCCGCGTCCGGGGTCGGGTGGTGCCGCAGCGATTCGGCGCTCAGGAGCGCCGCGTGCAGCAGACCGGTGCCGGAGTCGTCGAAGCCGGCGCGCGCCTGCGCGGCGAGCTGGCGAGCCACCGCCCGCTGCCGCTGGCGCTCCTTTTGCTGCCTCTGGTAGAGCGCCACCAGGGCGAGAGCCACGGCCACCACCAGGCCGGCGGTGACGGCGGCGAGCTGCAAACGCTGGCGCCGCGTCGCCGCCGCCCTACTCGCCAGGAGGTACTCCATGTGCAGCGAGGTCGGCGCCGGCCGGTGATCGGCGCTCGCGGCGAGCCAGGTCTCCATCTCGCGGAGGTCCCTGCCGCTCAGGAGGTAGCTTCGTTCCTTTCCACCTTGCTGCCACTCCACCGCACGCTCGGTGAGCCGCGTGTGGGTCTCGAGCCAGCCGAAGTCGGTGTCGAGGGCCTCGACCAGCTTGTCGACGGCCTCGTCGAAGTCGTCGTCGCGAAAGAAGATCCAGTTCAACTGGCGCAGCGTTTCGTCGACCGTCGCGGGTCCGACGTCACGCCAGACGATGGGTATCAGGCGCTTGCTGTGCTGACCGGCGTGGAGCAGCTCGCGGCGACACTCGTCGGACCTCACGAAGTCCGGGCTGAGGACGAAGACGCAGGCGTTGGCCCCTTCGATCGCCTTCGCCAAGCGGTCGCGCCAGGGCTCGCTGGGACGGATCTCGTGGTCAATCCAGACCTCGCGCTCGCGATCACGAAGCGCCTCCTCCAGTCGCTCGACGAAGGCCCTGTCCTCGCGCGCGTAGGAGATGAACAGGTCGGTGGCCATCGCCCTCACTTCTATCAGAAGAGCTGGGAACCTGTAAGATAGCCCCATGGCAAGGAAGCGTGGCAAGAAGGACGGCCGCCCGGCCCTGGTGAAACGCGACGGCGCCCTCGCCCTGACCTTCGTCAATACCGGCTCCCGGCGCTCCCCCCGTCTGCGGGACCCGACCATCCCAACGTCGCCATCCGCCTCAACAACCTGGCGCAGCTACTCCAGGACACGAACCGTCTCTCGGAGGCCGAGCCGCTGATGCGGCGCGCCCTGGCCATCGCCGAGGCCAGCTACGGACCCCATCCCAATACACAGGTCGTCCGCCGTAGCCTGACCGACCTCCTGTCTGACATCGCCACGCACACGACATCACCCCAACCGAATTGAGCCGCAGCTTCAAACCGCGGCAAACTCCGTGTCCATGTCGTGATTGTCTCGCTCTCGGGCGAATGCGAGGACGCTCGCCCTCTCTACGGGAAAATTCGGTAGATGTCCTTGCGGTGCGCTACTCGCCGGCAGACGATGCGCCTGTTTTTCTTGTCGATCTCAATTCCCATGCGATATTGTCCCAACCGTACCTTGTACTTCCCAGGATAATCCGTCAGGCGCTCGAGGTATCCCAACTCGAAAGGGTTTCCTGCCTCAAGCTCCTCGAAGGCGATCCTCTCTGCCCGTTCCTGGATCTCGGGAGGCAGACGGCTCAGCTCCTTCAGGAACTTGTTGGTGTATTCAACGTCCCAGCTCATCTTTCAACGACTGATAGTATGCCTTCGCGGCTTCCCTTGAGAGTCGCTCGTCGTCCTCTCTCTCGTCCATGAGCCGGGCCAGTCCATAGTCCTCCAAGACCTCCTCGATCCGCTGGAACTCGTCGATCGGCACCTGGACTGCAACAGGTCGGCGATCCTCGTCGAGTACGTACTGCTTGTGGATCTCCATTGCTCGTCTCCTCGGTTCTCTGCGTTGCGCAGCGCCATGATCCTTGCTGCTCGTCAAGGGCCAGGGGTTACCGGCGCGCATCGAGTCGGACCAAGTCGCCTGGGCCACTCGGCGGCCACTCCCTGTACCAGCAGTCTATACCGGTCTCGACCCGCCACTGGAGCCGGACTTGGCCTTGCGCGCGGAGTGCAGCCGCTGGAACATCCTCTGCGGCCGTGCGGAGCAGAGCCCCGAGTCGTCCGCCGTAACCTGACCGACCTCCTGTCTGACATCGCCACGCACACGACATCACCCCAACCGAATTGATCCGCAGCTTCAAGCCGCGGCAAACTCCGTGTGCGGCCGGACGGAAGGCGGATGGAAACCCAGAACGATCCGATCCTTCGGGACTCCGGCCCGAACGAGGTCGTTGGCGATGCCGTCTTCCGTGCCGTCGCGCTGGATCCAGATCTTGTCGTCGATGATGTCCACGTGGATCAGCGCCCCGTGGATTCTGCTTCCCTTCTTCCAGCCGACGTTGACGAGGAGGTAACGATCCCGAGGCCGGTCGAAGACGGCTTCCGTTTGGATGTCGCCGTAGGCGTAGGGGATGCGTGCGTACTCCTCGAGGATGTTTTCGATCAGGTCGCGGTATCCGTTCAGGGTGTCCATGTCGTCATTATCTCGTCTTCGGGCTCGATGCGAAGATGTGGACGGGATTGCCCCGGTCCGACAGGACCGGATCCGGACGCCACATCCTTATGTCCGCCCGGAGAATCGGCAGCCCCACAAACGTGTCAGGAATCGACCACCCTGCCGTCCCGCAGACGGATCCGCCGCCGCGCATGGGCGGCGATCTCCTCCTCGTGGGTCACCAGGATGACGGTGGCGCCGCCGCGGCTGAGCTCGTCGAAGAGCCCCATGATCTCTTGCGAAGTCGTCGAGTCGAGGTTGCCGGTGGGCTCGTCGGCGAGGATGATCGACGGGTCGTTGACGAGGGCGCGGGCGATCGCCAGACGCTGGCACTGGCCGCCCGAGAGCTCGTTGGGCAGGTGGTCGACGCGGTCTGCCAGCCCCACGCGCTCGAGCACCGCCAAGGCCCGCCGCCGACGCTCGGCGCGTCCGGCGCCGGCGTAGAGCAGCGGCAACGCCACGTTGTCGACGGCGTCGGCGCGCGGCAGCAGGTTGAAGCTCTGGAAGACGAAGCCGATCTCGCGGTTGCGGATCGCCGCCAGCTCGTCGTCGTCGAGGGCGTGGACGCCGACGCCGTTCAATTCGTAGGTGCCGGCGGTGGGCGTGTCGAGGCAGCCGAGGACGTTCATCAGCGTCGACTTGCCGCTGCCCGAGGCGCCCATGATCGCCACGTAGTCGCCGCTTGCGATCTCCAGGTCGACGCCCGCCAGCGCGCGCACCTCGCTGCCGCCCATGCGGTAGGTGCGCTCGACGCCGCGCAGCTCGATGAGTCGGCCGTTGTTCATAGGCCAAAGGAGGGACGCTGACGCGTCCTGGGCAGGCACGGGGGCCTGCCCCTACGTCGGAGGTAGCGTGATTCACTCATAACGCAAGGACTCGATGGGGTCGAGGCGGGCGGCGCGGAACGCCGGGTAGATGCCGGACGAGAGGCCCACCGTCATGGCGACGCCGGTGGCGAGCAGGATCGACCACAGGGTGACCAGGGTCGGCCAGCCGGCGGAGGCCGCGACGACGCGGGCGATCACCACCCCCATCACGATGCCGGCGACGCCGCCCAGCGCGCTCAACGAGAACGACTCGACGATGAACTGGAAGAGGATGTCGTGGCGGCGCGCGCCCACCGCGCGGCGGATGCCGATCTCGCGCGTGCGCTCGAGCACCGTGGCCAGCATGATGTTCATGATGCCGATGCCGCCCACCAGCAGCGAGATGCCGGCGATGCACCCCATCACGACGTTGAAGAGACGCTGGGTGCGCCGGCTCTCGGCCAGCAGCGCCTCGGGCACCACCAGCTCGTAGTCGTCGGCGCCGGCGTGGAGGTGGTCGAGCAGCCCCTCGATCACCCGCGCCGCCTGGCGTCCGCTCTCGGCCTCGCGCAGGCGCACGACGATCTCGGTCAGCGGCGAGTCGAGCGGGTCGCGGTCGAATTTGCGCAGGGCCGTCGACACCGGCACGTAGATCGCCGACGCCGCCGAGGCGATCGCCACGCCCTGGAAGGCGTCGACCTCGCCGCCGCCGGCGTCGATCACGCCCACCACCTCGAACCACAGGTCGTTGACCTTGAAGTGCTCGCCCACCGCCGGGCCGTGGCCGAAGAGGTCGCGGCGCACGGCGGCGCCGATCACCGCCGCCTGCGCGTGGCCGCGCACGTCGAGCGGGTCGAGGAAGCGGCCCTCGGAGATCGTCAGGTCGACCAGCCGGGCGTGCTCGGCGGCGACGCCGTAGACCGCCGCGCCGCCGCTCTCGCCCCCGGCGGCGATCACCTGGTAGGGGTCGACGTCGACCTTGGGCGCCACCAGCTCGACGCCGGGCACCGCGTCGGCGATCGCCTCGCTGTCGCGCAGGGAAACGCCGAGGGACTTGGCGCGGATCTCCTGGGCCTCGTCCTCCTTGAGCTCCTTGGCGCGCACGACCACGTTGTGCAGGCCGAGGCGGGCGATGGTCTCCAGGGCCTGCTGCTCGGCGCCGGCGCCGATCGACAGCATGGCGATCACCGCGCCGACGCCGAAGACGATGCCCAGCATCGTCAACGCCGAGCGCAGCTTGTGGGCCGAGATGTTGGCCAGCGAGGTGAGCAGGGCTTCGTGGATCTTCATGTGGGGGGTGAGGGTTCTTCCGCCACGTCGCCGCCGTCGTCCTCGACCGCCGCCGGCGGGCGCAGCGCGATGACGTCGCCCTCGGCGAGGCCGGCGGTGACCACCATGAGCCCCAGGGACTTGGCGCCGGTCTCGACCCGCCGGGCGGCGAAGCCGGCGCCGTTGCGCAGGTAGACGCGCTGCTCGCCGCCGTCGCTGAAGACCGCCTGCCGGGGGACGACGAGGGCTTCGTCGAACTCCTCGAGCCGGAGGGTGGCGCGCACGCGGTGGCCGGGCTTCATCGGCAGGCCGTCGGCGCTCTCGATCTCCAGCTTGACGCCGAAGTATTGCACCGGCGAGCCGCGGTAGCGCGGCTGGGCCACCGCGTCGACGTGGCTGACGCGGGCCGGGAAGCTCCTCTCAGGAAAGGCCTCGACGGTGACGGTCGCGTTCTTGCCGACCTCGACGCCGCCGGCGTCGGCCTCGAGCACGAAGACCTCGGCCTCCATCACCGAGAGGTTGGGGATCTCGCCGAGGGGCTGGCCGCGCCACATCTCGCTGCCCACTTGCAGCGGATCGCCGCGCCACGAGCGCGTCACGGTGAAGAGGCCGCCGTGGGGCGCTCGCACCTCGAGCGCCGCGAGCCCCCGGCGCGCCTGGTCGATCTTGAGCTCGGCCTTGCGCTTGCGGATCTCGAAGATCTCGAGCTCGGTCTTGCCGCGCTCGCTCTCCGAGGTCTGCGAGGCGCCGGCGTGCTCGCGGCGCTCGCCGGCGAGCTCCTCGTCGATCTCCGACTCGATGATCTCCTGGCGCGAGAACACGTCCTCGTCGGTCTTCTGGTAGCGGCGGGCGTGCTCGAGCTCGAGGTCGGCGACGCGGAAGTCGGTCTCGAAGTCGGCGAGCTTGCCGTCGCTCTGCAGCCGCGCCTTGCCGGCCTCGAGGGCGGCGCCGTCCCGGTCCAGGCGGCCGCCGCGCAGCAGGTCCTCCATGTCGGTGGGGTCGAAGCGGGCGACCACGTCGCCCTCTTCCACCCGGCCGTCGGGCGCCAGCCAGGCGAGGCGGACGCGGGTCTCGACCTCCGGCGGCACGGTCAGGCGCGTGACCTCGGCTGCCTTGAGGTTGCCCTCGGCGGTGACGTGGTGGTGGAACGGCCGTCGCTCGACCCGGAAGGTGGGCACGGCGTCGCGCGGCGCGCAGCTCGCGAGCATCAGGGCGGCGAGCAGGAAGAGGGCGGAACCCTCACCCCCCGGCCCCCTCTCCCAGAGGGAGAGGGGGAGACTGAGCTGCCCTTCCGGCTCCCCTCTCCCCTTGGGAGAGGGGCTGGGGGTGAGGGTTCCCTTCACTGCTCCCCTCCCTCGCCGTCGCCGCGGCGCAGCACCCAATCGCCTTCGTCGAGCCCCGCCAGCACCGCGAACTCGTCCTGGTTGCGCTCGCCGAACTCGGGCGTCGCCTCGCGCTTGCCGGTCAAGGTCCTGACGTAGACGACGGCGCCGCCGGGCCGCGGGAAGACGGCCTCCTGGGGGACGACGAGCGAGGCGGGCAGGCGCGCGATCTCGATCTCGCCGCGAAAGCGCATGCCGGGCCGCATGCGCTCGGCGTCGGTGGCTTCGAGGTCGATCTCGAGCTTGACGACCTTCTGCGGGTTGCGGCGCGACTTGCGCTGCACGGCGCGGCGGATGGCGCGCACGCGGCCGGGGTACTCGCGGTCGGGATAGGCGTCGAGGCGCAGGGTCACGGGTTGGCCGACGGCGAGGTTGCCGACGTGGGCCTCGGCCACCTCGCCTTCGGCCATCATGCGCTTGAGGTCGGGGATCTCCATGACCCGCGCGGCGCGCCAGGCGCTGTCGCCCACCTTCATCTTTTCGCCGCGCCAGTTGGCGACGTGGATGAGGGTGCCGTTGCGCGGCGCCTTGACGGTCATGCTCTCGAGCGCGGCCTCGAGCTCGGCCACCCGCGACCGCATGCGGTCGCGCTTGTCGCGCAGGGCGGCGAGGTCGGCGCGCCCGCGCTCTTCGAGGTGCCGGAGCTTGCTCTCGATCGAGCCGATCTCGAGCTCGGCGAGCTCGCGGTCGATGCGCGCCTTCTCGAGCTCGGCGCGGGCCGTGACCTCGGCGGGCACGTCGAGCTTGAGGCCGGCGCGCCGCAGGCGGCCCTGGGCCTCGGCGAGCTGGAGCTCGATGGCGCGGCGCTCGATCTCGAGGTCGGTCTGCGTCTTCTCGAGGCTCTTCTGGGCCGCGTCGCTCTCGGCGCGCAGCTCCCGGAGCTGCTGCTCCGTCTGGGTGGCGTCGAAGCGCAGCACCGGCTGGCCCTCCTGCACCTCGACGCCCTCGGGGGCCATCCACGAAATCTTGAAGTTCCAGACGTCGCCGATCTGCGGCGGGCCGAGGCGCGCGCTCTCGACCGCCTGCAGCTCGCCTTCGACGTCGACGCCGACCACCAGGTCGCGGCGCTCCACCCGCACCCAGCTCTCGGTCTGCGGCTGCAGCTCGTAGGCGAGCACCCAGGCGGCCGCGGCGAGGACCGCCACCACGAGACCCAGGGAGACCAGGCGCCGGCCCGACCGCCTCATCGCCCGTCCTCCGCCGGGGCCAGCGCGGTGCCCGGCTCGAGGCCGCCGAGGGCGGCGCAGTGGAAGGCGTCGCAGCGGCCGAGCTCGACCGGCGCGCGCGAGCCGTCGGCGAGCACGGCGCGCGGCGCCTCGCCGCTCCAGTCGATCGCCTCGCGGGGGATGCGCACGACGTCGGCGAGCGGCGGCTCGGCGGCGAGCACCTTGACCGACATGCCGGGGCGCATGCGCTCGACGTCGACCGCGTCGAGGGTGACGCGGACCCGGAAGAAACGCCGCAGCGAAAAGCGGTCGGCCTGGTCGGCGATCTCCTCGACCTCGCGCACCCGGCCGCCGATCTCGCGGTCGGGGAAGGCGTCGAGCCAGGCGCGCACGCCCTGGCCGGGCCGCACGCGCTCGTCGTCGACGTCGAAGAGCCGGGCCTCGACCTCGAGAGTCTCGAGGTCGGGGAGCTGGGCCACCTCGTTGCCCGGCCAGGCCTGGTCGCCGGGGCGCAGCGGACGTCCTTCGTCGTCGTTCTCGGCCACCACCAGGACGCCGCCGCGCGGCGCCGTGAGGGTGAGCTGGTCGATCGAGCTCCGGGCGCGGTCGACGGCGTCGCTCGCCTTGGCGAGCGCGATGCGCTGCAGCTCCACGTCGGCGTCGCCGGCCTCGCGGGTGGTGCGCAGCTTGCGCTCGGCGCCGGCGAAGCGCAGCTCGGCGCGCCGCAGCTCGAGCTGGTACTCTTCCAGCTTGCGGCGCGACAGGATCTCCGGCGGCACCGCGGCCTCGAGCCTGGCCTTGGCGAGCTCGGCGCGCAGGCGCTCGACCTCGAAGGCGGCGTCGTCGACCTCGGAGGCCACCCGCGCCTGCTCGCTGAGCAGCCGGTTGGCCGCCTCGAGCTCCTGCACCTCCATCTCCTCGAGGTTGGAGAGGAGCTGGGTGTTGTCGAACTCGGCCACCACGTCTCCCGCCGCCACCACGGCACCGTCCTGGGCGATCCAGCGGATCTGGAGGGGCCAGATGTTGGCGTTGGGCGCGATGAGGGCGATGGCGTCGGCGGCCTTGAGCTCGCCGGAGAGCAGCAGGGCCGGCGCGACCTCGCCGCGGGTGACCGTCAGGGCGCCGCCGGCGCCGGGCTCCGGATCCGCCCCGGCCCGCGTCTCGGCGCAGGCCGCCAGGGAGCAGGCCCCCACGATTGCCGCCGCGGCGGCCAGCGCGCGTCTCGACGTCTTCATCTCCAAGTCATTGTACGAGCGAGCGGCGCCGGGAGTTGAGCGGTCTCCAGGTCTCATTGGGCTCGGAGACGATCGAGAAGCGCTTTCGCGCGACCGGATCTTCGCTATCCACCAAGAGCAGGGGTAGGAGGCCTGGCCGAGCCTGTTTCACGGCGGTCCGGAACATGTCGAAGGTCTGCTCGCGCCCCTTTCCCCGAACGATTCCGGGCATTCGGCCCAGCAGATCGGCGGCCTCGAAGAACTGGCGCCAGCCCTGGCGAAACAACGTGTCCAAGAGTTGGCCCTCGCCGCCGCCTTCGATGTACAGCTTTACGCTCACCAGCGGTTCCCTCCGAGCTCGCCCTTGCTCCACAGGTCGCCGAGCGAGTACTTCTCGAGCCATGTCTTCAGCGTGTCCGGGTCAAGACGCTCCATTCGCGATTCGCCATTTTCCTTCTCGCAGACGACAATAGTGGACGGATGGTCGCCCAAGGCATCCACCAGCATCCGCGAGTGCGTCGTGACCACCAGTTGCATGCGGCTGGACGCGCTGACCAGAAGCTCCGCGAGGTGCGGAATCACGTCGGGGTGCAGGCCGAGCTCGGGCTCCTCGATCGCGACCAGCGGCGGAGGATCCGGGTGCAGCAGGATCGCGAGCAGGCTGAGGTACCGCAATGTGCCGTCCGAGAGGCGGGTAGCCGGGATCTCGCGACCGTCGCTTTCCTCCAGGAACAGCAAGACGTTCCCCCCGTCCACGGTCAGGTGGACGTCGACGATTCCGTCGAACAACTTCCTGAGAGAGTCGATCAATGCGATCTTGGCGCCCGCGCGGATTCTCGACAGCACCAGCGCCAGATTCTCGCTCCCATCGCTGAGGACGTCGCTGCGCCCCTGGGCGCTCTGTTCCCGGCGCACGCCGGAACCTGGACCGAAGGTCCAACTTCGGTAGAGGCCGATGCGCTCGTATTGCTCTTGCAACCAATGCAGGACCGGGTATCTCTCCGGATCTCGCACCTGCGAGAGAATCGATTCCTCCGGCTTCACACTCTCCCGGCGCAGCCCACGGCTGTGCTTGGAGAAGTCGTTCAGAACGGGATGCCCCCTTCGAAAGCGGTAGTAGAAGTAGGCGTCCTGCTCGCCGGCGTGCGGCATCTCGTTCTCGATTCGCTCGTCGGCCACCTCGAAGCGGTCGCCGTGTTCGGTGATCTCCAGGACATGGCGAATGGGCATGTGCCCCTTGGGATATTCGACGACGGCATCGACGGTGGCGGCGCGTGCAGAATGCGGCCCCTTCCAGAGCCATTCCCGGACGCCACCCATCTCCTTGACCGGCGCGGGAAGTCTGTTTGGCGCCGCCCTGAGAAGCGCCAACACCTCCAGCAAGTTGGACTTGCCGGAGGCGTTCGGGCCGATCAGCACGTTCAGCGGCTCGAGCCCGAGATCGATGCCCTGCCGGCCAAACGACAGCAGGCCGGATACTTTCAGGCGGCGGATCAGCATCGGAACTCCTTGCTGGCGAGCATCTTTGCTCTTGATCGTTCAAGGGTCAAGCGTCACGGGTGGGCCGCCAGACCTGGGAGCGGCTGGCGCCTCCTTGCACCGCGAAGGCGCAAATCGTGTAGATTCGCCGGCGATGCGCGTCCTTCTCCTGACGATACCTCTTCTCGCGTCGGCGTGCGCCGGCGACGCCGGCGCTCCGGCGAGCGGCCGCGAGCTCTACGTACGCCACGGCTGCCCGGTGTGCCACGGCGACGAAGGCCGCGGCGACGGTCCGGTGGCGCCGACCCTCGAGCCGCCGCCGCGGGACCTCCACGACCCCTCGACCTACCGCGTCGGTTCGTCGGTGGAGGAGATCGCGTCGACGATCCGGACGGGCGTCCTGGTCTTCCAGGGCAGCGGCATGCCGGCGTACGCGCACATCCCGGAGGACGAGCGGCTGGAGCTGGCGCGTTACATCGCGTCGTTGCAGGAGGGAGGCGAATGAGGCGCGCCGTCGCGATCGTCTTCCTTGCCGCCGCCGTAATCGCGGGTTGCGGCGGGCCGGGCGACGGCGCGCCCGCGGCGCCGGAGCTCGAGGTCTACGACGAGATCGGCAGCGACTTCACCCTGACCGACCACCGCGGCGAGCCTTTCCGCCTCGCGGACACCGGCGGCCGCGTGCGGCTGCTCTTCTTCGGCTACACGATGTGTCCCGACGTCTGTCCCCAGACGCTGTCGAAGGTGGTGCGCGTGCGCCAGCTCCTGGGCGAGGCCGGCGACGAGCTGACGACGGTCTTCGTCAGCGTCGACCCGGAGCGCGACACGCCCGAGAAGCTCGCCGCCTACCTCGAGTACTTCCACCTCGGCGACGCGGTGGCCCTGACCGGCGCCGCGCAGGAGATCGACGACGTCCTTGCCGCGTTCAAGGCCACTTCCATTCGCGAGGACTCCGGCTCGGCCGCCGGCTACCTGATCAGCCACACGCCCCACCTCTTCCTGCTCGACCGCGAGGGCCGCGTGCGCGGCCTCTTCGGCCCCTTCGAGAAGGCCGAGGACGTGGCGGCGGCGGCGCGGTCGCTGCTCTAGAGCTGCCGCACGCGCGCTTCGTAGTGCGCCAGCCGCCGAGGCTCGATCTTGTCCTTGAGCAGCTTCAATGCCAGCTCGGCGTCGCCGCGTTTGCCCTGGGCGATGAACTGCTCGAGCGTCGCCACGCCCTGGCGGATCGACTCCTGGCGGCGATCGTCGGCCTCGCGCAGGTTGACCTCGTTGAACATCTCGGCGGGCCGCGGATGGTCGCGGAAGCGCTGGCCGGCCTGACGCGCCACGTCGCGGGCCTGCTGCCAGCGGTGGTCGGCCACGTGCTTCTGGAACAGCTCCTCGAAGGCCGCCATCTCGCGCTGGTCGCGCTCGGCCCGCCGCGCCTCCTTGAGGCGCGCTCCCATGCGGTCGAGGGTGACCTTGGGCACGACGTGGCGGGCGAGCTCGGCCAGCTCCTGCGCCGCCTCGGTGAGGCGCAGGGCCGTGACGTGGACTTCGAAGCGCTCCTTGATGCCCTGGATGTCGGCGCTCTCGGCCTCGCCGGCCTCGGCCTGCGAGATCTCGGCGTCGAGGTGGGCGGTGACCGCGGCGCCGCCGTCGAGCTCGCGGAGCCGCTCGAGGTGCCGGCGCGCCACCTCGAGGTCGCCTACCTGCAGCGCCAGGCGGCCCGCCGCCAGCTCGTCGTCGAGCTGGCGCTGCAGCGCCGCTTCCTGGTCGAGGTCGCGCACCCAGATCGCGTACTCGGCGAGCCGGGGATGGTCGGGCGCGATCTCCCTCAGGGCCTCGAGGGCGAACTGCGCCGCCGGCTTCCTGCGTTGCTCGATGTAGCGCAACAGCATCTCCTCCGCCTTGCGCACGTTGCTCCGCAATTTCTCGCGCTGCTCCACCGCCGCCAGCCGCTTCTTGAGGTGGGCGAGCCCCAGCAGGTTCGGCGAGCTCTGCTCGAGCTGCCCGACCAGGCGCTCGGCCAGGGTGCGGTTGCCGCTCTGGAGCGCCTGCTCGGCGCGCTGCAGGATCCGTTCCGGCGATTCGGCGCGGCTCGATTCGCGCTCGATGCGCGCCAGCAGCTCGCGCCGCTCGTCCTTGCTCAGGCGCGACCTGGAAGCGGGCTCCGGAGGCGCCGGGGGTGCGCCCGGGTTCGAGGGGCTCGTCGCCAACGTCCGTTACTCCTGTCCTGTGAGCGCCGGACCGGTCGGCGCGGCTTTGCCGGCAGCTCGCGGGCAGCGATCCCCCCGGGACCGCCCACGACCTGCGATCGATCCCCTCCGACGAATCGATCGACGAATCGCTTTCCTTACTGTACCTCAGGAATCGGTCAGCTCGCCAGCGAGATGCCGCCGTCGATCGGCACCACCGCCCCGGTCAGCCACTCGCTGGCCGGGCTCGCCAGGTAGAGCGCCAGACGCGCCACGTCCGCGGGCCGGCCCACCCGCCCCAGCGGCGTCTGCTCGGCGGCGCGCCGCAGGGCGCGGCCGACCGCGGCGGCGGGCATCATGGTCTCGAAGATCGGCGTTTCCACGATGCCGGGGTTGATCGCGTTGACGCGGACGCGGTCCGCCGCCAGGTCGCGCGCCAGGCAGCGCGTCAGCATGTCGAGGCCCGCCTTGGCCGCCGAGTAGACCGCGTAATTGGCAACCGGCTGCAGAGTCACCGACGAGGAGACGTTGACGATCGACGCCCGCCGCGTCTCGCGGTGCCGCCGAAGCTGGGGCAGGGCGGCGCGGATCATCCACATCGGACCCTTGAGGTCGACGTCGACGATCGCGTCCAGGTCGGCGGACGAGAGGCTCTCGAGCGGGCCGTAGCGCGCGATGCCGGCGTTGTTGACGAGCACGTGCAGGGCGCCGAGCTCGGCCACGGTGGTCTCCACCAGGCGCCGCGCGTCGTCCTCGCGGGAGACGTCGGCGGCCACCGCGACGGCGCGTGCGCCGCGCCCGCGGATGCCGCGGGCGGCGGCCTCGACCACCGCTTCCCGGCGGCCGCTCAGAGCCACCGCGGCGCCCGCCGCCGCGAACGCCTCGGCGATGCCCAGGCCGATGCCGGTGCCGCCGCCGGTGATCAGCGCGACCGTGTCTCGGGGAAAGACCGGCTCTCCGGGAGCCGTCGCTCCCTCGGCAAGGTCGTTCATGGGTCCTCCTCAGATCGGGGTCGGAATGACCAGCTTGAAAAGCCCGCAGGGCACGCTTCCCTCACGAGCCGCCGCGCCGCGAGCCGAGCACCGTGCGCGGCTCGAGGCCGGGCCGTGCCAGGCGCACCTCGACCTTGCGGCGCTCCTCGGGCGAGAGGTCGGCGTCGGCGTAGAAGGTCAGCGAGTACTGGCTGCGCAATTCGGCGTTGATCTCGTCGTAGGCCCACTGCAGCTCTTCGAGCGATTCCACGAAGTAGAGCCGGCCGCCGGTGCGCGCGGTCACCCGCTCGAGGTCGCTGACGCTGTAGGCGCGGCGCAGGCCGTCGAGGCCCCCGAGGCCGATGACGTAGATCGGCACGCCGGCGCTCTGGCCGTACTCGAGGCAGTCCTTGGGACCGTAGCGGCTGTCGTGGTCGTCGCCGTCGGTGAGCACCACGAGGGCCTTGCGGCCCGGCTGCTTCTCGAACTGCAGCATCGAAAAGACGATCGCGTCGTACATCGCCGTGGCGCCGTCGGCCTCGAGCTGGGCGAGGCTGAGCATCAGCTCGGCGACGTCGTCCGTCGTCCCCTGGCGCAGCCGCGGCTGGCGGTCGAAGTCGACCACGAAGGCGCGGTCGCCGGCGAGCACCGTCTGGCCGATGAAGCGCCCGGCGGCGCGCTTGGTGTCGTGCATCACCAGCCGCATCGAGCCCGAGGTGTCGATCACCAGCCCCATGAGCAGCGGCACGTCGTCGGCGTAGGCGAAGCTCTCGATCTGGCGCGGCTGGCCGCGGTGGAGCACCACGAAGTCCCGCGCTCCGAGGTCGCCCACCGGACGCCGGCGCTCGTCGGTCACCACCACGTGCAGCTCCACCAGGTTGACCTCCACCCGTTCGACCAGAGCGGGGGAGGCGAGGAGCACGACGTCGTCGATCGACGACCCGTCGGCGAGGAAGGCGGCGACCCGCACGTAGTCCTCGGGGCCGCCCTCCGCCGGCACCCGCCCGCGCCAGGGCGGCGCGGTGAAGCGCTCGACGAGCTCCTCGTTGCGATAGAGCTCCACGCGGTCGAGGGCGGCGCCCGCCGGCACGCTGACCTCGGCGCTGACCTCGATCGCCTCGCCCTTCGGCTCGAAGCCGGCGATGCGCACGCGGAAGGGCACGTCGAGCTCGTTGACCACCAGGCTGTCCTCGCCGAGCACCTTGCCGTCCTGGTCGTAGGCCACGGCACGCACCGTCTGCGGACGCGCCGGGCTGGCCAGCGGCAGCCGCGCCACGAAGGGCCGCCGGCCGTCGGTCTCCGCCTCCTTGCCGTCGAGCTCGAAGACCACGCGGTCGACGGCGTCGCTCGTCGTCAGGGCGTCGAAGCGGGTGCCGCCGGTGGCCGGCTGGTCGCGCGGCGGCACCAGCCGCACCACCACGGCGTGTGCGCCGCCGGCTGCGGTCTTACGGCCGGCGGCGGGCTCGCCGCGGCGTTCCACCACGTACCAGGCGGGCGGCGCGCCGGCCACCGTCACCGCGGACGGGCCGGGCGCCGCGGGCGCCTCGCCCTCGTCGGCCACGGCGGCGCCCCAGGCGCCGAGCGCCGGCTCCTGCACCAAGACCATGATCTGCGCCGCGTCGTCCGGGAGCTCGAGGCGGACGTGGTAGGTCCAGGCCGCGACGCCCGCGAGCGCCTCCTTGCCGGCGAGCTCGGGCAGCTCGAGCGTGCGCTCGTCGACGACGGCCAGGCCGCCGCCGGCGTCGACGACGACGGCGGCGCAGAGCGCGCCGAGGCGGGGCGTGCGCGCCGCCGTCAGCGCCGCGACGTCGAGGCGCGCCGTCACCGTGGCGACCAGCCGGCCGTCCTCGAGCGCCGCCTCGTCGAGCGCGTAGACGCCGGCGAGCGGCAGGTCGCCCCATCCGCGCTCGCCGTCCGCGACGGCGGCGGCGAGCCGGGCCGCCGGCTGGCACGCCGGGTGCGCGGCGGACGCGGCGAAGGCGAGGACGGCGGCGGCGAGCCGGCAGGGGCGGATCATGACGCGTCCACCGTCAGCTCTTTCGGCCACTCGAAGGGCGAGGGATGGAGGTCGCGAAGGCGGTACTCGCGGCGCTCGCCGGCAAGGTTGGCGACCATCACCGGCAAGTCGTCCGCGAACTCGGTGAGGGTCTCGCGGCACATGCCGCAGGGCGTCGCCGGCGGCGAGGCGTCGGTGACCACGGCGAGGGCGCGGAAGCTCTTCTTGCCGTCGGCGACGGCCCTGGCCACCGCCACCCGTTCGGCGCACATCGTCAGGCCGAACGAACGGTTCTCCACGTTGCAGCCGGTGTAGAGCGTGCCGTCGGCGGCGGCGAGCGCGGCGCCGACCCGGAAGCGGCTGTAGGGGGCGTAGGAGCGTTCGCGGGCGTCGCGGGCGGCTTGTATGAGGCGGTCCCAATCCATAGGACGGCCGACTCTAACACGCCCGCACCAACGTCGTGGCGACGAGCGAGCCGGGCGCCCCGGTGTGGGATGATCCCGGCGCGTGAGCGAGACCGATCAACCGTCATCGAGCGGCGCCGCCGGCTCCCTGGTGACCGCCGCCTTCAGCTTCAGCCTGATGTCGCTCTTCGCCCGGTTGGCCGGGGCGGCGATGCCGAGCCTGGAGGTCGTCTTCGTCCGCTCGCTGGTCTCGCTGGCGCTCACGGTGGCCTTCCTGCGCCGCTCCGGCCTTTCCTCGTGGCGCGGCACACACCCGCTCTTGCTGACGTTGCGGGGCTTCGTCGGCTTCGGCGCCCTGACCTGCTTCTTCTACTCCGTCGTCCACCTGCCGCTCGCCGAGGCCACCGTGATCCAGTTCACGGGCCCGATCTTCACCGCCCTCATCGCCTGGGGCTACCTCGGCGAGCGCGCCACCGGGCGCGTCTGGGCGGCGATCGTCCTGGGGCTGGCGGGCGTGCTGCTGATCGCGCGGCCCGCGGCCCTCTTCACGGCGGCGGCGTCGACGCTGCCCACGGGCGTCGTCGTGGTGGGGCTGGCGGGCGCGTTCCTCACGGCTTGCGCGCACGTGCTGGTGCGGCGCCTGGCGCCGTACGAGCACGAGCTGGTGATCATCCTCTACTTCCCGCTGGTGGCGGCGCCGGCGTCGCTGGTCGCCCTGGTGCCGATCTGGGTGTGGCCCGACCTGCGCGGGTGGCTGCTGCTGCTCGCCGTCGGCGTGGCGGCGCAGGGCGGGCAGGTCTTCCTCACCCGCGGCATGAAGCACGTCACCGCGGCGGGCGCCAGCGTGATCCTCTACCTCCAGATCGTCTTCGCCACCCTCTGGGGGTTGCTGGTGCTCGCCGAGCGTCCCGACGCCTGGACGCTCGGCGGCTCGGTCCTGGTGCTGGGCGGCACCCTGGTGGCGGCGCGGCGGCCGCGGCTGCCGGCTTAG
>DASWIG010000644.1:0-4393 GCA_036397835.1 Thermoanaerobaculia bacterium
GGTGGAGCGGTCGATGCCCAGCCGCTCCGCCGCGCGGGTGCGGTTCCACCCCGCCTCCTCGAGCGCCACCCGGACGCGCTCCCGCTCCATCGCCCGGGCGTCGCCGCCCTTCGCCTTGGCGATGCGCGTCACCCCGGCGGACTCCTCGATCAGCTCCCGCGGCAGGTCCTCCACCATCATCGTGGTGCCCCGGCACTTGACCATCGCGTGCTCCACGGCGTTCCGCAGCTCGCGCACGTTCCCCGGCCAGCGGTGGTCCATCAGGACGCGCAACGCGTCGGGCGAGATGCGGTCCACGCTCCTTCCGGTCGTCCCGCGCAGCTCCTCCAGGAAGCGGGCGGCCAGCGGAGGCACGTCCTCGCGGCGCTCGCGCAGCGGCGGCACCCGCAGCGGAATCACCGCCAGGCGGAAGTAGAGGTCGTCGCGGAAGCGGCCCTGGCGGATCTCCTCCAGGAGGTCCTTGTTGGTGGCCGCCAGCACCCGCACGTCGACCTGGATCGACGCCGTCGAGCCGACGCGCTCGAAGCGCTGCTCCTGGAGCACCCGCAGCACCTTGGCCTGGGTCTTCAGCGACATGTCGGCGACCTCGTCGAGGAAGATCGTGCCGCCGTCGGCCTGCTCGAAGCGGCCGGCGCGGTCGGAGCTGGCGCCGGTGAAGGCGCCCTTGACGTGGCCGAAGAGCTCGCTCTCGATGAGCTCGTCGGGGATCGCCGCGCAGTTGACCTCCACGAAGGCCGCGGCGGCGCGCTGCGAGAGCAGATGGACCTGCCGCGCCACCAGCTCCTTGCCGGTGCCGTTCTCGCCGTGGATCAGGATGCGGCTGTCGGCGGCGGCGGCGCGCTGCAGCTCGGCCTTCAGGCGCCGCATCGACGGCGACTCGCCCACCAGCACGTGGTCGCGCTCGAGCTGGTCGGAGAGGAACTCGATGCGGCGCGTCATGCGCGCCTTCTCGAGGGCGTTCTGCACCGTGAGGACGACGCGCGAGAGCGACAGCGGCTTCTCGAGGAAGTCGTAGGCACCCAGCCGCGTGGCCTTGACCGCCACGTCCACGTCGCCGTGGCCGGAGATGGCGATCACCGGCGCCTCGGAGCGCTCCCGCTGCCAGGCCTCGAGCAGCTCGAGGCCGTTCTGGTCGGGCAGGGCGAGGTCGAGGAGCACCAGGTCGCAGGGCTCTTGCAGGACGGCCTCCCGCGCCTCGGCGGCGGTGGCCGCCAGCGTCACCCGGTAGCCCTCGTCCTCGAGAATGCCGGAAAGCGTGGTGCGGATGCCGGCCTCGTCGTCGACGATCAGGACGCGCTCGTTCACAGCAGCGGGATCTCCAGCGTGAACACCGTGCCCCGCGGACGGTTGTCGTCGACCCGGATGCGGGCGTCGTGCTCGGCTACGATGCGTTGCACGATGGCCAACCCGAGGCCGGTGCCGCGCCCCTTGGTCGAGAAGTAGGGCAGGAAGAGCTTGTCCCTGTCCTCGGCGCGGATGCCGCGGCCGGTGTCGGCCACGTGGAGGAGCAGGGCGCCGTTGGCGCGCGCCGTGGACACCGTGACCTCGCCCGGCGCCTCGGTGGACTCGACGGCGTTGTCGAGCAGGTTGATGAGCACGCTCTTGAGCTGGTCGGGGTCGAAGCGGGCGCGGGCCGCCTCCGGATCGACGCGGCCCGTGACCTCGACGCCCGGCTTCAATCCGCGGTAGAGGTGGACGGTCTCGGCCACGAAGCGCGTAAGGTCGATCTCCCGCGGCTGCGGACGCGGCATGCGGGCGTAGCGCGAGAACTCGTCGACCATGCTCTTGAGCGTCGAGACCTCGCGGACGATGATCTCGACGCCCTGCTCGAGCGCCTTGCCGAGCTCGGGATCGTGCTGCTGGTGCTTGCGCAGCAGGCGCTCGGCGGTGAGCTTGATCGGCGTCAGGGGGTTCTTGATCTCGTGGGCGATGCGCCGCGCCACCTCGTTCCAGGTGGCCATCTTCTGGGCGTGGATGAGCTCGGTGAAGTCCTCGAGCACGACCACCCGCCAGCCGGGCTGGCCGGCGGAGTCGGGCAGCACGGTGACCTTGACCTCGAGCGTCTTCCACACGCCGCCGACGGTGAGGCGGATCTGGTGGCTCGCCACCTCGCCGGCGGGCAGCGGCTGGTCGAGCAGCTCGATCAGCTTGCCGCGCTCCGGATCGCTCCAGGCCTCGGCGAGGGCCTTGCCGATCACCTCCTCGTCGCTCTGGCTCAGGATGCCGAGGGCGGCGCCGTTGCAGGTGCGGATCAGGCCCTCGGCGTCGATGACCAGGACGCCCGCGGCGACGTTCTGGAGCACCGCGCGGATGCGCCTGTTGGCCTCCACCAGCTCGCGGTTCTTGCGGTCGACGAGGTCCTTGTTGCGCCGCAGCTCCTCGGTCATGCTGTTGAAGGCGTTGACCAGCACGCCGAGCTCGTCGTCGACCGCCACGTCGACGCGGTGGGAGAGGTCGCCGCTGGAGATGCGCCGGGTGCCCTCGGCGAGGGCCTGGATCGGGGCGGTGAAGCGCCGCGCCAGGCGCAGGCCGATCGACGAGAAGGCCACCATCACCACCAGGGTGACCATCAGCAGGATCAGCAGGTAGCTCATCCGGATGTCCTGCTTCTGCACCGTCACCTGGAGGTAGTGCTGGTAGGCGCGCCGCAGGTTGTCGGTCTTGTCGGCGACGTCGCGCGGCAGCACGGTGCCGATGACCGCTACGGTGTATTGGGGTGACGTTGCCTCGGCCGCCGTTGTCTCGGCCGGTGCGTCGGCCGCCGGTGCGTCGGCCGCCGGTGCCTGAGCCGACGGCGCCTCCTCGCCGCCGCGCCGGCGGGCGCGGGCGGCGAGGATCAGGCGGCCTTCGACGTCGAGGGAGTCCTCGACCTGGATCGCCTCGCCGCGTTCCATGGCCTCGCGCAGGATCGGGGTGCGGAACTTGGGGTCGCGGCGCAGCTTGTGGGGATCGGCGATGGCGTGGATCGCCTCGGTGCCGTCGAAGATCGCCAGGTAGTCGACCTGCAGCTCTTGGCGGAGCTGTTGCAGGCGCTCGAAGAGGGCCGCCACGGCGCGCAGGTCCACGAGGTCGTAGCTTGCCACTTCGTCGAGCACCCGGCGGGCGTCGCGCAGGTTGGTCTGCTCGATCTGCCGGGTCAGGGCGTCGGCGGTGTCGCGGGCCTGGGCCACCACGTCCTCGATCGGCAGGCTGAACCACTGGTCGAAGGAATCGACGAGGAAGTGGGTGGCGAAGGGGAAGGGGATGATCGCCGGGATCAGCGACAGGGCGATGGCCGAGATCACCAGCTTGGTCTTGAACTTGGAGCCGAGGATGCGGTTGTGGCGGTCGACGATGAGGTGGAAGATGCTGCGGAAGAGGATGAAGAGAACGATCAGGATCAGGATGACGTTGACGTACCACAGCACGAAGAGCAGCAGGCGGTTGGCGACGATCGACTGCGGCAGGTCCTTGCCGCGTTGCAGCAGGTAGTAGAAGACGATGCAGACGACGAAGAGCGCGGTCAGGCCGCCGAGGATGAAGCGGGTGTCCTTCTGGCGGCGGCGCAGCTCCTCGGGCAGGTCGACCACGATCAGTCTCCTTCGCCCTCGTCCGGGGTGGCGCCGGGCTCGATATCGAGGCGCTCCTCGACCCAATCCGTGGTCTTGAGCGTGGGGATGAAGAAGAGCAGGCTGCCGGTGCCGAGCTCGGCGCGCGCCCGCACCACCACCTCGCCCCGCCATTCCGCCAGCGGGAAGACCGCCAGCCGCTCGAGCTCCGACATGGCGGCGTAGAGCGCGTCCGCCTCGCGCAGCAGGCGGCTCTCCACCAGCACGCCGTCGTGCTTGTAGTTGACCAGGTACTCGCGGGAGACCGCGTTGTACATGGCGGAGACCTGGAGCTGGCCCTTGGCGAGCGTGCGGTCGAACCACATCTTGCGCTTGCGCACGAGCTCGAAGTCGAAGACGATGCCGGTGGCCAGCCCGCTCTCGAGACGGCGCTTGAGGTCGTCGTCGAAGGCGTCGGCGAGCTGGAAGGAGACGAGGACGTGCCGCCCTTCGACGGCGGCGCTGAAACCTTCGATGCGGGCCTTGAGCGGCCGCTTCGCGGCGGGCTCGCCCTCGCCCGTGGCCGGCTCGTTCTGGCCCGCGGCCATCACCGCCAGCAGCACCAGCGCGCCGCCCACGGCCAGGGTCAGGCGCCGCAGTGGAAGGGCCTTCATCCCCGAGACTTTAGCACTACCGGTGCCGACGCGGCAGCCGCCCCGCCGTGGGAGCTCGGTCTGGCTTGACCTCAAAGCTCCGCGATCTGCCGGTCGTGCCACCGGCCCAGGAGAAGCTGCGCGGAGAGGGCGCCGGTGAGCGCCAGGAACATGTCCCACTGGGTGTCCCAGACGTCGCCCTGGGTGCCGAGG
>DASWIG010000645.1:0-2146 GCA_036397835.1 Thermoanaerobaculia bacterium
AACCCGGCACGGAAGCTGGTCAGGCCGGACGTAGGTTCTTCGAGCAGCAGGTGATGGCGGACCTCTCCCTTCAGTCCCAAGCGTTCGGACAGCCAGTAGTTCACGCCACCGCCGACGTCGAACCATCCCGGGATGAAGAAGTTGTAAAGCGTCACACCGCCGCGAAGATAGGGGCGGAGCTTGCCTTCGGACGGGAACTCGTAGATGAGCGCCGGCGATGCGAGCATGGCAAGATCCGAGTGCTCGATGGAGGTGAGAATCGAGACGTCCATGGAGAAGCCCACACCGTTCGGCCACACGACCTCGCTGCCGCCTCCCAAGTCGATCCAGGGTTCGCCAGGGTAATCGGCGATGACCATGAGGCCGCCGTGCACGGTGCCCCAGGCGCGGGGAGCGGCGGCCTCTTCCTGCGCCAGGACCGGTCCCGCGAACGCCAACCCGCCAGCGACCAGCATGCCCGTAACAACAAGCCGAATCTTGCCCATCTCAGCCTCCTAGCCCGCTTGGGTTCGAAGGCCACCCGCGGCCTTCATCCCGTCATGACGAGATGTGAGAACGCGGATGTTTTCGGCTCAGCCGCGTCTGAACGCCGACGCCCCAGCGCAGGGCTGAGGCTCGGCGTCGGCGCTCTCGACGCCATCGCCCGGTAGAGCCCGGGCGGATGCCGAGGAGGCTCAGGGCAATTCGGCTCGCGCGGCCGCCCCACGGGGTGGCCTACTGGAGAAATTCCTTGACGATCCTCAGGTCGGGGCCTAGGGTGGCACGCACTGCAGTTTGTTTCTCGATTGTCTCCTTCCACGAAAGAGAGGCCCTCCGTGAAGCGCGCACTCTCCATCGGATTCGTGCTCGGACTCATGCTGGCCTTTGCGCCTGGAGTCGAGGCCGCGAAGCAGAAGAAGAAGAAGCCTGTCAAGGAGAACCCCGCTTGCGCGGTTGTCCTAGACTTGGTCAAGGCCGGCGTTCCGATACCGGACATAGTGGTGAGCGTCGTCTGCAAGAAGAAGATATAAATCCGGCCGCTGAGCGGCCCGGAAGGACGGTCGGTGCTCCAAGCGCGAGGCGCTGCGACGCCCTCAAGAAGCGTCAAGTCACCACGGCCTTCCTAGCCGTCGCTGCGCAGGATCACGGCGGGATTGATGCGCGCGGCGCGCAGGGCCGGTAGCAGGGCGGCGACGAACGCGGTGACGCTGAGGATCAGCACGACCGCCGCGAGGGTGGACGGATCGATGCTCGGGACGCCGAAGATCATCCCGGCGACGATCCGACTCATGAAGGCGGCTCCGATCAGCCCGACGACGAGTCCGAGCAGCGCCGCCGCCACGCCCTGGCGGATGACCAGCGAGCGCAGGTCCGCGCCGCGCGCTCCGAGCACCATGCGGATGCCGAGCTCGCGCCGACGCAGGTTCACGAGGTAGGCCACGACACCGTAGACACCGACGCCGCTGAGCGTGATCGCCACGGCGGAAGCGATGGTCAGCAGCCACATGACGACGCGCAAGCGCGCCGTCGAGCTCGCGGTGATCTCCGTGAGCGGAGCGAGGTCCGCCACGGGCAGGTCGGGCCGCAGCGCCGCCACCTCGCGCCGGACGGCGCCCGCCAGGCTCATCGGCGGTCCGTTCGCGCGCACCACCCAGGAGCTGGTCGGGATGTCCTGCGGCGTGACCGGGCTCAGCACCGGCAGCCAGGCGATCTGCTCGGGGGAGCCGCGCAGGTCGCCGAAGCGCACGTCCCCCACCACGCCGACCACCTCCAGGGAACCCCAGCTCGAGCGGCCGTCCTGGACGAGCCGGCCGCCCACGGCGTCGCCATCGGGCCAGAAGCGCGCGGCCAGGGAGCCGTTCACCAGGATGACGCCGCGCTGGCGTTGGTGATCGGCAGGCTCGAACGGCCGGCCGGCGAGCAAGGGCACGTCGAGCGCCTCGAGGTAGCCGGGCGAGGCGCGTCCGACCCAGACCACGGGGAGCGCTCCTTCCACCTTCGGCTGGTCGTCGCGTCGCAGCG
Organism: Thermoanaerobaculia bacterium; assembly: GCA_036397835.1. Lineage (GTDB taxonomy): Bacteria > Acidobacteriota > Thermoanaerobaculia > Multivoradales > J023 > DASWIG01. Next base: position 2,002 of record DASWIG010000645.1, read on the forward strand.
TAGTCCCGCCGAGCGCGCAATCGGGGCTCAGGGGAAGGCAGCTTCCGTATCCGACCGCGGTGACTCCCGGGAGGCCCGCCAGCCGCTCGGCCAGCAGGTCGTACAACGGCGTTGCCCGCTCTCCGGGCTCGGCACTCTGGATCTC
>DASWIG010000646.1:0-2104 GCA_036397835.1 Thermoanaerobaculia bacterium
AGATGGAATGCCGTCGGCCTTCGCGGTCGAGACGACATCCGTGGCTCTCGAGATGGCGGACCAAGTCCCGACGCTTCATGCAGGGACCAGGTCCACGGTGAGGGTCTCCCAGATGGCGTTGCCCGGAGCTTCCTGGACCGCATGGTCACGATAGCTCTCCAGCAGGAGCTCCACCGCCTCCTTGATCATGGAACGAGCCTCCGCGAGGTCCCTTCCCTGGGTGACGGCCCCGGGCAGCTCCGGCACCCTGGCCATGATCCAACCGTCCTCGACTTCCTGGTAGACGACGGAGTATTCGCGCTTCATGGCTCCTTCTACGCCGAATTCACTTGGCCGGCGCCCTGCTCCGACGGAAGTTCGGTGGTCGCCATCGCGGCACGGATCGCCTCACGAGCGCTGCGCAGGTCCACGACGCCATCGGGAACGATTGAGTAAGCGGCTTCACCCAGCAGGTGCATCAGCTTGGGCAACAGGCGGCGTTCGTCCGTACCGCAAACGATGAGAAGAAGCGGAAGAGGTTGCCGGCTGATCGCATTGGAGTCGACCAGATCCTTCAAGAATCCGCTGAAGGGCCTCTGGCTGGCCAGACCATTGATCTCGTCGAGAATCAACATCAACCCTTGGCGCTGGTCCTTGCACTGCTCGTGGATGCTCCGCAAGAAAGGCAGATATCCGCTCGAGATGTCGGCGGCCATGCGCAGCTTATCCATAACCGTCCGCACCGTGGCCTGGGCCACGCCTTCGAGAGACGCGGCGGTGCCGAGCAGCACGTGGAAACCGAGCAGTTGGGGATCGAGCTCGGCGGCGGACAGCATGAAGCTGGCCAGGGAGCTCTTGCCGATGCCGTACTCGCCCGCAATGAAGATGGCCTGGGGCTTGCCGGCGGCGACCTGGTAGGTCGCCCGACGGATCCGTTCCACTTCCGCCGCCCGGCCGACGAAGAGCTCGTAACGGACCGGTTGTCCGGGGTAGAACGGGCTTCGGCCCTTGCGGTCGTAGTTCACGTGAGAGCTCTCCTACGCCGAGTATACGCGGACCGAGACTGCCTCTCCGGCCGACTGATATGATCGGCCGGCAACAGGAGAGCCGCCATGAACGCCACCACCGTCTCCGGCATCCCCCAACACGCCGACGTCGAGGGCGCGATTCCGCCGAGCTCGCGCGAGTCCATTGACGAGGCGCTCGCCGTGCTCACCGGCAAGAAGCAGGAGTGGGCCGAGCTGCCGATCCCCGACCGGCGCGCCATCCTGCGCGAGATCCGCCGTGACTTCGCCGCCGTTGCCGACGCCTGGGCCGACCAGGTGCGCGCCGCCGAAGGCATCCCCGAAGGCAGCGCCGCCGCCGGCGAGGAGTGGCTGGCGGGTCCGTATTTCGTGCTCCGCAACGCGCGCCTGCTCGAAGAGGCCCTGGACGACGTCGCCACCCTCGGCCAGCCGCGCATTCCGGGGCCGGTGACGACGCGCCCGGACGGCCAGGTGACGGCCCAGGTCTTCCCCCAGTCCATCTACGACCGCGTCTTCTACGGCGGCATCGTCGGCGAGGTGTGGATGGAGCCCGGCGTCACCGCCGAGGAGCTGCCCGCCACCCAGGCCGTGGCCTACAAGACGCCGGAGCCGCGCGGCGGGGTCTGCCTGGTGCTCGGCGCCGGCAACGTGTCGTCGATCGGCCCCATGGACGCCCTCTACAAGCTCTTCGTGGAGAACAAGGTGGTCGTCTACAAGTCCCACCCCCTGAACGCCTACCTCGGCCCGCTGCTGGCCGAGGGCTTCCAGGCGCTCCACGACTGGGGGGTGCTGCGCGTCGTCTACGGCGGCGCCGAGGTGGGCGACTACCTCTGCAACCACGAGGCGGTGGACGAGATCCACGTCACCGGCTCCGACAAGACGGTCGAGGCGATCGTCTTCGGCCCCGGCGAGGAGGGCGAGCTGCGCAAGGAGCAGCGCCGGCCGCGCAACGCCAGGCCGATCTCGAGCGAGCTCGGCAACGTGTCGCCGGCGATCGTGGTGCCCGGCCCGTGGACGGCCGAGGACCTCGCCTACCACGCCGAGAGCCTGGCGGCGATGCTCACCAACAACGCCGGCTTCAACTGCAACGCCACCCGCGT
>DASWIG010000647.1:0-1583 GCA_036397835.1 Thermoanaerobaculia bacterium
ATGATGCAGAAAGACGAAGTCCTTGCGGCCGCTCTCGAGCTGCCCGAGTCCAGCCGGGCCGACATTGCCGACAGGCTCCTCCGGAGTCTCGACCCCGCCGACCAGCGGGACGTCGATGCCCTGTGGGCCGAGGAGGCGGAAGCTCGCATCGACGCGTTCGAGCGGGGCGAGATCGAGGCGATTCCGGGTCCCGAGTTGTTCGCCGCCATCAGGACGCGTCGGCGGGCATGAGCTACCGCTTCCTTCTTCCAGCTCGTGACGAGCTGGAAGAGGCGATCGACTTCTATAACCAACGCCGGCGAGGTCTGGGCTACGAGTTTGCCGAGGAGGTCGAGAGCACGATCTCGCGGATCCTCGCCTTCCCCCGCGCCTGGCCTGAGGTGTCTCCACGGGCTCGTCGTTGCCGGACTCGTCGTTTCCCTTATGGTGTGATCTACCAGATCCGCGAGGATGAGATCCTGGTCGTCGCGGTCATGCACCTCAAACGGCAGCCCTTTTATTGGAAAGACCGCTTGGTCTAAGCCATTTCCTCGGCGTGGCGCACGCCAGGGCCGGCGGCACCAGCGCCGCGCCGAAGATCATGAAGACCAGGAGCGTCATCAGGCTGCCTTCGGCCTCGCCGAATTCCCACAGACCCTCGCAGGCCTTGCGCGCCGTGTTGCCCAGGGTCAGACCGGCGGTGAAGGCGGCGATGAAGCCGTTGCCGCCCACCAGCTCGGCGCCGGAGAACGCCCCCAGCGCCAGTCCGATAAGCGCCAGGTCCTGGAACGTGTGGCTCATCCAGCCGCTCTTCTGGCCCCACTTCACCAGCATGCCGCCGACATAGCCCACGGCGATGCCCGCGAGAGGTCCGAGGAGCACCTGCTTGGCGGTGAAGACCGTCCAATAGGCGGCGCCCTCGCCGCTTTCGGCCGCCCCGAGGCAGGAGAGCAGGATCACCACCGCCGGCAGGGTGACGCCGTCGTTGAGCCCGCTCTCGACGTTCAAGGCCTGGCGGATGCGCACCGGCACGCGCCGGTTGCTGACCACGGCCTGGCCGAGGGCGGCGTCGGTGGGCGGATCGTGTCGTGGATCAATGGAAGCTCCTTCGCCCGTCTGGGGACTTCGTCTCAAAGCGGCACGACGCCCCCGTAGTGTACCCCCGTCAGGTAAGCCACGTCGCGCTTCCAGGTCGTCAGGTCGTGCTTGCGGAACTGATTGAGGTGGGTGTGGCCGCAGGCGCGGGCGAGCACCTGCATGAGCTCCGCCGACGCCGCGAAAAAGCGCTGCAGGCGCCGGGCCGCCAGCTCGATCGGCAACCGCGCGCGCAGGTGCGGCTTCTGGGTGGCGATGCCCACCGGACAGTTGTTGGTGTGGCAGGCGCGCATGCCCAGGCAGCCGATGGCCTGGATCGCCGAGTTCGCCACCGCCACGCCGTCCGCCCCCAGGGCCAGGGCCTTGGCGAAGTCGGCCGGGGTGCGCAGGCCGCCGGTGACGATGAGCGTCACGCCCTTGCAGCCGCGCTCGTCGAGGTGCTTGCGGGCACGCGCCAGGGCCGGCAAGGTGGGCACCGAGATGTTGTCGCGGAAGATCAGGGGCGAGGC
>DASWIG010000648.1:0-3408 GCA_036397835.1 Thermoanaerobaculia bacterium
GCCTGCTCCCCGGCGGCGTAGGAGGAAGGCCGATCGTAGAGCGGATGACGTCGATACCAAGGGGGACGAGTGAGGCGGCTCACCGGGCTCACATGGAGAGACGGTTCGGGATGCATCCGATTCTCGAGTAGTGGAGGAGACTGGCCGTGAGCACAAAGAAGCCGTCCCATACCCCCCTTTGAAAAAGGAGGGCAGGGGGATTCTCCGGCGGCTCTAGAACCGGTACCGCAGCCCCGCCCGCGCCGAGAACCCCGGCGCCGGGATGACCGAGGTCCCGGAGAACGCGCGGGTGAACGTCTCCTCGTCGGTCAGGTTGTCGAGGTTGACCTGGAACCGCCAGGGGTTGCGGCCGTACCAGAACGCCGCGTCCACCATGAGGAAGTCGTCGATCGCGAAGGCGTTGTCGGGGGCGATGAACTGCTCGTCGACCCAGCGTCCGCCGGCGGCGACGCCCCAGCCCCTGGGGAGCTGCTGGGTGAGCCACAGGCTCAGAAGCTGCTCGGGCACCCAGGCCGCCGTGTTGCCCGAGAGGTCGACGGTCACCGGCAGGAACCGGCCGCTGGCCGGGTCGAAGACGAAGCTCTGCTGGGTGAGCTCGGTGAGCTCGGCGTCGGTCCAGGTGTAGGCCACCGTGGCGCGCAGGCCGCGCCGCAGCTCGGCGCTCACTTCGAGCTCGAGGCCGTCGTTGCGCTGGGTCCCGGTCTGCCGGGTGATGCCGGTCTGGTCGGGGATGGCCACGTTGTCGCGGTCCAGGCGATAGATCGCCAGGGACGCCGCGAGCTTGCCGTCGGCGCGGGCGGCGCGCACGCCGAGCTCCGCCTGGTCGCTCTCCTCGGGCTCGCGCGACTGGCCCACCACGAAGGTCGACTGCGGCGTGAAGGCCTGGCCGGCGTTCAGGTAGAACGACAGGCCTTCCCGCGGCGTGACGACCACGCCCGCCGTGGGGCTGACCTGCGAGTCGCTGCGCTCGATGAGCGTCAGGTCGTCCTCGAAGTCGATCTCGTCGAGGCGCACGCCGAGCATGAGCTGCACCTTGTCGGAGACGCGGATCTGGTCGACGACGTAGGGCGCCACGATGGTGGTGGTGGCGTCGGTGCCGAAGACCAGGATCGGCGCCAGGATGCCCGGCAGCGTCTCGACCGGGTCGAAGAGGTCGATCGGCGCGAGCTGGCCCACCGAGAAGGTGAATTCGTCGGTCCGCTCCGCCACCTCGAGGCCGAAGAGCAGGTTGTGGCGCACCTCGCCGCCGCCGAGGCGCCACAGGGCCTCGAGCTGGTTGCCGGCGAAGCGTTGCTCGTCGTCGAGGGTGAGCTGCGTGCGGAACACGCCGAGGCCGCCGGTCGCGTTGGCCGGGCCGACGCCGTCGAGCGAGGTCGTGTCGGAAAGCCAATCGAGGCTGCGGTAGTAGGTCTTGTTGCGCAGCAGGAAGTTGTCGGAGAAGCGGGTCTCGACGTCGACCTGGAAGCGGGCGGCGTCCTGCTCGCTGCGGCTGAAGGGCGCGTCGTAGGCGTTCTTGCGCGAGACCTCCGGCACCACCAGGCCGCTGCCGTCGAAGAGCAGCGGCAGGCCGGAGTCGGGATCGGCGTCGGTCCCGAGGACCTCGAGGCTCACGTGCACCGAGGTCTTCTCGCTCGCCCGGATCGCGACCACGGGGTTGACGCCGAAGGTCTCCGCCGCCTTGTCGCGGTAGCCGTCGCTCTCCCACCACTGGCCGTTGAGACGCAGGCCCCAGCGCTCGGCCTCGTCGTAGTGGTTGGCGTCGACGGTGCCCTGGAAGGTCGAGAAGCTGCCGCCGGAGAGGCCGAGGTCGACGAAGGTGCCCGGCCGCGGCTGCTTGCGCACCAGGTTGATGGCGCCGCCCATGGACGCGCCGCCGTAGAGGAACGACGAGGAGCCCTTCAGCACCTCGACGCGCTCGACGTTGTAGAGCTGGAAGTAGGCGCTCTGGGGCTCGGGCGCGCCGTCGACGAGGATGAGGCCGTTGGCGGTGGTGTCGAGGCCGCGCAGGCTGAAGGCGTCGAAGATGCCGTTGCCCGACTGGACGTTGACGCCGCTGGTCGTCTCGAGGGCGTCGCCCAGCACCTGGACGTCGTGGACCTCGAGGGCCTGGGCGTCGACGGTGCTGATGGCGAGCGGCGTCTCGGCGAGCGAGAGCGGCAGCTTCGCGGCGACGGTGCTGGAGCCGGGGACGTCCGGAGCCCGCTCCTTGACGAAGACCTGGTCGTGGACGACGTAGACGTCCTCGCCGTCGCCGTCCGGGGCGACCTGGACGGTCGCCGCGACGCCGGCCACCGGGTCGCCGTCGGCGAACGCCGGCGTCTGAAGGCCGAAAAGCAACAGTCCCCCGGCCAGGATTCCCAAAGAGCTTTCGAGTCTCACGGATGTCTCCTCCTTGCTCGCGGTGGTGTCGACGAACGGGCAGGCTCCCGCCGTCTTCCATGAGACGGAGCAGGCGTCGAGTTTCTTCCGAAAAAGAGTTGGAAGAATCCGCGCGCTCGCCCCGTCTATAGAATGAGTGGGCGTCCGTCCCAGGAGGACGATGAGGACATGAGCCGACACGTGGACCGCGAGCTGCTGCCGCTGCTCGAAAACCGGCTGGACGAGGAGGGATGCGCCCGCGTCGCCGCGCACCTCGCCGCGTGCGAGCGCTGCCGGGCGCGCTACGGCGAGCTGCGCTTCAGCCACGGCCTGGTGCGGGAGCTGCCCACCGCGCGCCTGCCCGACGAGCGCGCCGACGCGGTGCGCGCCGCCTTGCTGCACCGGCGGCGCGAGCTCCGGCGTCCGGCGGCGCGAAGCCCCTGGCCGTCCTTCGTCGTCTGGCGGTGGCTGGCGCCGATCGGCGCCGCGGCGCTGCTGGTGCTCGCCGTGTCGCTGACGCCGGTGCTCCAGGCCTCGCCCGGGTGGCCGCAATGGCGCGGGCCGGCGCGCGACGGCAAGTCGCCCGAGACCGGCCTGCTGCGGGAGTGGCCCGCGGACGGTCCGCCGCTCGCCTGGCGGGCGGACGGTCTCGGCCACGGCTTCGCCAGCGTCTCGGTGGCGGGCGGACGGATCTTCACCCTCGGCGACCTGGGCGACGGCCAGTACGTGATCGCCCTCGAACAGAGCACCGGCCGCCGCCTGTGGGCGACGCGGATCGGCCCCTCGTGGGACGACGAGCTGCTGGCGCCCCGTGCCACCCCCACCGTCGACGGGCGGCGCGTCTTCGCCATGTCGACCGAGGGCGTGGTGGCGAGCCTCGACGCCGCGACCGGCGACCTCCGCTGGCGGCGCAGCCTGCCCGAGGAATACGGCGGCCGGGTGATGAAGACGCGCGGCGGCCAGGACTGGAAGTGGAGCGAATCGCCCCTCGTCGACGGCGAGCGGGTGATCGTGACCCCCGGCGTGCGCGACGCCGCCCTGGTGGCGCTG
>DASWIG010000649.1:0-2158 GCA_036397835.1 Thermoanaerobaculia bacterium
TACCGCGTCGTGATCGATAAGCCAGCACTCAGTACCGCCCCCGCCTGCCAACACAGATTGTCCGGAATCCCCTGTCCGCGTCACGTTAACGTGATCAAACGCGACGCGGCATGCCGCCGCGACCGCGACGCGGAGGACTACCATGAAAGTCACGACGACCCTGAAGGCCGGAGCCGGCCCCTTCATCGAATACGCCGGCTGAAGTCGGGCCAGGCCTGGGCCAAGAGCGCAAGGGCCTCAAGCCCCTTGCGCTCTTGGCGTCTTTGGGAGAGACTCGGCTTCCAAAGCGCGGAAGGAGGCCGATCATGCGAGTCGAGGAGACGGTCGGGCGGTTGGTTGACAGGATGCTGGCGGACGACCCCGAAGCGACACGAGAAGTCGGGCGGCGCCTGGCCGCCGGCGACCCCCACGTGGCCTACGAGCTCAGAAAGCGGGCCGGCACCGCGGCCAGCAGCGAGAAGACCGAAGACCCCGACTCCTTCCAGGCCGAGCTGCTGAACGTGGCAGACGTGACCACGTCCCGACCAGCCACGACGGGCCAGTGGATCGAAGAGTTGGCGTTGCGCGCCCGGCGTTTGGGAGAGTGCCAAGTCGTGCAGGTCCTCGGGCTCAGCGCGAGACGCCTGACGCTCATCGGCGACCTCACCGCGGCGCGTGAGGCGCTGGGGCAGGCCAGGGCTGAGGCCGGAGACTGCCAATCGTGCATTCTCGACACGTTGCGCCGCGAGGCGCTGCTCCTGCTGCACCTGGGCGACAAAGCGGGCGCTCTCACCAAGAGTCAGGGCGCCATGGACGGCTACGAGGCGCTGGGCGGGCCGGGCCACGACCTCAACGGCGACGGGTGGGCATCGTCGCTGATCGTGCGAGCTCAGGTCCGCTTCGACCTCGACGACAAGGCAGGCTCGGCGGCGGACCTGGCGACCGCCCTCGAGCGCTTTCCGCGGCCGTCGAAGGTCTGGGAGGTCACGCACCAGAACCTGGCAAGCACCCTGGCCCTGTCTGGTCCGGTCGAGCGCAGCCTGGCGAGCAAGGACTTCGTCTCGCTACGGCTGAGGATGCGCAAAGGCGTCACCGTCGAGCGCGCGGGCTTCCTGTGGATGGATGGCCAGCTCGTCATCTCCATTGGGGAGCGTCGCTACCTCGGCATGGATCGCCTGATCGCTTCCCTGCGGCTCTACCGCCACCCGAAGATCGCCACGCCGGGTCCGTGGCTCGGGGTCGCCTCCGACTACTGCCGCACGCTCTACCCACGGCGGGAGGAGATCGCGCGCTTCCTCGATCGGGAGGTGACGCCATACAGCGACCGGCTCATCAAGTCGGAGGTCCACCGCGAGCAGCTCCGGAAGCTGTACGCGCTCTGCGAGGCGCGCCGCTCCACGCCGGCGACGTGGCCGGCCCTGCGGCGAGTCATCGAGAGCCTGAGAACAGCAGCCGGCGACGCCATGCCTTGCCTCCTGCCGCCGTGGCCTGTCTCGCATCCGACCGCCGGCCTGTGACTCTCCGGTCGATGACCGACGAGCCGATCGGTCGGGCGACGCCAGGATAACCGCCGATATCTCCCGGAGACAGGCAGAATCTTGGTGACGCTTGCCTGCGGGCGCCACAGGCGCTTACCCTCCTGTCTGACGCCACAAGACGACGGGCAGTCACAAGTCGCGCGGCGGATCCTCGCGCTCCGCCGCCAGGCGAAGCTCTGACCAGAGAGAGGAGAGAGAGTTATGACGTGCAGCCGAGCGACGAACAAAGTCTTCGATTCCGACTTCCTCGAATGGCTCTCCCACCGCGACCGCGGCGGTCCGACGTTCACGGAAGCCGAGTACGCCGGCCCGTGGACGGTGCGCCGGCGCGATGACGGCTTCGCCGTCCTGCGCGAGTCCGAAGGCGAGGACGGCGTGCCCGACGCCGAGCTCAGCGAGCGCGAGACGGCGCTGCTGCTCGCCGCCGTCCTCCCCTCCCTGGGACGCGAGCAGCGCTTTCAGCTCGCGGCGAGAGAGGGCGCCTGCGGCGTCGACGTCAAGACCGTCGACGGCGACGGCCGGCTCGAGAAGATCGGCTGGCTGCGCTACCAGCACCCCGAGCTCATGGAGGCCTTGAGCGTGCTCGAGTGGCTGCTGCGCTCGCCGGCGTCGATGGCGATGTTCCTGGAGGCGGCGAGCTA
>DASWIG010000650.1:0-12641 GCA_036397835.1 Thermoanaerobaculia bacterium
AGCGTCTCGAGACGGCCGCCGCCTACGGCGCCGAGCACGTGACCAACGTCACCGGCAAGGACCCCCGCGAGGTGCGCAAGGAGCTCCAGGGGGTGGCCCGCGAGTGGGGCGTCCCGTCGCTGGCCTGGCGCGTCTTCGAGGCGAGCGGCACCGCCGCCGGCCAGCTCCTCGCCTACAGCCTGCTCGGCCCCGCGGCGACCCTCGTGCAGGTGGGCTACACCTTCGAAAAGGTCAACGTCCGGCTCTCCAACCTGATGGCCTTCGACGCCACCGTCCACGGCACCTGGGGCTGTCCGCCGGAAGTCTTTCCGGAGGTGCTCGAGCTGATCTACAAGGGCCGCGTGGCGCTCGATCCCTTCGTGGATCACGCTCCCATGTCGCGGCTCAACGAGCTGCTCGACGACATGGCCCACCACAAGCTGACCCGCCGCATGATCCTTCATCCGGGCGATTGAGACAGGGAGACGACGAACATGGAATCCGCACACGAGGTCAGGAACCACGAGCTCGTCGAGGGCGTCGAGCTCCGCCACGTCCGCTACGAGGAGCGGCCCGTGAAGGACCGCGCCGGGCAGGCGGTGGAGGGTCTCCACCAGGTGTGGATCCGGCTCGACAACGAGCGCCAGCTCAACTCCTACACCACCGCGATGGTCAAGGAGGTCATCCTCGCCTTCCGCCGCGCCAGCGCCGACCGGCGCGCCGTGGCCGTGGTGTTCACCGGCGCCGGCGAGCGGGCGTTCTGCACCGGCGGCAACACCGAGGAATACGCCACCTACTACGCCGGGCGGCCGACCGAGTACCTGCAGTACATGCGGCTCTTCAACGACATGGTCACCAACATCCTGCTCTGCGACAAGCCGGTGATCTGCCGGGTCAACGGCATGCGCGTCGCCGGCGGCCAGGAGATCGGCATGGCCTGCGACTTCTCGCTCGCCGGCGACCATGCCACCTTCGGCCAGGCCGGGCCCGTCCACGGCTCGGCGCCGGACGGCGGCTCGACGGATTTCCTCGACCTCTACGTGGGCTATGCCCGCGCCGCCGAGTCGCTGGTGCTCTGCCAGCCCTGGTCGGCCTACATGGCGGCGCGCCTCGGGCTGGTCAACGAGGTGGTGGCGGTCCACCGCGACGAGTCCGGCGTGGTGCCCAACCCCTCGGTGGAGACCGCCCGCTGGGTCGACGAGCGCGGACGCGTCGTCTACGGCGAGCTGAAGAGCGACCCGGAAGCGCGCGCGGCGGCCAGGCGCTGCACGATCGACCTGGCGCCGCTCGACGAGGCCGTCGAGCGCCTGGTGACGCAGCTCCTCCACACTTTCCCCGACTGCAGCCGCAAGACCCTCGAGAGCCTGCGCAAGAAGAAGCTCGAGCACTGGTACCGTAACTCGGAGACCAACCGCTCCTGGCTCGGCCTCAACATGGCGACGGAGGCCCTGGCGGGCTTCCCCGCCTTCCAGTTCGGAGCGCGCGGCGAGCGCGAGATCGACTTCGCGAAGCTGCGCCGCGCCATCGCCGAGGGCCGGCCCTTCAACCGCGAGCTGGTGCTCGAGGTCCTGCCCGAGTCGGCCCGCGACGAGGCGCGCCGGCGGGTGGCGGCGCTGGCCGGCGACCCCGTGGAGGTGGCATGAGCACCGCGACCGCTACCCGTGACCGACTGGTCGCCGCCGACCTGATGGAGGACGGCACCCTCCTGCGCCTCACCCTGGACCGGCCGCCGGCGAACGTGCTCACGATGGCGACGGTCGGCGAGCTCGGCGCCGCCCTCGAGGCGCACCGCGCCCGGCCTGAGCTGCGCCTGGTGGTGCTGCGCGGCGCCGGCAAGCACTTCTCCTTCGGCGCCTCGGTGGAGGAGCACCGCCGCGATCAGGCGAGCGCCATGCTGGCGAATTTCCACGACTTCATCCGCCGCCTGGCGGCCTACCCGGTGCCCACCGCGGCGCTGGTCGACGGCCAATGCCTGGGCGGCGGCTTCGAGGTGGCGCTCACCTGCCACTTCCTCTTCGCGACGCCGCGGGCGAGCTTCGCCTGCCCGGAGATCAAGCTCGGCGTCTTCCCGCCGGTGCTCGCCGCCCTCGGGCACCAGCGCTTCGGCGGCCTGGTGAGCGAGCGCCTGGTGCTGACCGGCGAGGCCATGGGCGCCGCCACCGCCGAACGGCTGGGATTCCTGACCGCGCTCTTCGACGCCGGAGACGACGCCGGCGAGCGGCTCATCGAGTGGTACCGGCGCACCTTGCGGCCGCTCTCGGCCTACGCCCTGCGCCAGGCGACGCGCGCCGCCCGCGAGGCTTCCGGCCTGCTGGCGGCGCTCGACCGCGCGCTGGCGGCGGCCGAGCGCCTCTACTTGGAGGAGGTGGTGCCCAGCCACGACGGCAACGAAGGCCTCGAGGCCTTTCTCGCCAAACGGCGGCCCGAGTGGAGGGACGCATGAGCCGCGTCGACCTCCGCCGCCAGCAGGAGCAGCGCGGCAGGATCCTGCACGCCGCCGCGACGCTCATCGCCGCCATGGACTTCCACGGCATGTCGATGCGCAACCTCGCCAAAGCGGCCGGCACCAGCCTCGCCAACGTCTACAACTACTTCAGGTCGAAGGAGGACATCCTCTTCGCCCTTCAGAAAGAGGCCTTCGAGGCGCTGATCGCCGCCACCGAGGAAGCCCTCGCCGACGTCGACGATCCGGTGGGAAGGCTCTACGGCTTCATCTCCAACCACGTGCGCTACTTCACCCGGCACACCGACGTGATGCGCACCCTGGTGCACGAGGCCGCCACCCTGCCGCGCGAGCGCCGCCGCCTGGTGCGCGCCCTCAAGGAGCGCTACTTCACGATCGCCCGCTACATCGTCCGCGACCTGAGCGAGCGGGGCTGCGGCCACGACGGCGCGGGCGGGCGGCCAGCCGCCGACGAGGCCGAGCTCGACCGCGTGACCTACAGCCTCTTCGGGATGCTCAACTGGATCTACGGCTGGTACCGGCCGGAGGTCCACGGCACCCCCCGGCAGCTCGCGCGCACGATCCACGAGCTGGCGCTGTGCGGCCTGGCCGCCCAATGCCCCTACCGCCAGATCCAGGACTCCATGGACGCGCACCTCGCCGGCGTCGAGCCGCCGCCCCTGGTCGTGGGTCTGGTGGGCGCGGAGGTAACCTGAAATGACGTCGTCTCCCGAGAGCCTTGCTTCTGCTGCCGACCCCGCGGCCGGCGCGGTCGAGCTCTGCCGCGAGCTGGTCGACGACCTCTCCTTCGGCGCGGTGCGGCGGTGGAAGGAGCGCCATCCCGGCGCCCTGGCGATCGGCTACATGCCGATCTACGTGCCGCGTCCGTTGCTCGACGCCATCGGCTGCCTGCCGGTAGCGCTCTTCGGCGGCGGCGACCAGATCGAGATCATCCGCGGCGACTCGATCTTCCAGTCCTACATCTGCCACATCCCGCGCAGCGTCGTGGAGCTTGGGCTGCGCGGACGGCTCGACGCGCTCGACGGCATCCTCTTCCCGTCGATCTGCGACGTCGTCCGCAACTTGAGCGGGGTGTGGAAGCTGCTCTTCCCCGACCGCTACTCGGCCTACGTCGACCTGCCGCAGAACTTCGACGCGGCGCTCGGCGGGAGGTTCTACCTCCAGGAGATGCGGCGCATCGTCCGCGAGCTGGGCGAGCGCGGCGCGCGACCCCTGGACGAGGACGCCCTGCGCGCCGCGATCATCGCCGAGAACGACCGCCGCGCCGCCCTCGCCCGGCTCGACGCGCTGCGCCTCGCCGAGCCCTGGCGGATTCCCGCCTCCGAGGCCTACCTGGTGTCGCGGGCCGGCGCCGTGCTGCCCACCGCGGAGCACCAGGCGCTGGTCGAGGAGTACGTGGCGGCGGCGGCCGAGCGGCCCGTCCGCGTCCACGACAACGTGCGCGTGGTCGTCCAGGGGTCGTTCTGCGAGCAGCCGCCCCTGGCGCTCATCCTCACCCTGGAGAAGGCCGGCTGCTACATCGTCGACGACGACTTCCAGCTCGGCCTGCGGACGATTGAAGGCGCCATCGAGGTGGCCGCGGACGAGGACCCGCTCGCGGCGCTCGCCCGCGCCTTCCTGGAGCGGGGCGCGGCCACCGCGTCGCGCTACGTCGACGAGGGGGAGAAGGGCGCCGCCCTGATCGCCAAGGTGCGGGCGGCCGGGGCCGACGGCGTGATCTTCGCCGCCGCCTCGTTCTGCGACCCGGCGTTGCTCGACCAGCCGATGATGGAGAGCGCCCTCGCCGCCGCCGGCATCCCGCACACCAGCTTCAAGTTCGCGGAGAACACCGGCCAGTTCCAGACCATTCGCGAGCAGGCCGGCGCCTTTTCCGACTCCGTCAAGCTCTGGGGGACCACCGTATGAGCCTGCAAACCGTGAAGAACCCTCACCCCCCCGGCCCCCCTCTCCCAAAGGGAGAAGGGGGAGCCAGGAGACCGCCGCCGGCCGCCAAGGACGCCAGCCAGGAGCGCCAGAAGCGGATGATCGCCGAGCACTTCCAGCGTCTCGAGCGCGCCCGCGAGGAGGGCCGCAAGGTGGTCTACACCTTCGTGCCGGGCAACCTGACCGAGATCGTGGGCGCCCTCGGAATGCTGCCGGTGCTGCCCGAGATCAACGCCCTGCAGTCGGGCATGCGCAAGAAGTCCGCCGGCTACATCGCCGAGGCGGAGAAGGCCGGCCACTCCGAGGACGTCTGCACCTACGTCAAGTGCGACCTCGGAATGCTGAGGAGCGGCAACGTCGGCCCTACCGGCACCAGGCTGCCGGAGCCCGACCTGCTGCTGCTCTCCTACACCGGCTGCTTCACCTTCATGAAGTGGTTCGAGCTGCTGCGCCAGGAGTACCACTGCCCGGTGGCGATGCTCCACGTGCCCTACCAGGCCGAGGGCAAGATCAGCCCCGAGATGCGCCAGTACGTGGTCGACCAGCTCCGCGACAAGGTGATCCCGATGATGGAAGGGATCGCCGGGCGCAAGCTCGACCTCGGCGAGCTTTCGCGCCGCCTCGAGCTCTCGCGGCGCGCCGAGGACGACCTGGTGGCGGTCTGGGAGTCGGCGCGCCACCGGCCCTCGCCCATCGACGGCTACTTCGGCGGCGTCTACTACATCGGCCCCATCTTCTCGGCCTTCCGCGGCACCGAGGACGCCGCGGCCTACTACCGCGAGCTGCGCCAGGAGGTGGAGGCGCGCGTCGCCCGCGGCGAGGGGCCGATGACGCCCGACGGGCCGCTCGCCGAGGAGCGCTTCCGGCTGGTGGTCGAAGGACCGCCGAACTGGACCCACTTCAACGACTTCTGGCGCATGTTCAGCCGCGAGTCGGCGGTGGTGGTGGCCTCGACCTACACCCGCGTCGGCGGCCTCTACGACACCGGCTTCCGCCACGACGGCGAGCGGCCGCTCGAGAGCCTGGCCGAGTACTGCCTCGGCTGCTACACCAACCTGAGCCTGCCGGCGCGCATCGACCTCTTGCAGCGCTACGTCGAGACCTACCAGGCCGACGGCTTCCTGATCAACAGCGTCAAGTCGTGCAACTCCTTCAGCGCCGGCCAGCTCATCATGCTGCGCGAGCTGGAGAAGCGCACCGGCGTCGCCGGAGGGTTCATCGAGTCGGACCTGGTGGATCCGCGCTACTTCGGCAAGGCCAACATCGAGAACCGGCTGCAGAGCTTCCTGCAGATGCTCGCGGCCCGCCGGGAGAGGAGCTACGCATGAGGTGCGTCGTCGGCATCGACCTGGGCTCCACCACCACCAAGGCCGTCCTCCTCGACGACGACGGCAAGGTGGTGGGCCGCGGCATCACCAACAGCCGCAGCGACTACGGCGTGGCCGCCGCGGTGGCCCGCGAAGAGGCCCTGCGGGCGGCGCGCTTCGCCCTGCTCGAGCGCGCGGTGGAGGGTCTGGGCGAAGCGAGCACGTTGACCGACCTCTTGCGCGAGGCGTTCCTGCTCGAGACCTACCTCGATCAGCTCGCCGAGCTGCGCCGCGAGATCCTCGCGCTGCTGGCGGCGCCGTGGATGGCGCAGCACCGCTCGGCGCTGGCGCCGGCGGTCACCGAGATCCTCGACCGCGCCGAAGACCAGGCCCCGGGGCTCTTCGCCGCCGCCGGCGGACGCCGCAGCGACTTTTTCCGCGACCTCGCGGGCGCCGCCTACATGGCCGGCGCCGAGCTCGTGGCCGAGCGCGACGGCGCGCCCTTCGATCGCGTATTGGCGCTCTACGACCGCGCGATCCTGAACGTCGAGACGCGGCTCATGCCCCACACCTTCGCCGACCTGCTGCGCCGCGCCGCGGCCCGCGTGCGCGCCACGCGCAGCAGCGGCGACGCCGCGGCCGACGTGGTGGTGCTGCGGCGGGTGGTCGACGAGGTGACCGCGGAGCCGATCGAGGAGCTCTCGTTCGTCGGCACCGGCTACGGCCGCCAGACCCTGCCCTTCCCCAAGGAGGCGATCCGCAGCGAGATCCTCTGCCACGGCCGCGGCGCGCACTGGCTCTTCCCGGGCACCCGCACCGTGCTCGACATCGGCGGCCAGGACACCAAGGCGATCCAGGTCGACGGCGGCGGCGTGGTGACCTCGTTCCAGATGAACGACCGCTGCGCCGCCGGCTGCGGCCGCTACCTCGGCTACATCGCCGACGAGCTCGGCCTCGGCCTGCACGAGCTCGGCCCCCTCGCCCTCGAGGCCAGGAAGACGGTGCGCGTCAACTCCACCTGCACCGTCTTCGCCGGCGCCGAGCTGCGCGAGCGCCTGGCCCTGGGCCAGAGCCGCGAGGACATCCTGGCCGGCCTGCACCGCGCCATCATGCTGCGCTCGATGTCGCTGCTGGCGCGCTCCGGCGGCCTCAGCAACGAGTTCACGTTCACCGGCGGGGTGTGCAAGAACCCGATGGCCACCAAGGTGCTCGGCGAGCTGGTGCGCGAGAACTACGGCGACGAGATCGCCATCAACACCCATCCGGACTCGATCTACACCGGCGCCCTGGGCGCGGCGCTCTTCGCCCGCGACGACGTGCGCGCCGGCAAGCCGTCGGGCCTGCCCACCTTCGCCGAAGCCGCGGCGTGAGGAGGAGAGACCGCGGTGCCTGGAGAACGGACGATGCCTGGAAGACACGTGATGAACGACGACGACAGGACCCACCTCACGGCCGGCATCGACATCGGCTCGAGCGCGGTCAAGGTGGCGGTGGTCAGCAGCCGCGCCGGCGACGGCGTCGAGGTGCTCGCCGCCGAGACGCAGCGCATCCGCCGCCGCAACGTGCGCGACGTCGTCGCGGCGGTCTTCGCCGGCGCCTGCGAGCAAGCCGGCGTCGCCGCCTCCGACTTCGACTACGTCACCTCGACCGGCGACGGCGACGCCGCGGACTTCCACACCGGGCACTTCTACTCGATGACCACCCACGCTCGCGGCGCCCTGCTGCTCGAGCCCGCGGCGCGCGCCAGCCTCGACGTCGGCGCGCTCCACGCCCGCGCCCTCCGTATGGACGGGCGCGGCAAGGTCCTCGGGCACCGGATGACCAGCCAGTGCGCCAGCGGCAGCGGCCAGTTCCTCGAGAACATCGCCCGCTACCTGGGCGTGCCGATCGAGGAGGTCGGTCCGACGTCGCTGAAGTCGCGCCAGCCCGAGAAGTGCTCGGGGGTCTGCGCGGTGCTGGCCGAGACCGACGTGATCAACATGGTCAGCCGCGGCATCGCCACTGCTGATATCCTCAAAGGCATCCACCTGTCGATCGCCAACCGGCTGGTGCGCCTGCTGCGCGCCGTCGTCGGCAAGGAAGGCGGGGTGGCGATGGTGACCGGCGGCCTCGCCCAGGACGTGGGGCTGCTCGCAGCGATGCGTGAGATCCTGGCGGAAGACGTGGCCCAAGGCAAACCGGTGCTCGAGCTGCGCACCCATCCCGATTCGATCCTGGCCGGCGCCCTCGGGGCGGCGGTGCTCGGCGCTTACCGCTACGATCAGCTCGAGCGTCTCGGCCGGCTGCCCGCCGTGGCCGCCTGAGACGCGGCCGCCTGAGACGCGGCCGCCTGAGGAGGCGAGGACGACCCATGGACAGAGCTCCCACCAACGGCGCGATGGTCTTCGACTGGGCCGCCGCCGGCCCCCACCGTTTCACCGCTCCTCCCGTGGTGATGGTCAACGACGAGACCCTGCGCGACGGCTTGCAGAGCCCGTCGGCGACCGATCCGCCAATCGGCGCCAAGATCGAGATCCTCCACCTGATGGACGAGCTGGGGATCGACGCCGCCGCCGTGGGGCTGCCGGGCGCCGGCGAGCGCCAGCGGCAGGCGGCGGAGCTGCTGTGCCGCGAGATCGCCGCCAGCCGGCTGCGCATCCGGCCCAACTGCGCCGGCCGCACCATCGACGTCGACGTGGCGCCGATCGCCGAGCTGAGCCAGCGGACCGGCGTGGCGGTGGAGGCCTGCCTCTTCATCGGCGGCAGCCCCATCCGCCAGTACGTCGAGGGCTGGACCGTCGACACGATCCTGCGGCGCCTGCGCGGCGCCATCGAGCTCGCGGTGCGCGAGGGCCTGGAGGTGATGTTCGTCACCGAGGACACCACCCGCTCCGCGCCCGAGCACTTGCGGCTCTTCTTCACCGCCGCCGTCGAGGCGGGAGCCAAACGCCTCTGCCTGACCGACACGGCCGGCGCCGCCATTCCCGAGGGGGCGTTGAACCTGGTCGCGTGGGCTCGCAGCCTGCTGGACGAGCTCGGCGTCGACGTCGGCATCGACTGGCACGGCCACCGCGACCGCGCGCTCGACCTCGCCAACACCCTGGCGGCGATCCGCGGCGGCGCCACCCGTGTACACGGCACCGCGTTGGGGATCGGCGAGCGCACCGGCAACACGCCGATCGAGCAGATCCTGGTCAACCTGAAGCTGCTGGGCCTGCGCGACGGCGACCTCAGCCGGCTGCCGGACTACGCCGAGGCGGTGTCGCGGGCGGTGGGCGTGCCCTTCGCCGCCAACACGCCGATCGTCGGCCGCGACGCCTTCCGGACCGGCACCGGCGTCCACGCCGCGGCGGTGATCAAGGCTTTCGCCAAGGGCGACCACGACCTGGCGGACCGCGTCTACTCCGGGGTGCCGGCGAGCTGGGTCGGCCGGCGCCAGGAGATCCTCGTCGGGCCCATGTCGGGAGCCTCGAACGTCCACCACTTCCTGCGCGCCCATGGCCTGCCTGACGACGGGGGGGTGGTGGAGGCGGTGCTGGCGAGGGCGAAACAGTCGGCGCGGGTGTTGACGGAAGAAGAGCTGCTGGAGGTCGTCCGCGGGTTCGGTGCGGGCGAGCTCACCGTCCATCCCGCCCAGCCGGTGGACGCGTTGCGTCAGGCTTGACGCCGTTTCGACCACCCGCGGATTTCGGGAGTAGGGGACGCGAAGCCCCCGGACGCGTGTCGCCGCGCTTGACCTCGGGCACGTCGCCCTCGTCCTCGAGGTCGGTGCGGTACTTGCCGAACCAGGCCCTGAGGTAGAGCTGCTGCGCCAGTCGGTGCGACGGCCGGCGCCAGCCGTGGTACTCCTCGGGCATGCGGATGAGCAAGGTCTCCTTCTTGAGCATCTTGAGCGCCCGGTAGTACTCCTCGCTCTGGCTCATCGGCGTGCGCAGGTCGGCCTCGCCGGTCATCACCAGGGTCGGCGTCGTCACGTTCGGCGCGTAGGTGAGCGGCGAGCGCGCCGCGTACTCCGCCGGGTCCTCCCAAGGACGCTTGCGGAACTGGTCGTACCACATCACGCCGTCGGTGGTGCCCACGAACGAGTGCCAGTTGATCACCGGCCGCATCGACGCCGCCGCCCGGAAGCGGTCGGTGTGGCCGACGATCCACGCCGTCAGCACGCCGCCGCCCGAGCCGCCGCAGACGAAGAGGTTCTCCTCGTCGATCCACTCGCGCCTCACGGCCTCGTCCACGCCGGCCATCAGGTCGTCGTAGTCCTTGCCCGGGTAGGCGTGCTGGATGCCGTTGACGAAGTCCTGGCCGTAGCCCGTCGATCCGCGCGGGTTCATGTAGAGAAGGGCGTAGCCGGAGGCGGCGAAGTTCTGGAACGACCAGTTGAAGCCGACGCTGTACATCGACCACGGACCGCCGTGGATCCACAGCACCATGGGGTACTTCTTCGCCGGGTCGAAGTCCGCCGGACGGATCAGCCAGCCCTGGCTCTTCCAGCCGTCCGGCGCCGTGGCCCAGATCTCCTCGACCTCGCCCAGCCGAACGTCTCCGAGCACGTCGGCGTTGACGTCGACGAGCGTGGTCGTCGCCCCCGGCGCGGCGACGTCGAAGGTGACGAGGTGCTCCGGCTCGTGGAAGCCGGAACGGACGGCGGCCGCGCGGCCGCCCGCGGACAGGGAGAAGTCCGAGAGCACCTGGGTGCCGGTGGTGACCGCGCGCACCTCGCCGGCGAACGACGCGAAATGGAGGTTGTAGCTCCCCTCCTCGCCGAGCAGGAAGTAGACGCCGCTCGAGTCCGGAGCCCAGGTCACGCGGCGCGGCGAGCTCGCCAGGTCCGTGGCCAGGGCCCGCTTGGCGCCGCCCCCGGCGTCCATCAGGTAGATGCCGTCGAGGTGCGACGTCCACAGCTTGTCGTCGTAGCCGGTGTAGGCGATCCAGCGGCCGTCCGGGGAGACCAGGGGGGCGTCGTCCGGCCCCTTGCGGTCGGTCAGGACGCGGATCTCCCCGCTCGCCGGGTCGGCGGCGTAGATCTCCGTGTCGCGGCGCAGGTACTCGGCGTCCTCCTTGCGGATGGCCGAGAAGTAGAGGGTGCCGTCGCGCGAGAAGTCGGCGTCGTCGTGGTGGTAGGGGCCGTCGGTCACCTGCCGCGGCGTGCCGCCGAGGACGGCGTCGACCACGAAGACGTGGCGGTAGCCCGGGGGCAGGTAGCCGCGGCCGTCGCGCGCCCACGCCATGCGGTCGACCACCACCGCCGGCGCCGCCCGCTCGGCACCCTTGGGGCCCTTGGGCAGCTCGATCTTGAGCGGCGGCGTCTCGTCGGGCACGAAGAGGGTGAAGGCGAGACGCTTGCCGTCGGGTGACCAGCGCAGGTCCTGCGGCGTGTGCTCGAGGCGGGTGAGCTGCGCCACCTCGCGGGTGTCCAGCCACAGCACGTGGACCTGCTCGCTGCCGCCGCGGTCGGAGAGGAACGCCAGCCGCGTGCCGTCCGGCGAGAACACGGGACCGCCGTCGCTCCAATCGCCGTGGGTGAGCTCGCGCACCCGCTCGCCGGCCGTGTCCACGATCCACAGGTTGGAATGGAACCGGTCGGTCGTCTGGTCGACCCAGGTGCGAGTGAAGACCACGTGACGTCCGTCGGGCGAGATCTTCGGGTCCTCGACCTCCTCCATCTCCATGAAGGTGTCGTCGCCGAGATACGCCGGCTCGCTCGGGGAGGCGGCCGGCGTCGAAGCCGGCAACGGCGTGGCCAGCAGCAGGGTGAAGGTGGCGGTCAGGACGGCGGGGCGGGCTTGTCGGGGCATGGATCCTCCTCGGCTGAGTGCGGTCAGGCTCGCCGCATTATAAACTCCGCAACCCCGGCCTCAATGGCCGGCCGTCCGCCGAGCTTCCGCCCCGCGTGTCAGAGGAATCTCTGGTTTCAAGGATTGGTTTGTCGTAGACTATGTCCGTCATGGCGAAGAAGAAGACCCCCCACGACGGCAGCTACCGCCGTCTCTTCTCCCACGCCCGCATGATCGCGGACCTCCTGGAGCGCTACGTGGTCCCGCCGTGGATCGGCAGCCTCGACTTGTCGACGCTGGAGCTGGTCCCGGCCCACTACGTCAGCGACGAGCTCGAGCAGCGCGAGAGCGACGTCGTCTGGCGCGTGCGCTACGGTCCCGACGGGGAGTGGTTCTACGTCTACGTCCTCATCGAGTTCCAGTCCTCGGTCTACCGGTTCATGGCGGTGAGGCTGCTGGCCTACGTCCTGCTCCTCTACCAGGACCTGATCCGCAACAAGCGTCTGACGCGCGCGGGTCTGCTGCCGCCGGTCTTGCCCATCGTTCTCTACAATGGCAAGCGGCGATGGACCGCGCCGACTCAGATGCTGAAGCTGGTCCAGCCGATCTCGGGCTATGAGAGCTTCATCCCGAGCTTCGAGTACTTCGTGATCGACGAGGGAGGCCTTCCGCAAGAAAGCCTCGAGCCGCTCGACAGTCCGGTGACCGGAGTCTTCCAGCTCGAGCGCTCGCAGAGCGTCGAGGAGATCCGGCGGATCGTCGACACGCTGATCGACGTGCTCGACGATCCGGAGCTGCGGGAGATGCGGCGGGACCTGGCCATGTGGATCCGCCGGGCGATACTGCCGGCGCGATTGCCGGGGGTCGAGCTCCCTGAGCTCCACGATCTACAGGAGGCAAAGATGTTGGCGGAACGTGCAGCGAAGTGGCCGAAGGAGTGGATGGCCGAGGGGTACAGGAAGGGCATCCTGGAGGGCCGCGAGAAGGGCATCCTGGAGGGCCGCGAGAGAGGCATCTTGGAAGGCCAGCGGGCGACTCTGACCGAGCTGGTCGAGGAGCGGTTCGGCTCTATGGAAGTCGGTCACAGAAAGCGTGTCGAGAGAGCCACCAAGGACCAGCTCAAGAGGTGGTTGAGAGAGGTTCTCAAGGCCTCGACCGCGGACGAGGTCTTCCAGGCCACTAGCACTAGCTGATCCGCGGCAGCTTCATCCGAGC
>DASWIG010000651.1:0-5069 GCA_036397835.1 Thermoanaerobaculia bacterium
GCAAGCGGCCGCCTTGAGCGTCGCCGCCGGATCGGCGGGCGGCGCCAGCCGCGACGTGCGGGCCTCTTTCACGTAGCCGCTGGCCAGCAGCTTGGACGGCGCCTCGCCGCGGCGGCGGTCGGCCACCGCCTCGAAGGGGCCTCGAGCAGCCGACCGCGTAGCCGAGCTCGCTGACCAGGGTGAGGGCGTAGGAGTCGGGAGCCTGCCCCGTGTTGGTGACGAAGTGGGTGTAGGTGACCGCGCCGCCGGCGACGGTGAAGCCGGCGTTGTTGGGCTCGACGGTCACGCCGAGGCGCACGACGTCGTCGATCGCCGAGGCGACGAACGGGCCTTGCTGGTTGGTGTTCAGGGTCGCCGTGTTGGTGATCTCGGTGAACGCCGGCGCCAGCGGGCTGTTGACGGTGACCTCGAAGGTGACGACGATCGACTGATTGGGGGCCAGGGTGTACCCGTCGCCCGGCACCACGAGGTTGGGCGGCGCGCCGCCGGCCGCGGCGGTGGCGTAGGACACGCGGAGGATCGGCGCAGCAGGACCCTCGCCGTCGACCGACTCCGCCGTGCGCTGGCAGGCGGACGAGTTGCACCCGGCGCCTGCCGAAATCAGGAAGGCCATCGCGTTGTTGCTCGCCCAGCTCGGACGGTCCAGGCTCACCCGCCCCTGGGCGAAGCCGGCGGCGGCGGAGAGGTTCACCCGCCGGGTGAATCCGCGGTTCCCGGCGGCAGGACCGCCCACGATGTTGAGGCTGTTGCCGAACTGCCCCAGAGGATCGGCCGTGACCCGAGCGTCTCCTGGTGGCGCTCACCTCCGACCACGGCGAGGAGCTCTTCGACCATGGCGGCGTGCTCCACGGCTACACGCTCTACGAGGAGATGATCCGCATCCCGCTCGTCCTCTGGTGGCCCGGCACCGTCGCGCCGGGCGACCACGCGGGGCCGACGAGCACCCTCGACCTCCACGCCACCCTCGCCGGCCTGGTGGCGCCGGACGCGGACAGCGAAGGTCGTCCGCTGCTTCCGAGTCCGCCGGACGCGGACGTCCACCTCGCCGCGGCGGCGAGCGTCAAGGGCGGCATCTACTCGATCCAGAGCGGTCGCTGGAAGCTGGTCTGGGCGCCCCGCCGGGGCCTCGACTGGGGCGTCGGCGGCGGCCTCGGGCGCACGCGCTCGACGGAGTACCTCTTCGACCTCGAGACCGACCCGGGCGAGCTCACGAACCGCGCGGGGGAGGGCGGCCTGGAGGCGGCCTGGCTGCGCTCGCGGCTGAAGGCGTGGATCGCCGCCAAGACGTCGCACGGGACGGAGGACGAAGAGCCCGGCGTCGACGCGGAGACGCGCCGGCGTCTGGAGGCGTTGGGGTACGTGGACTGACCAGGTGCTTCATCTCGAGGCTCCTTTCTCGTTGCCGGCGTCGTGCCGGGCGATTTCGCCGGCCGCCGGCCCCCCATGGGCCGGCGGCGTCGACGGGAGCCAGGATAAAAGCGGCTCCGGAGCCGCTGTTGTGCGAATCCGTAGGAAAAAAAGTTTCGGGCGGTGAAAACCCCTGCAGGCCGGCGTGCAGGGGCTCCCGAGCCGCCTCACAAGCCCGCGGAGGCCCTCCGTGGGCCGTCGAGGGCGGAAAATCGCTCAGGGACGGCGTCCTTGGGCGGACAAGGCGTGAAAAGAGCGTAAGGACGCCGTCCCTGCCCAATTTTCACGTGAAAACTGCTCGGGGACGGCGTCCCTGAGGGCTTTTCCCGCCGTTGGAGCCGCGGGACGCCGTCCCTCGGCGATTTGCGTGCCCGGGGAGCTCGGGGATGAGCTCGGAGGACTTCCAGGGCTCGGACGCCGCCTGGCGCCCGCGTCCGCCGCCCGGCGAGGAGCCCATGGCCGTCCCTGCCGGGAGCCGCGTCCTCTCGGGACGGAGTTCTGCTCGAGGCACGGGCTCCAAATGCCGCTCGGGGTGGTAATCTGGTGACCAGCCACAGGGCACCCAGGCCGAGCGCGTCCGGCGCGTCCGGCGCCGCGAGACAGGTGGTACGCGGTGCAGGAAGCGAACGACCCGGTAGCACGCGACCGCGGCGCCGCCGACCTGGCGGCAGCGCTCGAGGCCGATGCGCGCGTCCGCGCGCTGGCGCGCAATCCCATGCTCGCCACGCTGATCGCGCTCGTCCACCGCTATGAGGCCCATCTGCCGGGGGAGCGGGCGGCGCTCTACAACATCTGCGTCAAGACGCTGCTCGAGACGTGGCCGTCAGCGCGCCGGCGGACGTTTCGCGAGATCGACGCGGGGTTGCAGCGCGCCTATCTCGAGGCCCTGGCGTTGCGGATGCAGCGCCAGCGCTCCGCGGGCGACAAGGAAGTCGTCATCGAGCGCGGCGCCCTCGTCGATGCTCTCGTCGAGATCCTGCGCCGGCGCGGCGGCACGCTCGGCCCGGACGAGACGGCGCGCGGGCTCGTCGAGCGCTGGGTGCGTTTTCTCGAGGAGGGGACGGGGATCCTCGTCGAGCAGCGTCCCGGCGTGAACGAGATCGCTACGGCTGAAGACGAGAAGGCCCTGGAGGCGATCGTCGTCCTCCGCTTTCACGACAAGGCGACGCTGAAAGCAGTGAGGCGACGCGGAGCCGTCGGGGTGAGCGTCGTGAATCACTTGGACGCTCTACAGAGAGAATTCCACGGTCGGGAATGGGGATTGCTCTGCGGCACCTGATCGCCTTCCCGCGGGTCGAGGAGGACGTCGAGCGTCAGAGGGACCGGCTCGATCACCCAGCGGCCGTCCGGCTTGAGGACCGGCCGGAAGACGCACTCCTCCAACGCCTGCTCGTCGCGTTCCGGTTCTCGGGGCAGTGGAAGCGCCATTTGGAAAGTATAGCGCGCCCGACGCCGGAAGGCTCGAAGCATAGCCGAGCACGGACCGGGCGTCGAAGCCGTGTACCGGTCAGGCCGCGAGCGCCCGGTATCCCACCAGGACGCCCACGATCGTCAGCAACACGCCCACCCACAGACGCAGACGGCGCCGCGACAGGCGGCGGGCGAGGCGCGGGCCGAGCTGGCCGCCGAGGACGACGCCGGGCGCCGCGAAAACGATCATCCTCACGATCTCGTCCCGGCTCGCGACGAGGGCCGCGAGGAGCGTCGCGTCGACCCGCAGCGACACCGAGACCAGGCTCAGGACGAAGACCAGCACGACGGTCGAGCCGACGGCCTCGGCGTGGTGCCGCACCCGGCGATGGTTGAGGATCGCCGGCATCAGGAGCACGCCGGCGCCGCCGGCGATCGTGCCCTGGAGGCCGCCGGCCAGTGCGCCGACGCTCCAATAGACGCGGTCGTGGGGCTCGAAGGCCTCGTCGAGAGGATCGCGGCGCAGGAACTCGCGGATCAGCAACGCGCCGTAGGCGAGGACGAAGGCCGCGAAGCCGAAGAGCAGCCAGAACGCGTCGATCCGGGCCGACGCCAGCGCGCCGAGCGCCGTCGCCGGCGCCGCCACCAGCAGATAGCGGCCCACGAGCCAGGCGTTCACGGTGCCGTCGCGCAGGTTGCGCAAGACGCCCGAGCCGAAGCCGAAGAGCATCGTCAGCAGCGAGACCCAGAAGGCCACCTTGGGCGCAAGGCCCATGGCCAGCAGGTAGACCGGCGTCCAGAAGTTGGAGCCGGCGATGCCGCTCGACATCGCGCAGACCGCGATGGCGACGCCGGCGGGGAAGAGGTACCAGTATTCGAGCACCCGGCTATTGTCGTCGAAGCTCGCGGCGGATGGGGACTCCGGCTCAGCGAATCTGACCCAATAGCTCGACGGCCGAGGCCCCGCGGCGGAAGTGCAGCTCGTACGACGGCAGCGTCTCCACGAGCTCGCCGCAGAACGCCGTCGTCCGCTCCATGCGCTCGCGGTCGAACCACAGCACCGAGACCACCGGCAGGAGCTGCTCCAAGGCGGCTCCGGGGGCGATCGGACGCACCTCGTCGACCGGCGACTGGTGCAGGAAGACCAGGGCGTGGAGCGGCGCCGCGCGGTTCGACGCCACCCGACCCTCCCCCGCCCACGGCGTGCCGTAGACCCAGACCGCGCCGTCGACGCGGCGCACGATCACCCGGTCGTCGCTGAGCCCTGCGAGCTCCGTACGGCCGGCGCACAGGCGCATCCAGGTGGTCTTGCCGGCGCCCGAACGGCCCGCGAAGAGAATGCCGCGGCCGTCGTGGACGAGGCCCGCGGCGTGGCAGATCAGGCCGTGGCGAGGAGCGAGGAAGTACATCGCCAGGAGCTGGTCGAGGGGGTAGTGCAACGGGCTGCGCAGGCGGCCGCCGTCGACGAGGGCGGGTCCGCACCGTACGCGCACGGCCGGCTCAACGCCACCTCCGATCCAGGCCAGCCACAGGAAGGGCCCCGACTCCCCGCCGCCGCGCAGGCGCAGGAGCGTCTCCTCCCCCGCCTGGTGGACCGACCAGGTGCCGGTGTCGAAGAGGATGGGGAGGTCGTCGAATGCAGGCAGGCCGCCGAGCTCGAGACGGACGGGCAGCTCGATCTCGCCCGGCAGCGCGCGGGTTGGACCGGTGAAGTCCCGGTAAGTCGGGTCGTCCTCGTAGAGCCGAAGACCGGGAGGAGGCTCGGCGACGAAGCGGAGGCCGCCGATGGTCAGCTCGAAGGCAGCGGGCGCGAGGGCCGTCACTCCTCGGCGGTTCCCTCGGCCACGATCAGGGAAGCCTGCCGCAGGCTCTCGACGTATTCGACGAGGTCACGCCGCGCCTCCTCTTCCGACACTTCGAAGCGCTCGATCAGGTCGTTTTGGATGGCCGCCAGGTCCCGCTTGCCGTCGAGCTCCTGCCAGATGAAGGCGCCGACCGCGTTGAGGGAGAAGAGACGCTGGAGCTGGGCCAGCTCGCCGCGCACCGGCACCAGGAGGACCTCGCCGGCGATGTCGCGCGTGGCCACCGCGGGGCTCTGACGGTAGATCCGGCGGCCGTCCACGGCGTCCGGCGCGGCGGCGCTCACGAGCCCTCCGCGAAGCACGACGCCGCCGTGCAGGTCGCTCCTATGGGGCCGCCGGGGGCGATCGACAGCTTGCAGCCGACGGCGAGCACCTCCTCGGCCACCAGCT
>DASWIG010000652.1:0-20243 GCA_036397835.1 Thermoanaerobaculia bacterium
TCCCCTACCGGCGGCCGCGGCTCGAAGGCCGAAGTCGCCGGCATCCTGGTGATCAAGACCGACCCGGCCAGCGAGGACGTGGGGATCGACACCGGATTCTCGCCGCAACCCGGCACCCTGCGGGCCCCGGACCTCTCGTCCGGACGGATCCCTGACGAGCCCGGCTGGGTCAAGGGCGTCCCGCGTCTGGCGGTGGAGTACGCCGACACCGGCCAGGACGAGGACGAGCTCGCCGCCAAGATCGGGGAGCTCCTCGCCGCCGGCACCGAGCTCATCTGGGTGGTGCGTCTCCAGGGGCCACGGCGGGTCGAAGTCTACCGCCCCGGGCAGCGGATGCGGATCGTCAATCCCGGCGAGACGCTCGCGGCCCCGGGCATCCTCGACAACCCCGTGGCGGTCGAAGCGCTTTACGACCCCGATGCCGCCAGCGACGTGGCGCTGCGAAACCTCTTGCAGCGCCAGGGTTATGCCGATCTCGAGGCAGTGCTGGCTGAAGGGAAGGCTGAAGGGAAGGCTGAAGGGAAGGCCGAGGGCGAGCTTCTCGCCTTGCGCGACGGCCTTCTGGCTATTCTCGAAGCGCGAAAGGTCGAGCTCGACGACGAGCGGCGCGCCGCCATCGCCGCGTGCGCCGACGCCACCGTCTTGCGGCGCTGGCTCGTCGCCGCCGGCACGGACACGGCGTCGACGGCTGAAGACATCTTCTCGTAAGTTGAATTCCCGCGACGGGATGCGCGTAGGCCTCCCGGAGCCGATTCCTTCTCTACCCCATCGTTCGGAGGCATCACATGAGCGACAAGGTCTGGTACATCGCCGTCGGCGGAGCGCAGCAGGGCCCGTTCGGCGTCGCCGAGCTCGGTCCCCGGTTCCGAGCCGGCGAGCTCAACGGCAGGACCCACGTCTTCACTCAGGGCATGGCCAATTGGGCGACGGCGGGCGAGCGGTCCGAATTCGCCGCGTTCCTGGGCGGCGGCGCCGTCGCGCCCCGTCCCCCGGCGGCGCCGGGGCCGGCCGCCGGCCGTCCCTCCATGGCCCACGAGATCGACTACGAGATCCACGGCGAGGAGATGCAGTTCGTGGAGATCACCCTCGATCCACAGGAGGCCTGCATCGCCGAGGCCGGGGCCTTCATGTACATGGACCCGGGCATCCGGATGGAGACCATCTTCGGCGACGGCAGCGGCGCCGGCGGCGGCGGCCTCATGGGCAAGCTGCTGGGCGCCGGCAAGCGCGTGCTCACCGGCGAGTCGCTGTTCATGACCGTCTTCGGCAATCAGGCGCACGAGCGGCAGAAGGTGGCTTTCGCCGCGCCCTACCCCGGCCGCATCATCGCCATCGACCTGCGCCGGCACGGCAACACCATCCTGTGCCAGAAGGACGCCTTCCTCTGCGCCGCCAAGGGCATCTCGGTGGGCATCGCCTTCCAGCGCAAGATCGGCGTCGGGCTCTTCGGCGGCGAGGGCTTCATCCTCCAGAAGCTCGAGGGCGACGGCTACGCTTTCGCCCACGCCGGCGGCACCGTGGTCGAGCGGACCCTCGGCGTGGGCGAGACCATGCGCCTCGACACCGGCTGCCTGGTGGCCTTCGAGCAGCAGGTCTCCTACGACATCCAGATGGTCAAGGGCATCAGGTCGATCTTCTTCGGCGGCGAGGGCCTGTTCTTCGCGGCGCTCACCGGGCCAGGCAAGGTGTGGATTCAGTCGCTGCCGTTCAGCCGCCTCGCCGACCGCATCTACAAGGCGGCGCCGCAGACCGGCGGCCGCCGCAAGGGCGAAGGCTCGGTGCTCGACGTGGTGGGGGGCCTGGGAAACCTGCTCGACGGCGACTGAGGACGGAGGACGAAGACGGTCGGGACACGGCTCGACCGGCTGACGCCGCCGATCGGCGCTCTCGGCCGCGGCGGCCGGGAGCGCGCCCTCGGCAGGTCAGCCGACCGGCGCCTCGACCTTCAGCATGCGCGCCCAGGCGGACCGCAGGTTCTCCGGCAGCTCGAGGTCCGGGAACATCTCGCGGACGTCTTCGCGCGTCACGTAGGCCCAGATGTCGTCCCACAGGGCGAAGCGCAGGAGGTGCGAGACCACCCAGGAGCGCTCGTCGCGCGAGCCGTTCTCGAGGATCCAGCGGACCCGAGCCTCGGACACTGTCTGGTCGGGGAAAAAGTAGAGGGACTCGCTCCCCTCGTCGCCGCGCGGCCGGTCGGTCGGACGACCCTGCTCACTCGGACCTCTGCCCGTATAGACCATAGTGGCCTCAGTATAGCTCGCCGCGGGCAAATGGCAAGCCGACCGGCCGTCACCGCGGGGAGAAACATTCGACTTGACCGGCGGCGCGCGGTGGGCTAGATTGCTGGTGCTCGGTTTCGAGATCGAGCGGGCATAACTCAGTTGGTAGAGTGCAAGCTTCCCAAGCTTGATGTCGCGGGTTCGAGTCCCGTTGCCCGCTCCACGCCAACGCGTCTCCCCCGCACCGGCTGCGGGCTCCCGTGCCATCCGGCCTCCCGAGAACGCCAGCCCCATGAACGCCCCGTGAGGAAGCCTGCCCATGTCCATTTTCCGCCGTGACTCCGAACCCTCGCCGCCGCCGGCGCCCGCCCCCGCGGCCTCGCCGCGCTCGGCGCCGCCCGTCAAGCCGGCCAGCTCGCAGAGCCACGACCGCACCCAGATCGCCAGCGGCTCCAAGGTGGTCGGCGAGGTCTCCGGCTCGGCCGAGCTGCTGATCGACGGCCAGATCGAGGGCAAGATCGACCTCGACAGCCGCGTGGTCGTGGGCCCCCAGGGCAAGGTTCGGGGAGAGATCCGGGCGCGCTCGGTCCAGATCGGCGGTCAGGTCCAGGGCAACGTCCAGGGCCTCGAGCGCGTCGAGGTGCTGTCCTCGGGACGCCTCGAAGGCGACATGGCGGCACCCCAGGTCCACATCGCCGACGGCGCCTTCTTCACCGGCAAGGTGGAGATGGGCCGCGCCGCCGAGGCCAAAGGCCGAGGCCCCGCGGAGCCGAAGAAGGACGCGCCGCGGCAGGCTTCGGAGGCGCCGCGCAAGGAACCCGACTCGCTGGCGGGCGCGAGCGCCGCCGCTCAGCCGCCGGGCCCTCCTCAGCCGGGTGCCGAGGCCCCGGCCAGGGGGGGCTCGAGCAAGTGAAGATCGGCGTCCCTCGCGAGCTCAAGGACCACGAATACCGCGTCGGCATGACGCCGGCCGGCGTCCACGCCCTGGCCGAGGCCGGGCACGAGGTGATGGTGGAGGCCGGCGCCGGCGACGGCAGCGGCTTCTCCGACGACGAATACGCCAGGGCGGGCGGCCGGATCGTTCCCGACGCCGAGGAGATCTGGTCGGCGGCCGAGATGATCACCAAGGTCAAGGAGCCGATCGAGGTCGAATACCCGCGGCTGCGCGAGCAGCAGATCCTCTTCACCTACCTCCACCTGGCGCCGCTCCCCGAGCTGACCTCGGTCCTGATGGAGCGCAAGGTCACGGGCATCGCCTACGAGACCATCACCGACGCCCGCGGCGCCCTGCCGCTGCTGATCCCGATGTCGGAGGTGGCGGGCCGCATGTCGGTGCTGGTCGGCGCCACCTACCTGCAGAAGGCGCACCGCGGCCGCGGCATCCTGATCTGCGGCGTGCCCGGCGTGCCGCCCGGC
Source organism: Thermoanaerobaculia bacterium (assembly GCA_036397835.1). Taxonomy (GTDB): domain Bacteria; phylum Acidobacteriota; class Thermoanaerobaculia; order Multivoradales; family J023; genus DASWIG01. The sequence continues at coordinate 3,636 of DASWIG010000652.1, forward strand.
GACGTGGTGATCCTCGGCGGCGGCATCGTGGGCCTGAACGCCATGAAGATCGCCCTCGGTCTCGGCGCCAGGGTGACGGTGCTGGAGTCCAACCTCGACCGCATGCGCTTCATCGACGACCTCTTCCACGGCGCGATCACCACCCTCGCCAGCAACCGCCACAACGTCGAAGCGTCGCTGGTGCGCGCGGACCTGTTGATCGGTGCGGTGCTCATCCCCGGACGCTCGGCGCCGAAGCTGGTGAGCCGCGCCATGATCGGCCTGATGAAGGCCGGCTCGGTGGTCGTCGACGTGGCGGTGGACCAGGGCGGCTGCTTCGAGACCACCCATCCGACCACCCACTCCGACCCGGTCTACGAGGTCGACGGCGTGGTGCACTACTGCGTGGCCAACATGCCGGGCGCGGTGCCCCGCACCTCGACCCTGGCGCTGACCAACGCCACCCTCCCCTACGCCCTCAGGCTCGCCAACCTGGGCGTCAAGAAGGCTGTGGAGACCGACCCCGGGCTGCGCGCCGGCGTCAACACCTTCGCCGGCCACATCACCTGCGAGCCGGTCGCCGAATCCCAGGACCGCCCGTACCGCGACCTGTCCGACCTGCTCTGAGAGGCCACATTGGCACGGCCCACGCCCGCACGGGCAATGCCCGTGCTACTGAGGGAAAGCCCCCTGAAGGGGGCTCGGGATCGTGCTGCGGCGGTGCCCTCTGCAGCCCGCTTCAGCGGGCTTGCCCGCGATAGCACGGGTCTTCAGGCCCGTGCGGCGCGGGCGCGTCCCCCTCCCTCGCACTTTTCCGATCGACAGGGCTTGACTTTTCGGATCTGGCCGACGATAATTTTGAAGGCTCAAAAAGAGCCCCCTCTGCGAGCAAGACCCTGCGAGGAAAACAGCCATGCCGAGACGATACCGATCCCTCCTGCAACCGACCCGACTCGCGGCGCTGGCGCTGGCCGCCGTCGCTTCCGCCCTGGCCTGGAGCCGGGCCGACGCCCACGTCGTGCCGCCGGAGCGCCTGCACCCGGTGACCGAGAGCTACCGGCGCATGGGCTTCCTGCTGAGCCTGAACCCGGTGCTGTGGAACGAGGTCGGCCGCGACGCCACGTTGATCGCCGACGGTCTGGAGGCGGTCGAGCCCGACGGAGGACGCCTCTACCGGTCGTCGGTCGCCTCCCTGCTCGACGCCGCTATCACCGCCACCGGGGGGAGTGGGCCGATACCCGCCGCCGAGCGCCGGGCGACCGCCCGCGACGTCTTTCACCTCTCGACCGGCGCCGTGATCGACAAGCTGGACGCCCACCTCGCTCTGGCGCGGGCGCGGCTGGACGAATACGGTAGGGCCTCGCTCGAGCTCGGCGAGGCGCGGGCGCTGTGGGCGGCCTTCGAGCCGGCGCTCCAGGCTATCGACGCCGGCGCCTATCGCGAGCACGGCCGACGCTGGCTCGAGCTGACGAGCGCCCTCGGCACGCCGGGCGTCCTCGGCGCCGGCGCCGTGGCTCCCGACCGCGAGACCTTCGAGCGCGAAGCCGCGCGCCTGATGGCGTTCCTCGACGCGACCTTCCGCGCCGAGGACGCGGCGGCGGTGCCGGAGAGAGTCTTCCGCGTCTCGCCGGCGCTCCTGCCCGTGACCCCGGCCGCGGCCGCCGCGCCGGGGCTGCTGCCCCCGGGCAGCGAGATCAACAAGCAACTGCCGCGTCCGCGCCAGGTCCTCAACATGGCGGTGCGCGGCGTCGACGAGGCCGAGACGCCGCTGGTGGCCCTCGGCGACATGGCCTTCGACAGCCCGGAGATCTTCGGCGAGCCGGCGCGCTCGCTCGGCCTGAGCTGCAACACCTGCCACAACAAGGGGGTGACGAATCCGCGCTTCTTCATTCCGGGTCTTTCCGTTCGCCCGGGCGGTCTCGACGTCTCGAGCAGCTTCTTCGCGCCGCACGCCGCCAACGGCCACTTCGACCCGGTGGACATCCCGGACCTGCGCGGCATCCGCTTCACCGGCCCCTACGGCCGCAACGGCCGGTTCGCGTCGCTGCGCGAGTTCACGCGCAACGTGATCGTCAACGAGTTCAACGGCCCGGAGCCCGAGGCGATGCTGCTCGACGGCCTGGTCGCCTACATGCTCGAGTTCGACTTCCTGCCCAACGCGGCCCTGGCGCCGGACGGCAAGCTGACGGACGCGGCGGCGCCGGCGGCGCGGCGCGGAGAGGAGATCTTCCACCGTCCCTTCGCCGCCATGGGGGGACGCTCGTGCGCGAGCTGCCACGTGCCCGGCGACCACTTCCTCGACCGCCGCCGCCACGACGTGGGCACCGTCGGCGGCGCCGAGGCCGGCTCCCGCGACCGCGCCCTCGACACCCCCACGCTGCTCTCCGCCGCCTTCACGGCGCCCTACTTCCACGACGGCAGCGCGCCGACCCTGCGGGCGGTCAGCGGGCACTTCAACGACTTCTACGGCCTCGGCCTTTCCGGGCCGGAGCTCGACGACCTGACCGCTTACGTCGAGACCGTGGGCGGCGGCATCGACGGCTACGAGGACACCGTCTTCACCCTGGCCTCGGAGCTCGAGGAGTTCAGCTTCTTCCTCTCGACCTACGAGCTGCTCAAGGCCCGCGGCGAGAACGAGCTGCTCGACGTGACGTTCAAGACCATCGCCTTCGAGGTGCAGGCCCACAAGTGGGACGTGCAGGACGAAGGCCGACTTCCGGTGCTCGATCGCCTCACCGAGATCATGGTCGAGGCCTACGAGGCCCGCCGGCGCGGCGACCTCGCAGCCGTGGACGCCCGCGTGGCGGAGTACCGCGCGCTCTACGAAAACCACGCGGAGGTGCTGCAATGACCGCCATGCCGCGATTCCAGGGATTGAAATCCCTGGCTATCTCTCCACCGTCCCTGCGGGACGAGAACCGGAAGACCCTGCGGGTCGTCCTGCCGGCGTTGCTCTTCGCGCTCATCGCGCTGGCCGGCGCGGCCGGCGCCCAGGAGCCGCTGCGCATCGTCTTCATCGCCTACGAGAACCCTGACCAGCTCGTGGAGAACGTCGAGCCGGTGATCGACTACCTCGAGGGGCGTCTCGGCGGCGAGGTCGAGCACTTCGCGGCCACCGACTACGCGGCGGTGGTCGAGGCCCTGCGCCACGGCTCGGCGGACGTCGGCTTCATGGGGCCGCTGCAATACGTCATGGCCCGCCGGCAGGCCGGCGCCTACCCCATCCTCGGCGAGATCTACAACGGCTCGGCCACCTACGTCGCGCGCATCTTCGTGCGCAAGGACAGCGGCACCAAGACCCTCGCCGACCTCGCGGGCAAGACGATCGCCTTCGTCGACCCGATCTCCTCCTCAGGCTACATGTACCCGCTCGACGCCTTCAAGAGCGCCGGCCTCATCCGCACCCGCGCCGACGCCGACACCTTCTTCAAGCGCGTCTACTTCGCCGGCGGCGACGAGCAGGCGATCCGCGCCGTGTTGAACCGATTCGTCGACGCCGCCGGCGTCGGCCAGTTCGCCTTCGGCCTGCTGCGCGGCGGCGAGCGCGACCAGGTGGTCCACGTCGCCGAGTCGCGGCCCATCCCGTCGCACTGCGTCGTCGTCCGCAAGGATCTCGACGCCGGGCGCGTCGACGCCCTTCGCGACGCGCTCCTGGCGCTCAACGAAGGCCCGAATCACGGGCTGCTCGAGCACCTCTACGGCGTCGACGGCTACGTCCGCGTCGACGCCTCGACCTACGCCGAGGTCGAAGACATCGCGCGGCAGTACGACTTCATCCCGGCGTCCGGCTCCCCCGCTCCGTGAGGCGGCCATGCGGCTCGAAACGACACCCCCCCCGGAGACCGCGACCGTCGTCCGGCTCGACGGCGTCCACGTGCTCTTCGGGCGCACGCTGGCCCTCGACGTCGAGGAGCTGGCCTTCGGCGGCGGCGAGCGCGTCTTCGTTCTCGGCCACAGCGGCTCCGGCAAGACCACCCTCTCGCGCCTGGTCAAGGGCCGCCTGCGGCCCTCCACCGGCCGGGTCACCGTGCTCGGCCACGACCCGGCCGACGCCGACGCGCGCAAGCGGCGGCGGATCCAGCGCCGCGTGGCGATGATCGACCAGGAGTTCTACCTGGTGCCGCGTCTCACCGTGGTCGACAACGTGCTCCACGGCTGCCTCGGGCGCGTCTCGCCCTGGAAGAGCCTGCTCGGCTGGTATCCGGCGGCGGAATGGGAGCGCGCCGAAGCGATCCTCGAGGAGGTCGGCCTCGCCGGCTTCCACCACCGCCGGGTCGAGACCCTGTCGGGCGGCCAGCGCCAGCGCGCCGCCATCGCCCGCGCCCTGATGCAGGAGGCCGACGTGATCCTCGCCGACGAGCCGGTCTCGGCCCTCGACCCCGAGCTCGCCGAGGACGCCCTCGAGCTCCTCGTGGAGTGCGTGGCCCGCCGCGGCGTGACCCTGGTCGTCAACCTCCACCAGCCGGAGCTGGCGCGCCGCTTCGCCAGCCGCCTGGTGGGCCTGGCCAACGGCCGGGTGGTCTACGACGGCGCTCCCGAAGGCTTCACCGCCGAGGACGCCGAGCTGGTCTACCGCGGTCAACCCCTGGAGAAGAAGAGAAATGGCCAACGAGCTCGTCAGGACGTGGCGGCGCAAGCTCCTCGTCCGGATCTGCGTCTGGTTCGCGGTTAGCGCCTTCGTCGCCTGGTCGCTGGCGTGGGCCGAGTTCGACCTCGGCGTCCTCGTGGAGTCGGGGCCCCGCTTCAGCGAGTTCTTCTCACGCATGGTGCCGCCCGACTGGAGCGTGACCACGATCGTCGTGCGCTCGACGATCGAGACGCTGATGATCGCGCTCGCCGGCACCGCGCTCGCCGTCGTCGTCTCGCTGCCCCTCGGCTTCCTCGCCGCCTCGAACGTGGCGCCTTCCTGGGTGGCGCAGCCGGTGAAGTGGCTGCTCGGCTTCGTGCGCTCGATCCCGCTCATCGTCGTGGCGTTGCTCTGCGTCTCCGCCGTGGGCCTGGGACCGTTCCCGGGGCTCTTGGCGATCGCCTTCCACTCCGTCGGCATGCTCGGCAAGTTCTACGCCGAGGAATTCGAGACCGCGGAGCAAGGCATCGTCAACGCCGTCAGCGGCACCGGCGCGAGCTGGCTGCAGACGCTGCGCTACGGGCTCCTCCCGCAATCGGTGCCGCAGGTGGTGGCGTTCACCGTGTTCCGGCTGGAGATGAACTTCCGCGACGCCGCGGTGCTGGGGCTGGTCGGCGCCGGCGGCATCGGTTATTACATTCAGCTCTACGTGCGGGGCTTTCAATACGAGAAGGTGGCGGTGCTGCTGCTGGTGATCATCGCCGTCGTCACCGTGCTCGACCAGCTCACGTTCTGGGTCCGCCGGTGGGTTCGTTGAGCAAAAACCGTGCTGTGCAAGGAATCGGCAGGCAGTGCCTGCCCTACGGAGAAGTCATGCGCGTCTTCATCTTTGTCGTGTTGATACTCGCCGCGGGAACGAGCGCGGCTCAGCAAGACGTTCCGGAGCTTATTACCGACCGTCCCGATCAGACGGAGTCGGCGGTCACCGTCGCGCCGGGATTCGTGCAGCTCGAAGTCGGAGCGTCGTTCACCCACGACGGCGATGCCGATCTCGACACCTTCGAGGCGCCGGGCTCCCTGCTGCGGATCGGGCTCGTCAAACGCCTCGAGCTGCGGATCGGCTGGACGGGCCACGTGTCGCAGGACGTCGGGGCCGAGGGCCTCTTCGACGAGAGCGGCGTCGGCGACGCCGAGCTCGGCGTCAAGGTGCGGCTGCGCGACGAGCAGGGGCGCAGGCCCGAGATGGCGCTCCTCCTCGCCGGCTCGCTGCCGGTGGGCGAGGCCGCCTTCACCAGCGACCGCGTCGACCCGTCCTTCCGGTTGGCGCTCGCCCACACGCTCGGCGAGCGCCTGGGCCTGGGCTACAACGTCGGCGTCGAATGGGCGAGCGAGCCGGGCGCCGGCGGCGGGGCGACCACGCTCTCGAGCTACCTCTACACCGTGGCCCTGGGGATCGGGTTGAGCGAACGGACCGGGGCGTTCGTGGAGCTCTTCGGGACCGTACCCGGCAGCGCGTCCGGAGACCCGGCCCATTCCTTCGACGGCGGCTTCACGTTCCTGCTGCGTCCGAACGTCCAGCTCGACGTGGCCGGGGGCGTCGCCCTGACGGACGAGGCGGACGACTGGTTCGTCGGCGTGGGGGTGTCGGCGCGCTGGCCGCGTTAGCGGTGTGGAGCCGGTGTCCGAGCCGGACAAGAGCTTCGCACCAGGCGAGGAGTCGCTCGCCTCGCTGAGCGGCTCTCGGCACCTTCGCATGACGTTGCTTACTTTCGTGGCAGGCGAAGCAAGTAGTGATCGACGGACGCCGTCATCCCGCCGGCCGTCGACGAAACGGCGAAATGTGCAGAGACCGGAGAGCCCGCGACGATCGCGGCCTCCTTGACCGTCAGACCCGCCGAGTCCAGGCACTCGCGACGGCAACGCTCGCCCCAGCCGTCGACGTCCGCGTCGGTCAGATGGACGACGGCGGCGCCACGTACGTCCGCCGTCCAGTACCTCTCGATCTGGCGCTGCGCGTCGCGGTAGTCGTTGCGGCCCCAGATCTTGACCTCGACGAGCACGGTCTCGTCCGCGCCGTTACGCCGAAGCTTCAGATCCGTCCGCCCCGATGCACTCTGAGCCTCGCGCTCGACGCGCCAGCCCATCAACTCGAAGCCCAGAGCGAGGTGGGCGGAGAAAACCGACTCGGGGACGAGTCGCTTGTCCGCACCGCCACAGCCCGGCCTGAAGAAATCGACGCTGCCGCGGTGGAGCTTGCCCAGGAGAGTGACCAGGTCACGCCGTAGAAGCCCGGCGAGGTCGTCGACCTCTTCAGAGCTCGCCGGCAGGTCGAGAATGCTGACGACCGGTCGTACGCGGACGGGGTTGTCGTGAAAAAGGGAGCCCTCGATACGGACAAGGCCGGCCGCTTCGAGGAGTTGGAGGACGTCGATCAGCTCGAGCGACAGGGAGCCGTTGGCCGGCGTCATGACCTCTTCGAGCTTCGACCGCGGCACCGGGCCCGCCGTCTGCCGGATGTAGTCGAGGACCCGGCGCGGCGCCTCGGACAGCCGCGGATCGGTCACCGAACGCATCAGGTCCTGAAGATAGGCGGCATGGTCGCGGCTGAAGGCCGAAAAGATCGCGGTCACGTCGCTCTCCTCGGCGGTCCGGTCCAGGTGCCACAGCTCCTGGAGCCCGAAGGTGATCAACGCCGGAATGCCGCCGGTGGCGAGATGGAGGACGTCGAGGACCTGCTCGTCCAGGGCCAGCCCACGGTCGGAGAAAGGCCGCGCCAGGACCGCCGCGTCGCCGCGGTCGAAGGGCCGCAGACGCACGTGGAGCGCCCGCGACAGAAAGCTCGAGCCGAGCACGTCGCGCACCACGAAGATGCCCAGGCTGCCGGTGGCCATGACGCCGAGGCCGGGAACGTCGCGGCGCGTGGCCTCGAGGTCGTTGAAGAAGCCGCGGCCGGCAGGCACCGCCGCCGGATCGCCTTTCTCGGCGTAGCGGTCGAATTCGTCGAAGAGCAGGACCAGACGTTCCGGGGCGTCGCTGCGGTCGAACCAGGCGTCGACGAGCGTTTGCGAATTGATCGCTCCTGGCGCGACCTTCAGGTGGAACGCGAGCTGGTCGAGACAGGCGCGTACCGTGAGCTCCGGCGGCGGTGCCGGGATCAGCAGCACCCGCGTCGAGCCGTTCTGTTCGAGCACCCTGCGGATCTGGTGCAGGGTGACGCTCTTGCCCATCCCGCGTCCGCCGAGGACGACGGCGCTGCCGCCATCGTGGAGGGTCTCGGCAATGCGGCCGACGTCGGGACGCGGCAGCTCCACTCGCGGGTTGTGGCTCTGCCAGTCGTAGGGGCTCGAGGGATTGGCCATGCTCAAGCGAGCTTAGCACCCTGAACCGCCGGGATCCGCCGATCCAAACACCGGCCTAACCGGTCCCCACCCTGCGAGCCGCTTGAGGCTCGCGACGAACGACTCGGCCGTCTCGATGGCTCGATGGGCCTTCCCCGCCGTCCCCCGGGCATCCTCGACAACGCGGTGGCGGTCGAAGCGCTCTACGACGCTGATGCCGCCAGCGACGTGGCGCTGCGGAACCTCTTGCAGCGGCAGGGCTATGCCAATCTCGAGGCAGTGCGAGTCAGGGCTCCCCTCGCCGACTCCGGAGCAAGCCGCCCAGCACCAACAAGACGACGCCCGCCACCGCCAAGGCGATCCTCCCCAGAAACCGCAGACGCCCGGTCAGCCGCGCCAGCGGACGCAGGGCCGCGCCGCGGTCCTGCACCACCACGACGGTCCAGTCCGGGTGCTCGGCCAGGGAGACCGCGACGGCCAGGTCCCCCGGACGCGACGCCGGCAGGCCGCGACGCAGCGGGTCGTGAAAGCTCCGGCTGAGCCCGTCCGCCAGCAGGTCTCGCACCGCTGCCGTGGCGAAGAAACCCTCCCGGTCGACGGGCGGCTGCGGGACGTCCGGCTGCGGGCACGGGTGACGCAGGAGCTGTCCGCGGTGGAGCAAGAGCACGAGACGCTCCGGACAGGCCGCGTCCGGAGAACGGCCCTCCGCCATCGCCAACCACCCGTTGAAGGTGCCGAGGTGGATCGTGGCGGCCAACACGCCGAGGACCTCGCCGTCGGCCCGGATCGGCGCGGCGACGCTCATCAGGACGGGATGCCCCTCGGCCGTGCTCTGGAAGGCCAGCGTCAACCCTGTTGCCGACCGCGGCCGGACGGGCCCCTCTTCCGCCTCGCCCTCCTCTTGCCCGGTGAACCATTCGCGGTAGTCGTAGCGCGTGCCCACGACGCCGGCGTCGAACGGCGAGCGCGCCTGCGCCACCGCGTCGCGGTCGGCGACGACCCAGCTAAAGAAGTGCCGGTCGTCGTAGTCGTCGTAGAGCTGGTCCGTGTGCTCCTGGATCGCGGTCCGCACGTCGACGCCGGCGGCGAGACGGCGCACCAGGTCGACGAGCGCCGCGTCGCCGGCCTCGCGCTCCACCCGCCGCACCACGGCCGCGAGATTACGGTCCACCGCGGCCGCGGCAATGCGTGCCATGCCCTGGTGGCTCTCCAGGGTCTGCGCGACCAGGGCCGCCTCGGCCGCCCTCTCGCCCTGCCCGAACGCCACCACCAACGCCGCGGCGAAGAGCAGCAGGACGACGAGGAACGCGGCGATCCACTTGCGCCGCCGGCGCGAACGCTCGAGCGCCGCGCGCGCCAGCTCCGCCTCCGCCCGCCGGCGCTCCTCGTCCTCGCGGCGGGCGCGGCGCTCAGGCAGCGAGCGCAGGCGCTCGGCGAGCTGGGCGCACGCCGGCCGGCGCTCAGGCGAGCCGTCGACCGCCGCCGCCACGTCCTCCGCCAGCAGCGGGTCGTCCACGTCGCGCTGCCAGCCCGGGGCCAGGGCGCGCGAGAAGTCGGCGACGACCATCTGGTAGAGCAGCACGCCGAGGGCGTAGACGTCCGCCGGCAGCGTCGCCGGCTTGCCCTCCACGATCTCCGGCGCCATGTAGAGGCGGGTGCCGGCGCCCGAGGACGTTTCCGAGTCGGTCTCGGTCAGGCCGGCGACGGTGATGCCGGCGGCCTCCAGACGCTTGCGTTCGGTGAGGGCGCCGATGCCGAAATCGGCGAGCAGCGCGTGGGGACGGCCGGCGGCGTCCTCGTCCACCAGGACGTTGGCCGGCTTGACGTCCTTGTGCATCACGCCCACGGAGTGCGCCGCGGCCAGCGCCGTCGCCGCCTGGGCCACCACCTCGAGCCGCGTCGCCAGAGGCACGGCGGCGAGACCGCCATGGCGCGCGGCCCACTCCCTGAGGTTGCCGCCGGCGGTGTACTCGGCCTCGATGAAGTAGGGCGGCTCGTCGAGGCTCCAGTCGAGCAGGCTGACGATGTCGTCACGCCGCCCGAGCTCCTCCTTGAGCAGGCGGAAGAGGGTGATCTCGCGCTGCAGGGTGCGCAGCTTGGCGGCGTCGCGACAGAACTTGAAGACGCGCTGCTCGCCGGTCTTGCGGTGCGCCGCCAGCCAGGCCTCGCCGAAGCCGCCCTCGCCGAGCCGCTGGTCGAGCACCCAGTTGGGACGGTGGGCGATGGCGACGCCGGGGGCCGGGTGCCACGGCGGCGCGCCGCCCCGGGCGAGCGCCGCCGCCACCTCGGCGGCCGAGCCGGGACGATCGTGGGGATCGCTCTCGAGGCAGGCGAGGATGGCGCGCTCGACGCCGAGGTCGAGGCCGTCGATCCCGAGGGGCGGCGGCGGCTCGGGCCGGCCGCGCCGGAACACCGCCGGCCGCTCGTACGCCTTGCGACCGGTGAAGAGCTCGTAGAGCACCAGGCCCAGGGCGTAGAGGTCGCTGTAAACCGAGACCGCGCCGCCGATCTGCTCCGGCGCCATGTAGTCCGGCGTGCCGGCGATGACGCCGGATCCGCTCTCGCTGCCGGGCCGCGAGGCCAGGCCGAAGTCGGCGACGTGGGCGTGGCCGTCGCCGTCGATCATCAGGTTGGCGGGCTTGAGGTCCCGGTGGAGGATGCCCTCCGCGTGGGCCGCCTCGAGGCCGCGGGCGATCTCGAGCCCGATGCGCAGGGCGCGGTCCGTGGACAGCCGGCCCACGCGCTTGACCAGCGAGGCCAGGTCCTCGCCGTCGATGTACTCCATGGAGATGAAGTGCCGGCCGCCGACCTCGCCCACGTCGTAGACCCGGCAGACGTTGGGATGCGTGATGCGGCGCGCCAGGCGCACTTCGTTGAGGAAGAGCTCGCGCCTGTCCGGGTCGCCTTCGCGCGAGAAGGTCAGGAATTTGAGCGCCACCGGCACCTCGAGCGTCAGGTCTTCGGCGTGGTAGACCATGCCCATGGCGCCGCGGCCCAGCAGCCGCACGATGCGGTAGCGGCCGGCGAGCAGGGTTCCGGCCGCGAAGCGGTCCGCCGGCGCGCGGCCGCCGGAGCCGCTCGCCGGCCGCGGCGAGCGCTCCGAGGACGACCAGGTGTCCGAGCCCGAGCAAGTCGGACAGACGCGGGCGCCGGCCGGCATCTCTTCGTCGCAGGAAGGGCACCTCATCGGCCCGGAGTATCTCACGCGGTTGACCCGGATCCCCTGGCCGTGGCAAGCTCTTCTCTTGCGGTCCTTCACCGTGATCTCCTCGCAGCTTCACGTTGGAGAGCGCCCCGTCGTCCGAACCCGAATCGCGGAGCCTGCCGTTATGCAGCGAGTTATGCAGCGATGGTTCTTCTTTCTCCTCGTCTCCAGCGGGCTCGCCCTCGTGGCGGTCCCCGCTCGGGCCTACCTCGATCCCGCCTCCGGCAGCATGTTCCTGCAGCTCCTGCTCGGCGGCGTGGCCGGCGTGGCCGTCGTCGTCAAGCTCTACTGGCACAAGCTTCTCGGCCTCTTCGGAATGAAGAGGGGGGAGCATGACGACCCCGCGGCTTGAGCCCGGCTCCTTCCGCGACCGCGAAGGCCGCGTCTTCTACTACCAGGGCCGCGTTTTCCGCGCCTTGAGCCGGCGCGCTTTCGAGTCCTGGCAGGGATTGCGGGAGACGCGCTTCTTCGCGCGCCTGATGGACGAGGGCCGGATCGTGGCCACGCGGCCGGCGCAGGCGTCCGACGCCGGGCTCGAGGCCCTCTCCGGCGACTGGGCCGCGGCGCTCGAGCACGAGCGCATCCCCTTCGTGTCGTACCCCTACGAGTGGTCCTTCAGCATGCTGCGCGACGCGGCCCTGCTGCAGCTCGAGCTGCTCGACGCGGCGCTCGAGGAGGGCTTCATCCTCAAGGACGCTTCGTCCTACAACGTGCAGTGGCAGGGGGCGCGGCCGGTCTTCATCGACGTCGCCTCGTTCGAGAGGTGGACCGCCGGCGATCCCTGGGCGGGTTATCTGCAGTTCTGCCAGCTCTTCCTCTACCCGCTCCTGCTCACGGCGTACCGCGACCTGCCGTTCCAGCCCTGGCTGCGCGGCGCGATCGACGGCATCCCACCGGCGGACTGCAACCGCATCCTGGGCTGGCGCGACCGCCTGCGCCCGGGAGTCCTGACCGACGTCTGGCTGCAGGCCAGGCTCCACGCCGCCGCCGACTCCGACCGGAGCCTGCGCTCGGAGCTGCGGCGGGCGGGCTTCCGCAAGGAGATGATCGTCCACAACGTCCGCCGCCTGAAGAAGGTGGTCGGCAAGCTCGCGTGGCGGCGCACGGCCTCCGAATGGGCGGACTACGCCGACGCCAACTCTTACGACGGGGAGAACCGGGAGGTCAAGGAGCGGTTCGTGCGCCAGGCGGTGAGCGAGCGCCGCTGGCGTCTGGCGTGGGACCTGGGCGCCAACACCGGGATCTTCAGCCGCCTCGCCGCCGAGCACGCCGACTACGTGGTGGCCCTCGACGTCGACCACCTCGCCGTGGACCGGCACTACCGCGAGCTCAAGGCGCGGGGGCCGGGCAACGTGCTGCCGCTGGTCGGCAACCTGGCCGACGCCTCGCCCGCCCTCGGCTGGCGCCACCGCGAGCGCCAGGCGCTCGGCGAGCGCGGGCGTCCGGACCTCGTTCTCGCCCTGGCCCTCATCCACCACCTGGTGATCACCGCCAACATCCCCTTGCCCGAGCTCCTCGACTGGCTGGCCGGCCTCGGCTCTCACCTGGTGATCGAGCTCGTCACCAAGCAGGACCCGATGGTCAGGAAGCTGCTGCGCAACAAGGAAGACCGCTACCACGACTACGAGACGCCGGCGTTCGAAGCCGGTCTCGGAGAGCGCTTCGAGGTCCTCCGCCGCGAGCCGCTCCACCACGGCACCCGCGTGCTCTATTTCGCCCGTCCCCGTTGATGGGGGGTCACTCGACCCCGTCGAGCTCCTGGTGGGTCCCGGCAGGCCGGACGGCCCGGCCTGCGCCGAAAATCTCGAGCTTCCAGCGCAGGGTGGCGTATTTGTCGCGGTGCAGGCGCTCGTCGATCTCGTGGTCGCGATACCTCCCCACCACCCGGCGATGGACGGGGCCCGGCTGCGCGGCGAAGACGGAGCGGCCGTCGAAGGTCCAGGGCGGATCGGCGCCGAGCACGTCCAGCACCGTGGGCAGGAGGTCGAGGGTCGACGCCGGGCGGTCCACGACCTCGCCCTGGCGCTGGTGAGGCGCCTTGACGAGCAGCGGCACCGGGAGCAGGTCGGGAGCGTTGGCCGCGTCCAGCCAGCGCCGCGAGTGGCCGGGCAGGAAGCTGACGCCGTGGTCGGCCGTCAGCACGATCAACGAGCGGTCGTAGAGCCGCAGGCTCTTGAGGCGGGCCGTCAGCTCGCCGAGCCAGCGGTCGAGGAACCGGACCTGCAGCAGGTAGCGCTGGTAAGCCTGCACCACGTAGGCTTCCTCGTCCTGCCACACCTCGTTCTCGAGGCCGGGAACCCGGTCCGTCTCGCCCCCGTAGGTCTGACCCGACGGCAGGAACTCCCACGGGGTGTGCGGCAGCATCACGTGCAAGAAATACAGGGCCCGGGGCTCCTCGGGGTCGAGCGCTGCGAGGAAGCGGCGCAGCTCCTCCCGGCGGTCGCGGCGCAGCCCGCGGAAGGTGGCCATGGAGAGGTCGTCGTCGTCGGCCTCCGCCAGCGGCCGGCCGAAGCCCCGCCAGCGGTCCGAGATCACCGGCAGGCGGCCGGCGTAGCGGGGAGGCAACAGCAGGTGCAGGTAGACCACCCACAGATCCGCGAGCAGCGTCGTGAGCTCGGAGGCGCTCGCCCGGGCCCCTCCCTCGGCGGTGTTCAGGGCGGCCGGACAGAGCTGGGTGATGGGCTCCGCGGCCCACAGCTCGTAGTCGCCTCCCAGGGCCGTGAAGAGGTTGCGCGGATGATTCCTGAGGATCGGGAGGCGGCCGCGCTCCGGGGCTCGGCCGGTGAGGATGGCCGGCACCGCGAGCTCGGTCACGTCGCTCGTGGTGGCGGCGTTGCGGAACCAGGAGGCCTCGCGGGCGAGGGCCGCGAGATGGGGATAGCTCACGGCGTCGATCTGCCGCCGCTCGTCGAGGAGCGCGGTGAAGGAGAGCTCGTCGAAGACCACGAAGACCACCGGCGTCCGCGCGCCGCTGACGTGGAGATCGGCGGCCTGGCCGCCGGCGAGGGCCTTGGTGGCCCACAGCTCGAAGAGGAAGACGGCCGGCACCACGACCAGGCCGAGGCCGAGATAGGTACACAGCAGGCGCACGGCGCGGTAGCGCCGGTAGGCCCAGGCGAAGGCGCCGCCGAGGGCGAGACCGGCCGCCAGCCAGGCGGGCCCGTCGGCCACGGCGAGGCGGGTCAGGGCCAGCAGGGCGCCGAGCGCCGCCAGCGCGCCGACGCCGAGGACGTGCACGGCGCCGAGCCGCGGCGCCAGCCGCCTGGCGAGCACCGCCAGGGCCACCAGGGGCAGAGGCACGAGGACGAGGAGCACGACGAGCAGGGCCACGATCTCCCCCGCGCCCGAGCGCCGTACGACGAAGAGCTCGGCGTTGCGGGCCAGGAGGTCGAGCAGGGGCTGGGCCACGGCGAGGCCCGAGAGGGCGAAGAGGTGGAGGTAGCGAAATCGGTCCCGGCCGGGTGGCTGGGGACCTCCCGCGCCGCGACTTGAGCTCCGAGCGAAAATGTCCGCGACCTCCTGTTCCGCCGCCGATATTGTACCATCGCGGCGGCGATGAGCGCAGCGCAGCCCCGATTCCGGCCTCGCGGATCCGTGCGCCGGCACGCCGCCCTGGCGGCCGGGCTCCTCGCGAGCCTGGCCGGCTGCGGGCCGCCCGAGGTCCCCTACCCCTTCGCGGAGCTCGAAGGGAGGGTGCTCTCCGACCGGCCCTTGCTGGTGGTGCCCAATCGCGCCTGGCGCCGCGACGAACCGGGCGAGATCTGGTACTTCGCGCACGCGGCGTCGCTGATCTGCCAGGTCGACGAGCCGCCGGCGGAGCCGATCGTCTTCAGCTTCCTGCCGGCGGACGGCGAGGCGCCCGATCTCGTCTTCCTGTGGGACGGCGAGGACGTCACCGGCCGCCGCCGGCGAGAGGCCTCGGGCGAGCTCGCGGTCGAGATCCCGGCGGCGTCGCTGACCGCCGGCGTCCACTTCCTGAGCCTGCGTCGCCGTGACCCGGGCGGCGACGCGGAGGTCCTCTTCCACCGCTTCCGCTCGATCGGCTATCGCCATCGGGGAGAGGCCCGCGTGCTGCCGGCCCGCGACTTCCTCACCTTCCGCTACCTGTCGAGCCTGCTCAGCTTCGGAGTCACCGGCTCCTTCCATCGCCAATCGCTCGGCGGCTTCGTGCTCGCGGGGCCCCGCACCCTCGAGGTCGACCTCGGCAGCGAGCGCGGCGGCCTGCTGCAGTTCAAGGTCCAGAACGCGGGAGCAGGGGGCGCCGCCTTCCGCGTCCGATGGCGGGGAGGTGCCCGCGAGGTGCGGCTCGAGCCCCATCAGCGCCGGCACCTGCGCCTCGCCCTCCCGCCTGGCGCCAGCAAGGTGGGCCTCGTGGCGAGCGGCGACCCCAACGGCTTCTTCCTCTGGGGCGCGCCGCACTTCCGACCGCGGGCGGCGGCGGCGCGTCCGCCGGTCGTCCTGATCACCCTCGACACCACCCGCCGCGACGCCTTCGCCGTCTACGGCGGCGAGGCGGCGGCGACGCCCCGGCTCGACGCCTTCGCCGCGCGCGCCACCGTCTTCGAGCACGCCTACACCACCGCGCCCTGGACTCTGCCGGCCCACGCCTCGATCTTCACCGGCCTCTACCCGTCGCGGCACGGCGCCGGGGTGCGCGGCGACCACCTGGAGATCGGCTTCGTGACCCTGGCGGAGCGGCTGCGCGCCGCGGGCTACGTCACCGCCGGCTTCGCCGGCGGCATGTTGAGCTCCGGCCACTTCGGCGTCGGCCAGGGCTTCGCGACCTACCGCAACGCCGACGGCGCCGAGACGGCGGCCGACGAGCTGACCGCGCACGCGACCGGTTTCCTCGAGGAAACCGGCGCTCTCGGCGACGACTTCGCGCCGCCGTTCTTCCTCTTCGTGAACTACTTCGACCCGCACTTCCCCTACCGGGCGCCGGAGCCCTTCCGGCGGGCCTTCGCCGTCGCGGACCGGCGCCGCGCCGTGGGCGACGACGCCCTCTGGCAGGCGACCCTCGACGGCTCCGCGAAAGCCTGGGCGAGCGTCGTCGACGGGCAGGCTCCGGCGAGCTCCGAGGCCCTCGCCGCCCTGCGCGCCGCCTACCTCGCCGAAGTGGCCTTCATGGACGACCAGGTCGGCGAGCTCCTCGCCCGGCTCGAGGAGCGGGGCCTCTTCGACGACGCGCTGATCGTGGTGACCGCGGACCACGGCGAGCTCCTGGGCGAGTCGGGATATTTCTCGCACTCCGGCCGTCTCGACGGCGAGCTCGTGGAGATACCTCTGATCGTCAAGTGGCCCGGCCAGCGGGAGGGCCGGCGCGACGGACGCCTGACCTCGCTCGTCGACCTCTTCCCCACCGTCCTGGCGGCGGCCGGCGTGCCCCCGGACGGGCCGCGCCTCGACGGCCACGCGCTGGGACCAGGAAGCGGCGACCGGCGCGGCGACAGGGCCTTCGTGATCGCCGAGGAGCACGGCAGCGGCTTCCACCGGCTGCCGCCGCGCCTGCGCGTCGCCGA
>DASWIG010000653.1:0-1759 GCA_036397835.1 Thermoanaerobaculia bacterium
CGCCTGCCATTGGAGCGTCACGTCGACCCACGCCCCGGCCCGCAGGCCGCTCTCCACCACGGCCGTCAGCGGCTCGCCGGCGCCGGCGGAAAGCTCCAGGACGTGGCCCGGGCCCACGCTCGAGCGCCCGCCGTTGCCCACTCGCACCGTGATCGGCACCCCCTCCGCCGTCGCCGCGCCCACCCGCGGCCGCGAGACCGTGAGGTTGGGACGGTAGAGCGCCGGCCGCGGCAACTCGAGGTTGACGCGATAGGTGTTCGTCGTCAGCCAGCTCGGCGCCGGCGCCGAGGGCACCGTGCCGTCCAGCAGCACGTGGCCCGCCTGGTAGCCGTACTGGTTCCAGGTCGCTCGCGCACCGCGCCAGCTCGGGTGGCCGAGCACGTGCAGGCCCTGCGTCGAGGCGTCGCCGCTCGAGCTCACGTTCGACGGCACCAGGACCTCGACGAGCCCGTCGCCGTCGACGTCCGCGGCCACCGGATACTCGCTCCCGGTCTTGGACTTGTTCGGCCGGCTATGGACCACGGCGCCCGTGGCGCCGTCCAGGATGTAGAACGTCCTCTCGTCGAGGAAGAGCACCTCGCGCACGCCGTCGCCGTCGAGGTCGAAGGCGCTCACGCCGGTGATGCCGCCGAAATCCGGGCCGATCGGCCGGCGCCACTTGACGCCGAGGCCCGCCTCGAAGGCGATCAGCTCGGTCGCGGTGGCCACCAGGACGTTCGCCCGGCCGTCGCCGTCGACATCGGCGATCGTCGGCGGGCCCCCCCAGTAGGTCGGCATCACCAACGGCAGGAAAGGCGTCATCACCCGCCGCGACGCGAAGAGCGAACCGTCGTGGTTGAAGGCGATGATCTGGTTCGAGGAGACGTAGACGATCTCCGCCTGCGGATCCGCGTCCAGGTTGCCCACCGCCGAGAACCCGTCCACCATGAGCTTGTCCGGCACCGTCTGGTCCCAGACCACCTCGAGCGTGTTGCCGTTCAAACGGTACACGGCGTCGCCCGCCACGATCTCGGCTACGCCGTCGAGGTCGACGTCGGCCACGGCCGGATGAGAGTAGTCCGTCGCTCCCGGCACCAGCGTCACCCCCAGGGGGCCGTAGTAGTTGGTGTTGCGGCCGCGGTTGGCCGTCCCCACCGCCAGGAGCTTGCCCTCGTTCGAGATCACCGAGCGCCCGAGCACGATCTCGGGCACGCCGTCGCCGTCGAGGTCGGCCAGCAGCGGACCGCCGAGGCCCCGGTCCCCCACGCCCTCGACTTTGTCACTCACCCACGAAAGCCGCCCGGCGTGGTCGAGCGCGATCAGGCGCCCGTCGCGCTGGTGAGCGATCACCTCCGCCACCCCGTCGCCGTCGAGGTCGCCGGCCGCCACCTGGCCGACCTGGATGGTGATCGGGTTGGCCGGCGTCGAGCGGAACCGCCACAGCTCCCGCCCGTCGAGACCGCTCACCGCCAGCACCGCGTTGCCCTCCGCGTCCACCGTCTGGAAGACCACGTCCGGCGTGTCGCGGCTGTCGATCGAGCCGTCGCCGTCGTCGTCGGAGAGCTGGACCACGATCGGCGCCGTCTCCACCTCGACCCCCGGCAGGTACCATTCCTCCATCGGCTCGAGGCTCGTCGCCCCGGGCGCCACCTCGCAGTCGCCGTAGAGCGCGGCCCGGTTGTCGTCCTCGCGCTGCTCGGCCACCACGTCGCCGGCGTCGACCTCCAGCCACACCAGGGAATGGAAGAACGCCGGCGTCCCGCTGACCTCGAGCGTCGCC
>DASWIG010000654.1:0-4073 GCA_036397835.1 Thermoanaerobaculia bacterium
ACGCCGCCCAGGGCTCCGCTCTCCTCGAGCGGCGCGATCAGCAGGCGGTCCAGCTCCGCCGCCAGCGGCCGCCAGTCCTCTCCGGAGGCGCCGAAGACGAGCGCGCGGAAGAGCTTGACCTTGGGCTCGAGCCGCGAGGTCTCGATCGGCAGAACGACGCTTTCGATCCCGCCGCGGGTGACGATGAGAGCGAAGACGCGTTCGCCCGCCAGCACGTACTCGACGACGGCGGCGTCCGGCGCCAGGGCGCCTTGCAGCGCCGCGAGCTCGACGGGCCGGGCCGCGGCGACCAGCCGGTAGCGCGGCGCCGCGAGCTCGGCGCGCAGGACCCGGTCCTCGTAGTCGGCGTAGGCCGCCTGCAGCTCCCCCCAGCGCCCCGGCGGCGCCTCCGCATCGAGCTGCCGGGTCAGACGCTCGATGCGCTCGACCGCGGCTTGCTCGTCGGCTGACGGCGCGCGTCGCCTCCCCGGCGCGTCGGCCAGGCGCACCACCATGCCGCGGAAGGCGCGGTAGCGCATCTGCTCGAGGAAGCGGAACGTCAGCTCCTCGGCGGCGTCCTTGACCAGGACTCCCTCGAGGAGCAGCGAGAAGAGCCGGTCGAAGACCTGCCGGTACTGGGTCTGGAAGAAGAGCTCGTGGCCGGCTCCGAAGGTCCCGTTCTCGATCTCCGCCGCCGCCAGGAGGTGGCCGAGGGCCTCGCGCGGACGGTCCTGGCCGGCGGCCAGGTCGGCGCGCGCCAAGGTGTGGAGGACGGCGTTGCCCCAGCCTTTGGCGGCGATCGGGATCGCCTCCGCCAGCTCCAGGGCCGCGGCGGCGGCGTCCACGTCGCCGGCCTGCATGTGGGCGTGGGCGAGCATGGTCAGGGTCTGGGCGCGGAACGGCGCGTCCGAGCCCGGCGTGCGGCGGGCGACGTCGAGCGCCTGCCGGTAGCTGTCGCGCGCCGCGTCCGGCCGGCCGAGGTGGAGGAAGGCGTGGCCGCGGGTGACGAGGTGGGTGCGCGTCGCCGTCGCCGGGGCGGCGGGGTCGGCGATCAGGCGATCCAGGGCCGCGACCGCCAGCTCGGGCTCGCCGCGCCGCAGGTGAAGGTCCGCCACCAGGCTCTCGGCGTGTGAGCATCCCTCGAAATCGCCGGCCGCCGCGCAGAGCTCGAGGCTCTTCGCATAGTGGTCGCGAGCGCGGGCGTAGTTCTCGTGGCCGGCGTAGAGGGCGCCGAGATAGGAGTGGATCCGGCCCAGGCCGATCCGGTCGCCGATCCGTGCGTAGAGCTCGCGGCTGGTCTCGAAGTCGCGCGCCGCGACGCCGTAGTCGCGGCGCGCCATGTGGATCAGGCCGATGCGGCTCACCGCGTCGGCGACGCCGCGCGAGTCGTCCGCCCGGCGGTAGAGCTCGAGGGCGGGGCGGAAGAGCTCGTCGAGGGGCCGCTCGCGCTCGCGCCGGTACCACCAGTAGTAGACGCCGAGGGAGCTGAGGACGTCGGCCTCGAGCACGCCGTCGCCAAGCTCGCGCGCCAGCCCGAGGGCGCGCTCGAGCCGCTCGCGCGCCGCGTCGAGCTCGTCGAGCGCGGCGTAGAGCACGCCGGCCGAGCGCAGGAGCGCGCGGGCCTCGAGGCGCCGGTCGCCGGCTTGGCGGGCGCAGACGAGGGCCTCCTCGAATCGCTCGAGGGCGTCCTCGGGTTGCCGCGCCGCTTGCAGGTTGCGGCCGGCAGCGACGAGCGCGGCGCCGCGCAGCGACGGATCGCCGCCGTCGACGGCGAGCAGGGGCTCGAGCGTGGCGCCGGCTGCCCGGAGATCGCCCAGGTCCTGCTGGGCGCGGGCCAGCTCGAGCCGAGCCGGCAGCAAGCCGGGCGCGAGGCGCAGGGCCAGCCCGAAGCGCGTCCGCGCGTCGTCGAAGCGTTGCTCGCGCCGGGCGGCCAGGCCCCGTTCGTAGAGCGCTTCGGCCGCCGGCCGGCGGGCGGCCGCCGCGGCGACGGCGAGGGCCAGCAGGGCTGCCAGCCAGATGACGGCGCGTCTCATCGTCGTCCGCCGAGCATAGCAAGCCGTTTGCCAGGACGATCCGTCCAGTCGCCGGGTCGGTCCGCGCTGGGGACGACGCCTGACGAGGGCTGTCAGGGTTTCCACTGGCTGAAGCCCTCGACTGACGGCGTCATCCGGCGTCTGAAGTGACTCGAGGCTCGTGGTGTTCGCGTCACCTCGAGCCTGAAGCTCCTCGAGGTCCGAGGTACCATTGAAAGGCGAACCCTCACTTTCCCTCACGGCCGGAGAATCGTGACGGGGAAAACGCCAGCTCAAGACGCGGCCGGCGGGTGGCAAGGTCAAGTGCAAGAACCCGTCAAGACGATGACGGCAATCGGCGCCCGTCCTCGGTCCTTCACTCGGAGTACACTTGGCCTTGCGCTCGAAGCTGGGACGTCAGATGACGGGACGATGGCGACGCAGCAGGGCTGTGCCGCGCACGACTGCTGAGGACGGTCCAACGTCCTCTGCTCCGCGCGCAAGGCCAAGTGCGGCTCCGGTGACTCGCCGAGACACGCCGCCCACCGTCAGCGTTTCTTGGATTGCGGCTTGGACTTGACCTTGCCACCCGGCTTGGGCTCGTCGTCCTCCATGTGCTCGATCTCGTCGAGGCGGGCCTCGGCGGAGGAGAGGATGGCGTCGGCGGAGAGGTCGAGCTCGTCCCAGCTCGGGTCGGCGAGGACGGCCTCGGCCAGCGGCAGGGGCGACAGCGGCGAGTCCAACACCTGGCGCCACTCCGCGGCCAGACGCTCGCGGTCCGCGGGGCGGGCGATCTCGGCGGCGAAGGCGTCGGGGTCGCGGAAGAGGGCGAGACGCTGCACCTCGTCGAGCGCCGCGACGAGCCTAACCCGCACGTCGTGGTGCTCGGGGGCGAGAGCGTGGAGCGTCGCGCGCCGCACGTGCCGCGTCCGGACGACGCGGTCGTCCGCCGACGGTACCGGCTCCTCGGCATGGGCGACGTACACCTGAGCTTCGCGGGCCGGCGTCCGGCGGACGCGCCGATCCATCGCGGGCTTGCGGCGCTGCGTCCGGGATCGGTGGTGCGTCCTCGGGCGGTCAGGGACGGCGGAGTGTGGCTGGTGGATGAGGCGGGAGGCGTCGTCGGGGCGTTGTCGCGGGACGCGGCGCGGGGGTGGGCGCAGCGGCTCTCGGACGTCGAGTCGATGCGGGTGGTCGCGGTCGTCGACCGTCGCGCGGAGGACTCGGAGGAGGCGTTTCGGTCGCGGTATCGGTGCGAGCGGTGGGAGGTGCCGTTGGTGGAGGTGGTCCAGGCTACGGCACCGGTAACCTGATACTCGGAAGCGTGACGGTCTCGTCGCCGGCTCGGGGCAAATCTCCAAGTCATTCTTGGCGGCCAAGGCCGGCTCCGGGCAAATTCTGGGGCTCTCTTGGCCGCCAATCCTGTTCCTGGGGAAAAATCGCCCGCGATTGGCCGCCAAAGCTGGCTCGGGGGAATTTTTCTTGCCGTCTTTGCCCCTAAAACGGAGAGTCGATTCAACCAAACGAAATTTTGGAGGAGAAGAATGGATAGCCGACTTCGCCATGGACAGCTTTGGCCTCGAAAGCTCCGCGAAAAAATCCCCAGGCCCAGAATTCTCTGCCAATTTGGCGCCGAAATTTCCCCAGGGCCAGGATTCTCTGCCAATTTGGCGCCGAGATTTCCCCCAAAGCTCTTTTCGAGGCCAATCCTCCTGGCGGGGACCTCATTTTCGCCTGGAGAGGCCATAAAACGGATAGTCAGCCGAAAAAGGGGACCCGCGGACGGATACAGCGGGCCCCGAGGGCGGGACGGCGGCCGAAAACGCCGTCCGCGGGGATCAGAGTCGGAAGGGGATCACGGTCGCCCTGAGGGCCGGAAGGACTCAAGACGATCTTGGCGCCGGCCGTGTTACCATCATTCGGAGCCGAGAGGTACTCCGCCATGCCTGCTCACGCCGTCACACTTCACCTCCCAGACTCCCTCTACGAGTACTTCCAGCAGCAGGCCGAGCACGCCCGACGGACTTTGGAAGCGGAGCTCCTGAGAATCGTCGCCGCCGCGGCACCGGTCGACGAGATGCT
>DASWIG010000655.1:0-4957 GCA_036397835.1 Thermoanaerobaculia bacterium
CTCCGCTCCGTCGCGGCCACAGCTCATCGCGATCCGCCCGTCGCGGATCGCGCTTTCACCCTGGCGAACGCCGGTCAGCGTCAGGATCTTCCCCCCACGCTCGCTACGGAGCCGCGCGAGCTCCGCCGCCATCGGGTCGACCTTGATCTGGCGCGTGCACCACCGGAGGGTGTTGTTGTTCGGCGGCGGGACGCCGCGCCCCAGGATGTAGACGAAGAACCGCTGATCGAGGGGCGCCATCACGGTGCGAACATCGACCCCTTTCGCAACGAGGTTCGCGCGGATCTCCTTCGCAGCGACGTAGAGTGGGAGGAGTTCCATTCGCGTATCGGCATACAGGACGGTCAGCGTCTCCGGCGGCGCGACGCGGCCCGTCTCGATCAGGTGGACGAGCAGCGTGACGAGCGTCGTCGAGTCCTTCCCGCCTGACCATGCGACCGCCCAGTGCCGGTGAGAGGGCCCGTAGGCAGCCAGCGACGCGACCGTCAACTCGATCGCGTCTGGCATCCTGGTGCGCTGGCTGTCGAAAAGGTCGCCCTGTGCCGGGCGAGCGCCGAGGTTCACGCCGCCTCCCTAAGCGTCTGGATCTCGGCGAGCTCGGACCAGACGCGGTTCCAAGAGAGCACCCGCAGGGCTACCATCACCCAAAGTCCTTTGGACCTACCGCCAACTCGCCGTTGCTCTCCTGGAACAGGGACGATACCGCGAGCTCTCGGAGAGGCTTCGGCGCCCATCGGGAACCGTTGAGGACACCGGAGCTCGGCGCCGTCGACGCCTGCCGGTACCGCCCGCGGCACTCGTTGGCCATTGGCCGTGGAGATCCACGGCACCCGAGCGAAGGCCGGGCCAAAGGCTATGCGTCCGATCGGGTGCCGCCCGGGACTGCGGCCATCGGCGCCGGCTCCGACCGGGAGCCGCGGGACGCCCGGGCCATTGGCTCCCGGAGCGATCGGGTACCGCGGGACGCCGGGGCCATTGGCTCCCGAAGCGACAGGGCGCTGTCCGGGGGGTTTGGCCAATGGCCCGGCGTCCGCGCGGGCCGGACGATCGGGCGTCGACGCCGCCGAACGGCGTCCGCCGTCGCCGGCTCAGGGCGCCGAGGCGCCCGACCGGCGACGCTTGCGGCGGCGGCGCCTCGCCGCCTCGTGCAGCAGACCCCTGCTCCGCCGCGACGGGCGAGCCCACTTCGTCAGCGCTTGCTGACCCGCGAGGTGGCCGAGGAACTCGGTCAGCCCGGCGATGCCGTACAGGGCGTCGTCGAACGCCGCCATCGCCTCGTCCTTGACGATCTGCGCGGCCACGGTCTCCTGCTTCGCCCGCAGGTACGCGAGATAGGCGTCGCGCAGGACCTGCTTGGCCGGCGCGATCATCCGCGCCCAGTCCTCGGGACCCGAGACCCGCACCTTCTCCGGCGGCAGCTCGAGATCGCCCCGGGTGAAGCTCTTGACCATCCGTTCGGCCTCGTGGAGCAGCTTCATGGGCTCCCGCGGCGTGTCGCCTTTCAGGCCCGCCAGCGCCGTGCCGCGCAGGAAGCCGAAGCCGCCCCGCAGGTGCGTCCGGAGCGTCGAGACCTTCTCGTAGAGGGCGGCCGCGGCCTCGTCGACGTCGTGGCGGCGCGCCTGCTCGGCCGCGCGCTGGTTCTCGAGCGCGTGCGAGGCACTCCACAGCTCCTCGCGGCGCCGCCGCAGCACTTGCCGCGCCGTGTCCAGGAGCGAGCGCACGTCCGGGGCCTCGGCGGCCTCGCCGAGCTCCGAGGCGACGAGCTCGCGGATTCCGTCGTCCACCGACGCGGAGTGCTGGACGAGCAGGGAGTCCAGCCGCTCAGCGGACTTCTGTCGGTACAGGATCTGCTTGGATACCATTCAGGGTCCTCCTTTCGGGTTGGGAGGTCTATGACTATGAAAAAGGGAGTGCGCATCTAGCACAGATTGACCGCCGCCGACCGTATTCGGAGAAGAAGAGCAGTGGAAAGGCATATTCGCTCGCGTCGCCTCATGTCCTCAACGCGCCAGAACGACCTCAGCGTCCCTGACGAAGAGCTCGCTCTTGCGCAGCTTGAGCGAGCGCCAGATGAAGAAGATCGACGGGTAGACGACGAGCTCGCGGCTCAGCTCCGCCTGACCTGCCTTCAGGGTCTGGACGTCGCGGCTCAGCTCTGCCTGCCCCGCCTTCAGGGTCCCGACGTCCGCCTTCAGGGCCTCCTGGCCCGCCTCAAGTCTCTTCAGGATCTCTCGGATCTCTTGCACTGTTCGCCGCCGCCGCCGTAACCGCCGTAACCTCCGCCGCAGCGAATGCCGGCAACTCGGAGCCGCAGTTCTTGCACTTCCTCGCACCCTCGACGACGGTGCCCCCCGGCCGCGCTGATGTAGACTTCCACCATGAGCTCCAGCGCCAAGAGGGAAGCCCGTGCCGCAGGGGGTGGCAGCGCCGCCGTCGTTCGGCCCGCGGACCGGACGGCCGACCCCTTTCCCCTCGGTTGGCGCCTGCGCTTCTCCGCTGACGCGGACGAGGGGTACGAGCGCGTGCCTCTCACCCCCGCCGACCTTCTCGATCCCCAAGAGGGCGACATCGTGCCCGAAGGCAACTGGCACTATCGTGTGCTCGATCCTGTGGCCGACCTGCTGCGCCGCGTGCTCGAACAGCGCCCCGCGGCCGGGCGACCCGCCCTGGCGGTCTTTCGCGACGTCGTCATGGTCCGCAAGGGCCGGCCCAACCTGTCTCCCGACGTCGCGGTGATCGCCGGGCTCCGCCGGCCCACCGCACCCTCGCGGAGCGTCGATCTCGACCAGGAGGGCGTCCGTCTCCTCTTCGCGCTCGAGGTCATTTCCACCTCGCGCAAGGAGATACGCGACAAGGACTACGTCGGCAACGTGCGCATCTACGCTGAAGCGGGCGTGCCGGAATACGTGGCGGTCGAGCCCGGCGACGTCGACCGGGGCGCTCCGGTGAAGCTCTCCGCCTGGCGTCTCGACCGCGAGCGCGGCAAGCTGTGGACGGTCGAGCCCGACGAGCGCGGCGGATTCTCGTCGCAGACCACGGGTCTGTGGCTCGGTCCCGATCCATGGGGTCCGGGGCTGGTGGTGGAAGACGCCGCGACAGGGCAACGCCTGCGCTTCTCCGACGAGGAGGAGGCGGCCCGGCGTGAGGAGGAGGCGGCCCGGCGCGAGGCCGAGCGCCGTGCCGACAAGGCTGAGCGCCGCGTCGACGAGCTGGAACGCGAAATTGCCCGCCTGCGCGGTCGGCTCGGACAAGACGCTTGATCGCCGGATGGTCGCTGGCGCGAGGGGTCATAGACCGCCGAAGGTCCCGAACCGCCATCCCAGTGCGCCATCTCAGGATCCGGCTCGTGGATCGCGGTCCGCGTCTGCTGCTGCCGTGGACGGCCTCGAGCCTGCGTTCGCCGTCCATCTGGTCCGTTTCGCGGCCTTGGATGACCGTAAGCGCGGCGTCCTATGGGACGGCCGGCGTACCGCGGTAGGCGCGTCGCTGACGGCGGCAGCGTAAGCGGTCCATCTCTTGGTAGGATCTGATGTGCACGTCGTACACAGCGTGCACACCGAGGCCGGACATGACCAGAACCCGTGGGATACGCGTCACTAAAGAGCTCGATCACGAGGTGGCTCTCGAAGCCGAGAACCGTGGGACGACCTGGTCGGCCATGAGCCAGCAGCTCCTCGGCGAGGCTCTCAAGATGCGGCGGGCGCCCGGTGTCGTCTTCGTCGACGGCCCAGCGGGCCGCCGTGCCGTCGTTGCCGGCACGGGTCTCGACGTGTGGGAGGTCGCCGCCACCTGGAAGCGATGCGACGGCGACTACGAGAAGCTCCGCCGTGAATACGACTGGCTGACGGAGCCCCAACTCAGAGCTGCGCTCGCCTACTACAAGCTGTATCCCTCCGAGATCGATACCCGCCTGGAACACGAGCGGAGCTGGACGCCGGAGCGGGTTCGGCGTGAGCTGCCCTTCTCGACGCCGAGAGCGCACGGGAGATGAGATTCCTCCTCGACGAGGATCTCAGTCCGGCGGTGGCCGAGGGCCGGCTGCGGCGCCCCTGCCCGTCGACGGCCGTGAGCCGCGGCTCCTGCCGTCCGCCGACGGCAGGAGCCTGGTGCCGTTCTATCGGGTCACCAGCCAGGTGGGCGTGGACGTCCAACACACCCGCGGCGCCTGGCTCTGGAAGCTCGAAGCGCTCGCGCGAGAGGGGCGGGGCGCGTCGTTCGGCGCCGCCGTGGCCTGCTTCGAGCGGACGTTCTACCAGATCGGCGGCTCGAGCGCCGATCTCGGCGTGCTCGCCGAGGTGCTCTGGGACGGCCGCGACCCGACCACGACGACGGGTCGATCCTCGCGGTGGTCGAAGCGTCGCGGCGCTTCGGAGGCCGGATCGTCCTCGAGCTGGACGTCCGCCTCTTCGCCGGCGCCGATCCGGCGGCCTATGGGAGCATTGGAGGAGCCTCGGGCTCCAGGATAGAATGCCGAAATGAAGAGAGGCTCAAGTTCGTTCTCGACTGGGAGAGGATCCGCCGCGAGACTTAGGCTGCGGCCAAGGACTTACCTCCCCCATCGCTGGACACCTATCTCGGGGCGGTACCGACGGGTGCAAGCCCGTCCGGAAAACCAGAGCGGCGCCGACAAGACCTGGGGCGACCGGGCACGAGCCGCCTGTGGTTACGAACCGACGAGAAGGCTCGAACGGGTTCGGCCGCGCCTCGCAGCACGATTGGCGTCGTGATCGATCGGGATCAGGACTCTTCGAGAAGTTCCAAAGTCTGCATATCGAGCCATTGTGGAAGAGCGAGAGTGCACTTGCCATCGCACCGACAGTTTTCAGGCGCATCGACTGGAGTCGCTCGGTATCGTGCGATGTCTCTTTCGGCAAGCAGAACGCATTGGCGTAGCTCCTGTGCCGCCTCCAGGCTCAGCGAATCACGATGCTGGATTCCGCGCACAATCAAAGCGTCA
>DASWIG010000656.1:0-3399 GCA_036397835.1 Thermoanaerobaculia bacterium
CTAGGACGCCGAGGCGGGTCACTCAGGATCGCGCCTCCGGCAGCGAGCCCTTTCGATACCTGCGGAGATGAGGCATCATCCGGGGTGAGCAACCTGAAACCCGAGGAAACCGAGAAGATGAGGTTCCGATCGAGAGCGAGACCGTGGTCTGTCGCGGTCGTGGCCCCCATGGTGGCAGCCGTCGCCGCCGGTCCGGTGGCCGGGCAGGAGCCTCCGGAGCCGTCGCGCCAAGAGGAATACCGCTTCGAATCGACGACGAGGCAGACGGCCGCCGCGAACTACCTGCTCTATCTACCCGAGAGCTACGATCGTGAAGAGCGCCTCTGGCCACTCCTGGTGCACCTGCACGGCGGCGGAGGTAGCGGCGACGACGTCGCCAGGCTGCGTGTCTACCCGCTGGTCCGGCGCCTGGAGGAGGAGCGCGACTTCCCGTTCGTGGTGGTCAGCCCACAATGCCCCCTGGGCGAGGTCGGCGGGCACGGTCCGATGGGAGACACATGGAGCGAGCACGCCGAGATGGTCGATGCGCTCCTCGAGCGTCTCCTCGCCTCTCATCGCATCGATCCCGACCGGATCGCGGTCATCGGGCACAGCATGGGCGGTTACGGCGCCTACTACCTTGCCCACCGCTACCCACGCCGCTTCGCCGCTGTGGTGCCGATCGCCGCCCCCGGCGTGACCTGGTGGACCTACCGGCCACGAGACGTTCCCTATTGGGTGTTTCACGGTGAGCGCGACGAGGTGGTGCCGATCGCCGAAGCGGAGAAGATGGTCGCGGCCCTGCGGGAGATCGGCGCCGAAGTGCGTTTCACTCGCTATCCGGAGGGCGGGCACGTGCTGCGCGAGCCCTTCCGCGACGAGGAGCTCTTCGCCTGGCTGCTCGCGCAACGTCGCGAGCCACGGTCCGAGGCCGCAGGGGCTTCCCTTTCACAATCTCAAACCTCGGACGACTTGTAATACTTGACCCCACGTCGGCGCGCACGTTCGGTTACGCTTCCGCCGTGCCGGAATGGGTCTGCCCCGAGTGCCGCTCGCTCCTCGAGCCCGAAGACGCCGCGACGCTGCGCTGCCCGCGCGACGGCTTCGTCGTCCACGAGGTCGGCGGCGTCTGGCGTTTCCTCGGACGCCGCGAAGAGCACCGAGAGTTCGTCGAGCGCTACGCCGCGGTGCGCCGCGCCGAGGGCTGGGGCAGCGAGGACCCCGCCTACTTCCAGGCCCTGCCCTACCGCGATCTGAGCGGACGCCACCCCGAGATCTGGCGCCTGCGCGCGGTCAGCTTCCGCGCCCTGACGCGGCACGTCGTCGAGCCGCTGGCGCGGCGCCGCGGCCCGCTCGCGGCGCTCGACCTCGGCGCCGGCAACGGCTGGCTCTCGTACCGCCTGGCCGCGGCCGGGCACCGGCCGGTGGCCGTCGACCTGACGGACGACGGGCGCGACGGGCTCGGCGCCGCCCGCCACTATCCGCTGGCGTTCCCCCGCGTCCAGGCGAGCTTCGACCGTCTGCCCTGGGCCGACGGCGGCTTCGACCTCGCGGTCTTCAACGGCGCCCTGCACTATTCGCGCGACTGCGCCGCGACCCTCGGGGAGGCCCGGCGCCTGCTGCGCCCCGGCGGACGCTTGGCGGTCATGGACACGCCGATCTACCGCCGGCGCGCCAGCGGCGAGCAGATGCTCCGCGAGCTCGACGAGAGTCTGCGCGAGCGCCACGGCGAGGGCCGCGAAGAGGGCCAGGAGGGTTTCCTGACCCGCGGACGCCTGGCGCGTCTCGGCGCCGAGCTGGCG
This sequence comes from Thermoanaerobaculia bacterium, assembly GCA_036397835.1. Lineage (GTDB taxonomy): Bacteria > Acidobacteriota > Thermoanaerobaculia > Multivoradales > J023 > DASWIG01. Next base: position 1,782 of record DASWIG010000656.1, read on the forward strand.
CTCGACTGGCGGGTGGTCCGCCCCTTCTACGGCTTGCGCTGGGCGCTCCTGCCGTGGAAAGCTCGGTTGCTCCGCTGGCGCGAGCCCATGCGCTTCCATCTCCTCGTGGCGCGCCGGCGGGAGGACCCGGAGGACTGAAGACTTGAGATCTACCGCCTTCGCGCTCGTCGCCTTGGTACTCGTCCTGGCCGCCTGCGGCGGCGAGCAGACGGCCGTCGAGATGGGCCGCACCGATTACCTGCGCGCCTGCGCCATGTGCCACGGCGCCCAGGGCCAGGGCATGGGCAACATGGGCAACGCCCTGGTCGACAACGACTTCGTCCGCGGCCACAGCGACGAGGAGCTGGTCGCGTTCCTCAAGCGCGGGCGCTCGCCGAGCGATCCCGACAACGAGAGCGGCATGCCGATGCCTCCGAAGGGCGGCGATCCGCGCCTGACCGACGAGGACCTGCGCCACATCGTGCTCTTCCTGCGCTCGTGGACGAGCTAGCCGGTTTCCATCGCCGCCGAGTATTGGCCGCTGCGCGCGGCGCCGTTGAGGCGGGCGCGCTGGAAGAACGCCTGCTGCGCTTTCTGGCGGTTGGCCGCCTGGCCGAGCCAGGCCTTGAGCGGCGGGGCCTGGAGGGCGCGGCCGTAGGAGAAGCTCATCTGCCATGGCAGGTTCTCGCCGAGGGCGTTGATGGCGTTGAGGTTGGCCGTCGCCTCGACGTCGCTCTGGCCGCCCGAGAGGAAGACGATGCCCGGCACCGCCGCCGGCACCACGCGCCGGAAGCACGCGACCGTGGCCCGCGCCACCGCTTCGGGACCCGCCTGCTCGGGGCACAGCGAGCCGCTGACCACCATGTTGGGCTTCAATAGAATCTCCTCGAGCGGGACCCGCTGCTCGGCGAGGGCCGCGAACACCCGGCGCAGCGTGCGCTCGGTCGCCGCCGCACAAGCGGCGGTCGGGTGCGCCCCGTCCATCAGCACCTCGGGCTCGACGATCGGCACCAGGTCCTGCTCCACGCACAGGGCCGCGTAGCGCGCCAGGGCGTGGGCGTTGACGTCGATGCAGGCGTCGCTGGGCAGCCCCGCGGCCTCGTCGATGGCGATCACGGCGCGCCACTTGGCGAAGCGGCAGCCCATGGCGCGATACTCCGCGAGCCGCTCGCGCAGGCCGTCGAGGCCCTCCGTCACCTTCTCGTCCGGCGTGAACGCGAGCGGCTTGGCCCCCAGGTCCACCTTGATCCCGGGGATGACGCCCCTGTCCTGGAGGAGCTTCACGAACGGCGTGCCGTCGGACGCGGACTGCCGGATCGTCTCGTCGTAGAGGATGACGCCGGAGATGAACTCCTCGACGCCCTCGGTCCCGAAGAGCATCTCGCGGTAGGCGCGGCGGCTGTCCTCGGAGCTCTCGATGCGGATCGAGTCGAAGCGCTTCTTGATGGTGCCGGAGGACTCGTCGGCCGCGAGGATACCCTTGCCGGCGGCGACGAGCGCGCGCGCGGTCTGCTCCAGATTCACATCGCTCATGGTTGTCACCCCATCGACAGGCCTGGACAGGAAAGGTCGATCGGTTCAGCCTACCCCGACGGGCGGAGGGGTTTCCCTGGAGCCGTCGGGAACGTCCTTTGCATCC
>DASWIG010000657.1:0-3721 GCA_036397835.1 Thermoanaerobaculia bacterium
AGCGGAGTCTAGATCGCCAAGCTCCAATGAGACCATACCTAGATAAGCTAAGAGCTCTGCGCGAGAGACAGGATCTCCGACTGACTCAGTCACCACTTGGCCAAGTTTTATAACATCGCGTAGGGCAGTGGGTTCGGCCTGGATCGTCTCCAGTTCTAACCCGGCAATGAGAGATCGTAGATTGGCCTCCGCGTTCTCGGCCCGTACCAGCTCTCTTTCGGCGGCGGCCCGCTCCCTTTCGGCGGCGGCCCGCTCCCTTTCGGCCCTCCAGTTGAAACCGAATCCTGCGAGCAGCGCCAAGACCAGAGCCGCTCCGGCCAGGATTCGCCAGTTGCGGCGGCCGAATCGCGAGAGCAAATAGAGACTGGCTCCGTTGCGCGCCCGAACGGGGCGCCCCGTCAGATGCCGAACGACGTCCTCGGCGAGCTCCCCCACCGATGAATAGCGCTCGCGCGGCTCGGCGCGCAGGGCCTTGAGCACGATGTAGTCGAGGTCTCCCGCCAAGCGCCGCAGCGGCCTCGCGTCTCCGTCCGCCTGCGCCCCCCGAAGCCGGCGACGCACCGCCGAGCTCGGCTTTTCCGGATCGCGTTTGCGGGTCGCCGCGAGCCGCGTCACTTCGCCGGTGTCGCCGTCGTCGAACGGGCGCTTTCCAGTCAGCAGCTCGTAGAGCAGGACGCCCAGGGAGTAGACGTCGCTCGCCGTGGTCACCGGCTTGCCGGCGAGCTGCTCCGGGCTGGCGTACTCGGGGGTCAGGAGCTGCCGGCCCCCGAGCTGGCGCGTCAGCGGCGAGACTTCGTCGCCGCCGAGCAGCTTGGCGATGCCGAAGTCGAGGAGCTTCACCTTGCCGTCCGCCGTCACCTGGATGTTGGCCGGCTTCAGATCGCGGTGGACCACCAGGTTCTGGTGCGCGAAGTGCACGGCGTCGCAGACCTCGAGGAAGAGCCGCAGGCGCTCGGCCGTGTCCAGACGCCGCGACTCGCAGTGGTCGCGGATCGACTCGCCCTCGACGTGCTCCATCACGAAGTACGGCCGGCCGTCGGAGGTGGTGCCGCCGTCGTAGAGGCGGGCGATCGAGGGATGGTCGAGGCCCGCCAGGATCTGCCGCTCGTAGCGGAAGCGGGAGACGATCTCCTCGCTGTCCATGCCCCGCTTGATGACCTTGATCGCGACCTTCTGCTCGAACTCCCGATCGACCCGCGCGGCCAGATAGACGTTGCCCATGCCGCCGCGGCCGACGCGGCGCACCAGCTCGTAGGCCCCGATGCGCCGCTCCTCCGTCAGGGTGTCGTCGAGGGCGTCGGCGGCCTCCTCCGGCCGTCTCTCGACCGCCGGCTCCTCGATGAACGCCTCGCTCTCCGCCTCGTGGCCGAGCAGCGACTCGACCTCCGTCCGCAAGGAGGCGTCCTCGCCGCAGGCGCCGTGCAGGAAGGCCTGCCGTTCCGGCTCGGGCCGTTCGAGCGCCTCCTGCAAGATCGTCTTCACCTGCTCCCAACGTTCTGCTTCCATGGCCGCCTCCTGGCGTGATTTCGTCCCCGTGCCTCTATTCCAGCACACCGAGCCGGCCCTGTTCAATCCGCCGACGGCCATCCGCGGACTTTCCTGAACTTCTTTCGTCCAAATCCATCCATTCCCTCCAGGCCGGCCTGTTAGGGGACCGGGTGAACAGCGGGAAATGACCCCCGCACCACCGCGCGGTGCAAGCACGTTGAACCCCATCGCTTCGGCGATCCGCAGCGAGGTGACGGCGATTTTCCAGTCACCTCGAAGGAGGAACCATGTCTTCAACGAACGCGCCCGCGCTTCGCTCTCGTTTCAATCATCGGAATACGTTCCATTGGCTGTTCGCAATATTTCTCGTCCTGACGCCGCAGCTCGTCCTCGCCCAAAGCGAGCCGCCTCCCCAAGGCGATGAGGATCCTCTCCTCTTCTCGCCCGACGGCGGCTCCGGACCTTTCGGCTCGTTCCTCTGTCATGACTCGGACGGCGGGACCCTTTGCGCCGCCGAGGTGCGCTTCGGCGGACGCTTCCAGGTGGACGCCGAGACCGGACCCGACGCCTACACCTTCGTCCTCGCCACCCACGAGACCGTGCGCCTCGAGACCCGCGGCGAGATCGACACCCGCGGCGCCCTCTACGACGCCGTCGGACGCCGCCTGACCGCCGACGACGACGGCGGCCAGGATCGCAACTTCCGCATCACCCGGACCCTGGCGCCCGGACGCTACTACCTGAGGGTCGCCGCAAACGTCCTCCCCGAGGCCTCCTACGAGCTGCGAACCGCGGTGGCGAACCCACGCGAATGGACCGGCAGCGCGGCAAGCGCCCTCCGAGAAGCCGGCAACCACTGCGGACGCGCCCAGGCCCTCGCCGCCGGCGACGCCGTCGACGGCCGCTTCGAGCGCCCCGGCGACGTCGACGTCTTCGCCGTGCAGCTTGCGGCGCCGGGCGTGCTCGAGATCGGCGCCGAAGGCGCGCTGACCTACGAGCTCAAGGCCGCCGACTGCGCCACCTCGATCGGGCTCGCCGACGGCTCGCTGGGCTCGACCCTGACACCGCTTGCCGCCGGCTCGTACTTCGTCTACGTCAGCCAGCCGCAACTGGCCACCGGCGACTACCGCCTTCGTCTCGCCCTCCGCTGAGCCGGCCGGCGGGCGATCGAGATCGCCGGGAGCGCGCGCTCCCGGCGATCCTCCGTCCGCGAAAGCTGATCTCCTTTCCTCGTCAATCTCGCGTTTTCTGACAGAGGATGACGAATTCTCACGAGTCACTCCGAAGTCGCAGAGCTCCATCTTACCGACCAACGGTCTCATCTCCGAGGTCGGGCGAGTATATTCTCGAGAAAGAAATGAAAGGAATGATCGTGCCCCCTGAGCTCTGGCAGCGCGTCAAGTCGATCGTCTCGACGGCGCTCGACATGGATCCCGAGGCCTGGCCTGGGTACCTCGAGGAGTCCTGCGGCAGCGACGCCGAGCTGCTGGCCGAAGCGCGCTCGTTGCTCGAAGTGAGCTGGTCGCTCGGCAATTTCATCGAAGAGCCCTTGCCGGAGCTCCTGCGCCAGGAGTTGACCCGCGGTCGAGCTTCCGCATAAGGTGTGGGCGCCCCGACCAGCCGCGCCGCGTCCGGCGCCGAGCCACGATGAGCCTTTCGCCGCCCCGCTTCCGCGTTAAGTCATGATGGCGGAATCTTCCACTGAGGTGACCCGTCTCCTCCACGACTGGAGCGAAGGCGACCCGCAGGCGCTCGCCAAGCTCATGCCTCTGGTGTGCGAGGACCTCCGCGCCATGGCCCGGCGCTATATGCGGAGGGAGGAGGCCGGTCATACCCTTCAACCGACCGCGCTCGTCAACGAGGTCTACCTGCGGCTGCACGGGCGGCGGCAGGTGAGCTGGAAGAACCGGGCGCACTTCTTCGGTTTCGCGGCCCAGACCATGCGCCGCGTCCTGGTGGATCACGCGCGCAGCCGCCAGACCGCCAAGCGCGGCGACGGCCTCCAGGCCGTGCCTCTCGACGAGACCGGCGACCTCGCCGTGCCCTTGCGGCTCGACGTGGTGGCGCTCGACGACGCGCTCAAGTCCATGGCCAGGATGGACGCCCGCCAGGCCCACATCGTGGAGCTGAGGTACTTCGTGGGCCTCAACGTGGAGGAGACGGCGGCGGTGCTCGAGATCTCGACCGCCACCGTGAAGCGGGAGTGGAGGGTCGCCAAGCTCTGGCTCTTCCG
>DASWIG010000658.1:0-9596 GCA_036397835.1 Thermoanaerobaculia bacterium
CAACGCGTCACCCCGCGTCGACGGGCTCCGACCCTCCGGCCGCCGCCGCCGCCTGCTCGCTCTTCGCCGCGTCGGCGGCTTGCTGACTCGGCAACCTCCGGCCGTTCACCGCAGCCCGAGCCAGGTGAGCACCGCGATGGCCAGGAAGAGCAGCCAGGCGAAATGCCGGCCGCGGGTGGCCACGAAGGCGGAGATGGAGCTCACCAGGAAGATCCAGGCGATCGCGCCTGCCGTCCAGCGCGCCGTCGGGTCGGGGTCCGGCATGGCTGCGCAACGCCAGAGCACGGCCGCGAAACCCCACCAGAACACGCCGATCAGATGCCAGAAATACCGTACGGTGCGCCGGGTCAGCGCCTCGCTGCCCAAAATCGGCGGGAACTTCCGGAGCATGAGCTCCCCGAAGATCAGCCACTCCCCCAGGAACGAATGCAACGGTGCAAGGAGAAAGCTGACCACGGCCGCCACAGCCAGATAACCGTTCATGACCTTCCCTTTCCGAGAACAGCGATGCGCCCCTCGCAACAAGGATGACAGTTCGAGCGTGGATGGGACGACGACTTCTTGCCTCCGTCTATTTCTTGCCCGCGGTCGCCGCGAGGAGCCGCCCGGCGCCACGGCTCGCTTGCCGCCTCTGGTTCGTGACCGCCAGCGCCAGCAGCAGGGCCGCGATCGACACCCACTTGATCGGCGCGAGGGGCAGCAGGACGAGCACCAAGGCCAGGACCAGGTAGATCACGGGAAGTCGCTCATAGATGGATCGAGGAAGGTAGATGTTGAACACGGCTTTCTTCTCCAACGAGTCCGATTGCATCCAATTGTCTCCGCCGACTTGACGTCAGCAATCGTCGTGCCAACGGGAGGGCGCGTAGGAGAAGGCTCCTGAGCTTCAGGTTGACGCCGCCGGGAGGCAGGGCCGGGAAGGGAAGGACCGGAGAAACCCGGACGGGGAGGCCGGGCAGCCGGTGTCGCCGATCAGCGGCAGGCTGCCTCCCGCGAGCGGCAGCCTCGCCGGCGATCGCTGTAGGATCACGCCATGCGGCGGGCGGTCGTCGTGCGGCTGGGGATGACCAAGGACGAGGGCGTCTGGAGCCGCGCCGGGTTCGTCGCGGACGTCCTCGCGGCGTTGCCGGAGTCGTCCGCCGTCCCGTAGGGCAGGTACCGCCTGCCGTTTCGTCGGCGGCTCGCCGCCGGAGGCGCGAGCAGGAGGCGCCGATCACGACGCGCGCGGCAAGGCGACGTAGAACGTCGATCCCCGCCCCGGCCCCTCCGACTCGACCCAGGCGCGGCCGCCGTGGAGCTCGGCGATGCGCTTGACGAGCGCGAGGCCGATCCCCGTGCCCTCGGCGTCGTGGTCGAGGCGCTCGAAAAGCTCGAAGATCTTCTCGCGATATTGCGGCTCGACGCCGCGGCCGTTGTCGCGCACGAAGCACACCGCCTCGCCGCCGGAAGCCGCGCCGCCGATCTCGATCCGCGGCGCCGCCTGGTCGCCCATGAACTTGACCGCGTTCTCGACCAGGTTCTGGAAGACCTCGGCGAGTCGCAGCCGGTCGCCGATCACCACCGGCATGCCGTCGGCGACCGTGACGGCCACGCCGCGCTCGGCGATGGCGCCGCCCACCACGCTCACCGCCTCGCGCGCCAGCTCGCTCAATCGGACCTCCGCGGAGGGATAGACCAGGCGCCCGATGCGCGAGAGCTCGAGCAGGTCGGCGAGCAGGCGCTGCATGGTGTCGACGGCGCCGCGGATGGTCGCCACGTCGCCGCGGAAACGCTCGAGCTGGCCCCGCTCGACGTCCTGCTCGGCCAGGCCGAGGAAGCCGCGGATGGTGAAGAGCGGGCTCTTGAGGTCGTGCGACACGGTGTAGGTAAAGCGCTCGAGCTCGGCGTTCTTGGCCTCGAGCTCCGCCACGAAGACCTCGCGCTCCTCCTGGATCCGCTGGCGCTGGGCGATCTCGTGCCGCAGGTCGTCATAGACCACCCGCAGCCGCGCCGTCATGTCGTTGAAGGTCTGGGCGAGGGTGCCGACCTCGTCTTCGGTGGTCACCGGCGCGGCGGCCTCGAGGTCGCCTTCGGCGACCCGCTGGGCGGCGGCGGTCACGGCGAGGATCGGGCGGGTGATCGCCCGCGCCAGCCATACGGTGCCGACTCCGAGCAAGACCGCGAAGGCGACGCCGGAGCCCAGCACCAGCCAGGCGATGCGCCGCGCCGGCGCGAACGCCTCGGCCTGCGGCATCTCCACCAGCAGGGCCAGCTCGAGCCCCTCGATCCAGCGGTAGACGCCGATCACCGGCGCGCGCCGATAGTTGTGGTAGAGGCCCGAGCCGTCGAGCCCCTGCACGGCGGCGTCGATCCCAATCGTATGGACTCCCCGGGGATATTGGTCGCGGCCGAAGCGCTCGCCGGAGACGAAGACGTTCTGCTTGTCGACGAGGTAGCTCTCGCCGGAGAGAGCGTGACGGCCGCGCCACTGGATGATGCGGTCGATCTCGTCGAGGTTGAGGTGGGCGGCGAGCACGCCGAGACGCTCGCCGTCCTCGCCGGTGAGCGGCGAGGAGACCGTGAGCGTCGGTTCGAACGTCAACGGCGACGGGTAGACGTTGCGCACGTGCACCCCCTTGAGGCCCTCGGTGAAAAAGCGGTCGCGGGTGCGGAACTCGCCCTCGTGACGCGGGTCCGTCGACGCGAGAATCTCGCCGACCGGGCTCAGGATCAGGATCTCCTCGAGCTCGGGCTGGAGCTCGCGGACCGCCAGGAGCTGCGTGCGCACCGGCGCCGCCACCGGGCCCCGATCCGTCGCCGAGAGCAGACGGCGGGCCTGCCGCCGGGTCTCGATGAGCGAGGCGAGGTAGACGACGTCGCGCCGCTGGTCTTCGACCCAGGCGCGGAGGCGGTCCTCGCCGAGCGAGGCGAACAGCTCCAGGCGATCGAGCACCGAGTGCTCGAGGGCGCGGCGCGCCTGCATGAAGGCGAGGCCGCCGGCGAGCGCGATGATCACCAGCGACAGCAGGAAGAAGTGCCCCACGAGCCGCGCCTCGAGGCTTTTCGCCCAGAACCTCGCCATGGCTCTGTCTTCAGCTCTTGGGGCGTCGCGACCCGCGAGCTGCATCAGCGCTCCGGCGGGAACAGTTTGTGGAAGCGGCGGCGGCCGTCCTCGATCTTCAGGATCACCACGTCTTTCCGCGAATCGCCGCCGTCGCGGAAGGAGAGCCGGCCGGTGACGCCGCGGTAATCGTCGACCTCCGCGAGCGCTTGCCGGATGCGCTCGCCGTCGAGGCTCTCGAGCCCGTCGAGCACCGTGAAGAGCAGGTTGAGCGCCTCGTAGCTCAGGGCCGCGCTGGTCAGCGGCGGGTGCCCGAGCTCGCGGCGAAATTCCTCGACGAACGCCCGCGACTCCGGGATGTCGACGCCGGGGTGCCAGTGACGCGTGAAGTAGGCCCCCTGGAGCTCCGGGGCGTCGGCGGCCATCTTGTCGGACCACGAGTCGCTGCCGAGGAAGACGGCGTCGAGCCCCACCTCGCGCGCCTGCAGCACCTGCCGGCTCACGGCGAGCGGATAATTCGGCAGGAAGAGCACCTCGGGGTCGTGCTCGGCGAGGGCGCGCAGCTCGGGGCGGTAATCGGCGTCCACGCCGGCGGCGCTGCCGGCGTAAGACGCCGTCGCCACCACCTCGCCGCCGGCCTCGGCCAGGGCGCGCGCGAAGATCTCCGCGAGGTCGTGGCTGTAGACGGTGGCGGCGTCGTAGAGCACCGCCGCGCGGCGGGCGCCGAGGTCTTCGACGGCGAACCGCGCCATGGCCCGGCCCTGGTCGTGGTCGGTGAAGGTCGTGCGGAAGACGAATCGCTTCCCCGCCGTCACCTCGGGATGGCTGGCGCCGGCGACGATGGTCGGCATCCGGGCCCGCTCGGCCTGCGCCGCCACCGGCACCGCCGTCTCGCTCGACATGGGAGCGACGAGCACCGCGATGCCGAGCTGGTTGATCATCCGCTGCGCTAGGCGCAGGGCCTCCTCGGGGTCGTTGCCGGTGTCCTCCGAGACGAGGACCACCCGATGGCGCCGCCCGCCGACCGTGATCCCGCCGGCAGCGTTGACCCGCGCCACCGCCAGCTCGGCCCCTTCCAGGTGCGAGGTGCCGATCACCGCGAGCTCGCCGGTCAGCGGCGGCAGATAGCCGATGCGCAGCTCCGCCGGCCGCGGCCTGCCGCAGCCGAGCCCCACACCCAGGAGCAAGCCCAATACGGCGCCGGCGGCGCCCGCTCGTCGTCCGTTCATCGTCATCCGCGCGGCAAGAATACCAACAACACCGAGCCCTGCCCGCGTCAGGCCCGGGATCGCGCGGGCCGGGATAGGATTTTCCGAGGGACGGGAACCCACCCGTACCCGGTCTTTGGAGTTACGACAATGAGGCGACTTCTGGTCTTCGCCCTGACCCTATCGACCACCGGCACGGCGTCCGCCGCGGAGCTCTCAGTGGTCGAAAGAGACTCGATCTTCGCGATCGTCACCCACAAGGCGGGCGCCTTCTCGGGCAAGGCTCACAACCACCTGGTGGCGGCCGGCTCCTACGCCGCCCGCTTCGCGGCGAGCGCCGACGACCCCGGCGACACCGTGTTCGAGCTCGAGCTGGCGGCCGCCGACCTGGTCGTCGACGCGCCGGAGCTGCAGCAAGCGTGGTACCCGCGGCTCGAGGCCCTGGGGATCCTCGACGAGCCTTTCGGCGAGGTCTCGGACAAAGACCGCGGGAAGATCCGCGAGTCGATGCTCGGCAAGGGCCAGCTCGACGCCGAACGCTTCCCGCGGATCCGCGCCCGGGTCACCGGCGTGGCCGAGGAAGCGTCGAAGCTCGGCGAGACGGAGATGCCCTTCAAGGTGAGCCTGGCCTTCGAGGTCCACGGCAAGGCGGTCGAGCGTCCGGTGGCGGCGCGGGCGTCGTGGGACGAGGACGGCTCACTCCGCCTCGAGGCCGCCGGCGTCTTCAACTTCACCGACTTCGGCATCGAGCCTTACAGCGCCTTCCTGGGCGCGGTCAAGAACCAGGACGTCTTCCACGTCTACGTGAGCCTGCGGGCCGTCCCGGAAGCCGGCGTACAATAAGGAGATGGGCCTCAAGGACGGCGGCTCGACCGCCGGCTTTTCCACCGCCAGCCGGGAGCGGGCCGTGGAGACGGCGCCGCGTGAAGCGCCCCCGCCGCTTCCCGCGCTCACGGTGCTCGCCCATCCCGACCTGGAGCGGATCGGCGAGCGGGTGCTGCTCGGCGAGCTGGCGAGCGGACGCCAGGCCTTGCTCTCGCGCCAGCAGCCGCGCTTCACCGCCCCGGGCGAGCGCCGCGGCCGGGCTCTCGACGACCGCTACCTGAGCCGCCGGCCGCTGCGTTTCACGCCGCTGGCCCACGGCAGCGTGGCCCTGCGTCTCGACGGCAGCCGGACCGCGGTCGTTGTCGACGGCGAGCCCCTCGGCGACGCCTGCGCGGTGAGCGCCGAGCGGCTCGACCGCGGCGTGGTGCTCGAGCTGGCGCGCCGCGTGGTGGTGCTGCTGCACGCCCTCCCCTGCCCTGCCGATCCGCCGCCGCCGCGCTTCGGATTGGTGGGCGACAGCGCCGGGATCGTGCAGGTGCGCCAGGCCATCGCGCGGGTGGCCGAGCGCGACGTCGCCGTGCTCCTGCGCGGCGAGACCGGCACCGGCAAGGAGCTGGTGGCGGCGGCGCTGCACCAGTGCTCGGGGCGCCGCGACGGTCCCTTCGTGAGCGTCAACCTGGGGGCCGTCCCCGCGTCCCTGGCCGCCTCCGAGCTCTTCGGCGCCCGCAAAGGCGCCTACACCGGAGCCGAGGGGCACGACGGCTATTTCGTGAGCGCCGACGGCGGCACGCTCTTCCTCGACGAGATCGGCGAGGCCTCCGCGGAAGTCCAGGTCCTGCTGCTGCGGGTCCTCGAGTCTCACGAGGTCGTCGCCGTCGGCTGCGCCCGGCCGCGCCGCGTCGACGTCCGCGTGATCTCGGCGACCGACGTCGATCTCGAGGACCGGGTGCGCGAGGGCAAGTTCCGCGCGCCGCTTCTCCACCGCCTGAAGAGCTACACCCTGTCGATGCCGCCGCTGCGCGAGCGCCGCGACGACGTCGGCCGCCTGCTCGTCCACTTCCTGCGCGAGGAGCTTCGGGAGGCCGGCCTGCCGCCGCCCGCCCGCGACGCGGAGGCGCGCGCGCCCTGGCTGCCGGCGGCGCTCGCCGCCCGTCTGGCGCGCTACGACTGGCCGGGCAACGTGCGCCAGCTCAGCAACGTCGCCCGCCAGCTCGTTATCGACGGCCACGGCCAGCCCGCCCTCGGCACGAGCCGGCTCGACGAGCTGCTGCCGCCGCCCCGGGCGTGCGATCGCCGCGCCGCGGCCGTCGACGCGGACGAGACGCTGCCGACGGTGGGCGAGGAAGCGGCGGCCGGAGGCCGGCGGCGCTGGCGCAAGCCCTCCGACGTCTCGGAGCAGGAGCTCGCGGCGGCGCTGCGCGAGCACCGCTATGAGCTCAAGGCCACGGCCGCCGCCCTCGGCGTCTCGCGCACCTCGCTCTACGACCTCGTGGGACGCTCGCCGCACGTGAGGGCGGCGGCTGACGTGCCCCCGACCGAGATCCGCGACGCCTGCGCGCGCCTCGGCGGCGACCTCCCGGCCCTCGTCGACGAGCTGCGCCTGTCCGAGCGCGCGCTGCGGCAACGGCTCAAGGACCTCGGACTGCGCTGACGGAGCGAGAACGAGTTGAGCACCGCGCCCACCAACCTCGGCCCCTACCAGGTCATCCGCTCCCTCGGCGTCGGCGGCATGGGCGAGGTGTGGCTGGCCTACGACCCGCAGCTCGACCGCCAGGTGGCGATCAAGCGCATCCGCTCCGACGCCGGCCTCGACGAGGAGCGGCGGGCCCGCTTCCAGCGCGAGGCGCGGGTGGCGGCCGGGCTCAACCACCCCGCCATCGTTCACGTCCACCACCTGCTGACGGAGGGCGAGGCCGACCACATCGTGATGGAGTACGTGGCCGGCACCAGCCTGCGCCAGCACCTCGAGGCGCATGGCCCGCTGCCGCTGGCCGCGGGCCTGGCGATCGCCCGCGCGGTGGCCGCCGGCCTCGCCCTCGCCCACCGCCGCGGGGTCGTCCACCGCGACCTCAAGACCGAGAACGTGCTGTTGACGGGAGAAGGCGAGGCCAAGATCACCGACTTCGGCATCGCCCGCCGCCTCTACCCCGACGAGACCGCGGCGCGCGACACCTCGCTGACCCGTGCCGGCACCCTCCTTGGCACCTACCGGTCGATGTCGCCCGAGCACATCTGCGGCGATCCCGTGGACGCGCGCTCGGACCTCTTCTCGCTCGGCGTGCTGCTCTACGAGATCTTCACCGGCAAGTCGCCCTTCCTCGCCGCCACCAACCAGGAGACCATGCAGCGCGTGCTGCGCCACCAGCCGCCGCCGGTCCACGAGCTGGCCGCCGGGCTGCCGCCGGAGCTCGCGGACCTGGTGGGCCAGCTCCTGGAGAAGAACCCGCCGCTGCGGCCGCGGGACGCCGAGGAGGTCGTCGAGCGCCTCGACGCCCTGGCCGGCTCCGCGATCGTCGCCGGTGCCACCACGCTCGTCGGCGTCGTTCCTCCGTCGCTGGCCGGCGAGGCCCTCGGCGCCGCGGCCGGCCGACCGGCGCTGCGCCCCTTCGTGCTGGCGGCGGTCGTGTTGCTCGGCCTCGGGGCGCTCTCCTGGCTCCTCCACGACGCGGTCGGCTCGCCGGAGCCGCTCTACGTCGCGGTCACGCAGCCGGTGACCGGCAACACCGGCGACGAGGCCGCCGAGCTGCTGGCCTTCGCGATCCGCAACGCCCTGACCCGTACCCTGGTCTCCTTCGAAGGCGTCGCGGCCCGCAACGCCCCCGAGGGCGACGCCGCGTCCACCTCGCCGGCCGAGCTCGCCCGGGCGGCCGGCGCCGACGAGGTCTTGGTCTCCCAATTCGCCTGCCGCGCGCGTTCCTGTCTCGTCGAGCTCAGCCGGGTGGCCCTCCAGGGCCACCTGCTGTGGAGCGACCAGGTGACGGTGCCGCTCGACGAGCCCTTGCTCGCCGCCAAGTCGATCGGCATCCTCCTCGCCAGCGCTTACCCCGGGCTCGCGCGGCGGCCGGGGTGGGACGAGCCGGAGGTGGAGCCGGCCGACTACAAGGCCTTTCTCGACGTCCGGCGTACCTTCCACGCCGGAGTCGCCGGCGCCGGCCTGGCGGAGCTCATCGAGCGGACGAAGGCCATCCGGCGGAGCTCCGAGCGCTTCGCCGAGGCCTACCTCCTCGAGGCCCAGATCGCCCTGCGGCTCTTCCACGCCACACGCGAGCAAGGTCCGCTCGACCATGCGCTCACGCTCATCGAAACAGCCCGGCAGCTCTCCCCCGCGGATCCCGACGTGCTCTCCAACCGTGCCCATTTCGAGCTGATCGCCGGACGGCTCGACGCGGCCGAGGCCACGCTGGTCGAGCTCGGCAGGCTGGTGCCCGGCGACGTCGACATCCTGGCGATGCGCGCCCGGCTGGCCCGCGACCGCGGCAAGCCGCAAGAGGCCATGGCCCTTTACCGCACCGCTATCGAACGGCGGCCCTCCGCCGGACTGTGGATCGACTACGGACGCCTGGCGTTTCAGCAGGGGGTGACCGCAACCGCCAGCGAGGCGGTGCGGCAGCACCTCGACCTGGTCCCGGGCAGCCTGGCGGGACGACGGCTCGCGGCGACGATCGAGATGTACCACGGCGACCCGCGCCGCGCCGTCGAGATCCTGGAAGAGCTCGCCGCGCGCTTCAGCGATTCGATCGACCTCTCGAATCTCGGCACGACTCTCTTGCTCCTCGGCGACTCCGATCAGGCGGCCGCCGTGTTCGAGAGGGCCCTCGAGGCGGCACCCAACCATGGCACCGTCATCGTGAACCTCGCCGACTGCCGGTTGCTCCAGGGTCGGACCGCCGACGCCGAATCGCTCTACCGTCGTGCGATCGAGCTGCTCGACGCCGAAGAGTCCCCGACCGCGTCGCAGCTCTCGCTCCGCGCCCAGGCCCTGGTCCACCTGGGAGAGGCCCGGGAGGCGGTGGAGACCATCAAGGAAGCGCTCCGCCAGCCCGACGGGCGGCTCCTGGCCTACGACGCCGCCGTCGTCTACGCCCTGGTCGGCGACCGCACGTCGGCGCTGGTCCATGTCGACGAGGCCGTCGACCTCGGCTATCGGGCACGCTGGTTCGACCTGCCCTGGTTCGACGACCTCCGCGACGATCCCGAGATTCGCGAGCTCCTCGGCGAAAGCGACGTGCCGTGAGGATCAACCCCCCGGCGGGCTGTCCTGGTCGTGGATCACGGTCGGGTCGACGAGCGCGCAGCCGGGCACCAACGTGCCCGTCTGGGTGTCGTCGCCGCTGCCCTTGAATCCCTGATTGACGAAGAAGAAGCTCGCGGCTCGACGCCTCACCTCGTCCTTCGGAGGCTCCATCCAGCGCACCGTGGCGCTGCCGCCTTCCGGATTGCACCAGCTCGATTGGAATCCGCGCGCGCTGGTCCGGTCCGCCCCTCCGCAACCCTCTTTCGGGTCGGTGACGCCGCGCCAGAGA
>DASWIG010000659.1:0-24695 GCA_036397835.1 Thermoanaerobaculia bacterium
TGCCGCTGGCGGACCACCCGGCGTCGCGGGGCGAGGTCTTCGACCACTGGCTGACGCCCCACGTGTACGACCTCGCGCACGCCGCCGCGCTCTTCGGCCTGCCGTTCGCGCGGGCGTCGACGCGCGGCGCCCTCGCGGAGGCGCTGCGGGAGACGCTCGGGCGTCCCGGCGTGACGGTGATCGAGGCGGTGGTGCCGCCGAGCGGGGCGGCGGAGCAGAACCGGCGGCTGGGGGAGCGCCTCCGGGAGTCGGCGACCGGCGGGACCGGGTGAATAGCGGCCTGCAGCATCCTGCCGGAGATTCCGGGCGATCCCGGAACTAGAGTGCAGGCTCTGCAAGGTGTTCCGGGAATCAGCGTCTAACCGATACCGGCTCTGTGGAACCGGTCAAGCGAATCGCTCGGAAGGAGGCAACCGGCCGCGTCATTTTGGCGCTAAAAGGACACGTTGCGCCGTAGCGAAACCCGGGGTAGTTTGTCGCCGGATGCCCGGAGGAACCATGGACGCCCGCAACAGCTCTCCCGCCCTGGCCCTGGCGCTGATCCTGACGGCGGCGTGTACGGCCGTGCCGCGGCCGGAAACGGGTGCCGCCCCGGCGTCGCCGCCTCCGACGACGCCGGCCGTCGAGGCACCGTCGGAGCAAGAGGCACCGTCGGAGCCGGAGTCCGTCGTCCCCGAGCCGCTGGCGGAGCGCTTCTGCGCCGCCGTCCACACCCTGCAGGCCGAGCGCCGGAAGGCGTGCTGCGGGACGGCGGCGGAGAGCCTGGCCGAGGTCTGCGTACGCCACCTCTCGCCGGCGCTGCGCCGCGGCACCGTGACGCTCGACGCCGCCGCGGTCGACCGCTGCGCGGCCGACACCGCGGTCGAGCTCGAAGGCTGCGGCTGGGTGAGGCCCCTGCTGCCGAAGCCGGCGGCGGCGTGCGCCGGGCTGCTGCAAGGGACGCTGGCCGCGGGCAGCGCCTGCGCCTCGTCGCTCGAGTGCGCCGACGGCCTCTACTGCCGCGGGCTGTCGCAGGAAGGTCCGGGGCGGTGCGCCGCCCCCGCCGCCGCGCGCGCGCCCTGCGAGGCTCCGGCCGACAACCTCGCCGCCTTCACCGCGTCGCGCGGCGATCCGCGCCACCGCGAGTGCGACGGCCAGTGCGTGAGGGGCCGGTGCCTGCCCTTCGCCGCCGCCGGCGAGCCGTGCAGCGGCCGCGCGTCCTGCCGTCCCGGGCTCAACTGCCTCGACGGCCGCTGCGCCGACCGCCCATTGCCGGCGATCGGCGAGCCCTGCGCCGGCGGCGCGGGCTGCGGCGACGGCTACTGTCGCGACGGCGTCTGCGCGCCGGTCAAGGAGCGCGGCGAGCCCTGCCGCCTGCCCTTCGAGTGCCGCGCCATGGCCTGCGAGAAGCCCGCCGGATCGACGGACGGCGTTTGCGGCGACCCGTGCGGCGCCGCTTCAGGGAGCCGGTAGCTCGAAGGTGAGCGACGCCCAGTAGCTCTCCCAGTCCACGCCGGCACCGGCCTCGGCGCGGACCATGTGCACCGCCTTGACCAGCCACGCCCCCGGGCGCTCGAGCCGCAGCTCCACCCGGCCGGCGGCGTCGCTGCGCGCGGTGAGCCGTGCGTCCGGGTCCTCGCGCAACAAGCCGACCACCAGCGCGTTCGCCACCGGCTCGCCGCGGAAGACCACGCGGAACGACAGCCACCCGCCGGCGCGCGCCGCGCAGAGGTCGGACTCGGCGACGATCTCGACCGCGAGACCGGCCGCCGCCGGCGCGCCCGCGGCAAGCTCGTCGCCGGCGCACACGAGCGACTTGGCGCCGCGGAAGAACGCCTCCTTGGCGTTCTTCCCGCTCTCGCCGAGCTGCTCCCGCCGGCCGACGATGGCCTCGAGGCCCTCCTCGCGGAGATAGGCATGGAAGGCTTCCGGCTGCAGCTCGACGAACGAGGCCCGGCTCTCGTAGACGAGCCAGTGAGGCCCCGCCGACGCCGGCGTCATCTCTCCCGCCGGGTCCATCCCGTAGCGACCCGGCAGCGCCACCTCCTCGCCGTGGTTCACGACGGCGAAGCGCTCGATCAGCGACGGGTTCCGGGGCACCGGATCGCCGGCGAAGTGCTCGCCCACGCGGAGGTAGACCTGGACCGGCGTCCCCAAAGCCGGGCGGAACGTCGACGGCTCGATCCAGAAGTCGTGGCCGAAGACCGGACGAGCGAGAAAGGCCACGGTGAGGGCAAAGGTCAGGCGCAGATACATGACGATCCTTTCGCGGTCGTAGGGAACCCTCACCCCCCAAACCCCCCTCTCCCAGAGGGGAGAGGGTTGCGGGCGCACGCCGTGCGCCCCTACACCCCTCTCCCTCTGGGAGAGGGGACGGGGGTGAGGGTTCTTCTCAGGGCGACTCGGCGCCGTGCCCTTCCAGCAGACCCTGGTGGGGCGCCGGCACGAACGGGAACTCCGTCAGGAAGTCCTTGTCGTTGCCGCTGACGCCGTCGCCGGCGCCGGCGGCCGGGTTGCCGGCGACGATCAGGCTGATCAGAACGTCGCTGACGTCGACCTGCTCCTGGTTGGGTGCCGCGCCGCCTTGCAGCGAGCGGCCGTTGGGGAACTGCGAGTCGATGGCCGCGTCGAGGGTGATCACGTCGCCGGTGAAGCCGTCGGCCACCGGAATCGGGCGGCCGAGGTTGATGGCGTTGATGATGTCGAGACGCGGGCCCTTGAGCCCGGCGGCGTCGGGGTCGATGCCGAGGGCCGCGTAGATGCCGAGCAGCTCGGCGTCGCGCACCAGCACCGGAAAGAGGATGTCGGCGCCGATCCGGCTCACGTCGCGGTACGGGTTCGAGCGCAGGTAGGCCGTCTGCCGCGCCGTCCCGACCAGGCCGGCGTTGACCAGCGGCAGGGCCTGGCGCCCGACTTGCCGCCACGGGCCCACGTAGCGGTAGCCGGTCACCACGTCGTTGCGGTCGACGATCTGCGTCTCGCGGCGCGAAACGCCGAACCAGATGCGCAGCAGGCTGTCCGTCGAGCTGGCGTCCAGCACGCCGTTGTGCGGGATGCCGTTCGGGAACAGGTCGCTGGTGGGGATCTCGAGGGCGACGGTGAACACGTTGAAGCCCGCGAACACGTCCTCGCAGGCCGTGGTGCGGGCCCCGGCGATGCCGAACAGACCGTCCGCGCACAGGTTCACCAGGTCGAAGATTCCTTTCTCGTCGAGGTAGAACGGATCGTCGCGCTGGCCGGCGAATGCCCGTCCGCCGTTCGCCAGGTCATGGATGAAGGTCGCCGCGAAGGCGTCGTCGTACAGGCCGTCCTCGCGGCTCGAGGGATTGCCTGAGTCGTAGCCCTCGTAGGGGCCGAGACCGAAGACCAACCGATCCGTCTGCGGGCCGTGGTTGTTCGGGGCCACGGCCATGCCCCTGCCGAGGTTGGTCCGCCTGCGCGGAGAGAAATCGATGCGGGAGACGTCGAAGGTCTCGCTGGCGCCGGTGAGCTGCCACAGCAGCTCGTTGCCGCCCAGGGGCGGATCCCCGGGGCCGGGGGCGCCGTCCACGGGCGCGGATTTGCGGAACTCGACGCGGTAGACCGCCACGTCTGCCAGGCTTTCGCCCTTGCCGATGCGGAACTCGTAGCGGTAGTTGTCGCAGGCGCGCAGGCCCTGGTTGCCTTGCCCGGGCTCGTGCAGGGGCAGGAAGTTGGCGATGAGGTAGAGCTTGTCGTGGGCACCCGGCGACACCCAGGCGTAGATGTCCGTGGTGTCGGCGCACGGCTCGTTGAGAACCGCCAGCGCCTCGCGGTGGCTCGAGGCTCCGGCCGAGAGGGCGCCGAGCAGGGCCAGCGGCGCCAGGAAGAACAGGGATCGTGAGCTCATGTTGGACCTCCGTAGTGGATCCGCCGTCCGTAAAGATCCGCGGTGACGGACCCGGTTTGAAAAGCGAACTCGCGGAGGGCGAAAGAGCAACCGCTGTGCCAGGCACGGGACACGGTTTTTTGCACACAGGCCACGATCCGTCGCGCCGCCGTCTCATCCGGAGGCGAGACGCGGTGCGACGGATCGAGACGGAATGAGACGCCGGCGCCGCGCTCAGCCGCCGCACTCGCCGTCGTGGTCCAGGGCGACGCCGGCGCGCAGCCGCTCGCAGTCGTTGCCGTAGGTCACCCCGTCGCAGCCGCAGACCGGCGCGAAGATCTCCGGGCAAACGTCGGGACGCGGCACGCAGGTCCCCTGGTGATCGGCGAAGCCGCACTGGCCCGGGGGGAAGTCGCAGATCGCCTCGCCCGGGCAGCCGACGCCGGCGAAGCCGCCGCACTTCGGCTCGGCCGGAAAGGCCGCCACGTCGCCGAGGCTCGCGAACTGGCCGCCGGGATTGAAGTAGACCCGTTGGGCGCCGGTCAGGACGTCGGTGACGGTGATCGTGAACTCGACGTTGCTGAGCGAGCCGTAGAAGACCCAGAAGTGGCCGTTGATCGCGCGGCCGTCGAGCACCTTGAGCATGATCTCGGCGTTGCCGCGGCCGAAGAACCAGAAGTAGCCGGTCTCGAAGGTGAGCTTCACGGACCTGCCCACGCCGGTGTTGCCCCGGAAGTCACGCCACCGCACCTGGGCCCGGTAGCGTCCGCCCTGGAGACAGAGCAGCTCGCCTTCGAGGAAGCAGACGTCGTCGGCGACGCCGTGGTCCGGGAGCACGGGGGCGAAGACCCCCTGCGCGGGAAGCGCGGCCGGGAGCAACGTGAAGGGGAGGACGACCAGGAAGACGATGACTGCGAGCTGACGACCCATGGGAGTCTCCTTTCCCTGAGATTATAGACTCACGGCGTGCCGCCGCGCTTCGACACCGCCGCCCGCGTCCTCAAGCTGGCCGTCGCCGACCTCCTCGACGCGCAGCTCCTGCGTTCGATCGGCTTCGCCAACCGCGGCGGCTACGAGCGCATGTGGCTCGGCCAGGCGATCCACAGCCGCTATCAGGAGCAGGCCCTCGAGGCGGACCCGACCTACCGCCGCGAGGTGACGGTGGAGCACAGCTTCGAGCACCGCGGCTGGCAGGTGACGATCCACGGCCGCGTCGACGGGCTGCGCCGCGACGGCGACGGCGCCCTGGTGGTCGAGGAGATCAAGTCGGTGCGCCGCGGCGCCCAGCTCTCGCCCGCCATGCGCGAGATCTACGAGCGCCAGGCCGCCCTCTACGTGTGGCTGCTCTCGCAAAACGAGGAAGGGGAGGTGCGGGCCGAGCTGGTGCTGATCGAGATCGGCGCCGACGGCCTCCAGCGCGAGCAGGTGGACGTCAACGTCAAAGGCGTCGACGCGGCCGTGCGCCGGCGCCTGAACGGCCTGATCCGCGCTCACCGCGAGCAGCAGCAGGCGCGCAAGAAGCGCCGCTCGGCGGCCGGCGAGCTGGCCTTCCCCTACGCCGAGATCCGTCCCGGACAGCAGCAGATCATCGACGCCGTGGGCGCCGCGGTGGCGGGGCGCGAGCACCTGCTGCTCGAGGCCCCCACCGGCCTCGGCAAGACCGTGGCCGCCCTCTACCCGGCCCTGCGCCACGCCCTGGCCGAGGACCGGCGGGTGTTCGTGCTCACCGCCAAGACTTTGCAGCAGGAAATGGCCATGCGGGTGCTCGAGCTATTGAACCAGGAGGACGCCTTCCACTCCCTGCGCCTCAAGGCCAAGGCCAAGATGTGCGCCAACGACCAGGTGCTCTGCCACGAGGAGTACTGCGACTACGCCCGCGACTACTACCTGAAGCTGCAGCAGAGCGGCGTGACCCAGAAGCTCTTGGGCGCCTTTTCCACCCTCCTGCCCGACGACGTCTTCGCCTACGCCCGCCGCGCCGAGGTCTGCCCGTTCGAGGTCAGCCTCGAGCTCAGCGGACGGGTGCAGGTCACCGTCTGCGACTACAACTACGCCTTCGACCCTTACGTGTCGCTGACCGACTTCTCGGCCGAGGCCGACCTCGCGGGCACCATCCTGGTGGTCGACGAGATCCACAACCTGGTGGAGCGCGGGCGGCGCTACTACAGCCCGCAGCTCTCGAGCGCGCGGGCGCGGCAGGCGGCCGACGCGGCGGTGCGCGGCGCGGCGCCGATCCACGGCGAGATCGCCGGCCTCTGCTACGGCCTCGAGCGGCTCCTGGTCGAGACGGTTCAAGATCTGCAGCCGGCGGGAGGCGAGACGGTCTGGGCGCTCGAGCAGGCCCTGCCCGAGGACGAGCTGTGGCGCCTGCGCCCCCGTCTCGACCAGGCCTTCGTGGAGTACCTCGAGTACCGCCGCGAGACCAGGACGCTGTCGGCCAACGACCTCTTCGTGGACCTCTACTTCGACTTCCTCAAGTTCCTGAACGCGCTGCTGCTCTCCGACCACGCCTTCAGCCAGTTCCTCGAGCGCCAGGGCGAGGACCACCTCTTCCGCGTCCTGTGCAAGGACCCGAGCCGTTTCCTGGGCGAGAAGATCAACCGCTGCCAGTCGGTGATCGGGCTCTCGGCGACGCTGTCGCCGTTCGAGTTCTACCGCGATCTGCTGGGCTTCGAGCCGGCGCGCACGGTGCCGCTGCGGGTGGCAAGCCCCTTCCCGCCGGAGAACCGCCAGGTGGTCATCGACGCCAGCGTGGGCACCACCTGGCGCGAGCGGCCGACCTACTACCCGCGCATCGCCGAGCGCCTGGCGGCTTTCGCCGACGCGGTGCCGGGCAACTGCCTGGCGCTCTTTCCGAGCTATCGATTCCTCGCCGAGGTGGCCTCGCGCATGCGGCCCGAGAAGAAGCGCGTGCTGGTGCAGACCTCGGCCGACGGCGACCAGCAGCGCGAGCGCATCCTCGAGACGCTGCGCACGTCGATCTTCGGCGACGTGCTGCTGCTGGCGGTGGCCGGCGGAGTGTTCGCCGAGGGCGTCGACTATCCGGGACGGATGCTCAAGGCGGTGGCGGTGGTGGGGCCGTGCCTGCCGGCGGTGACGCTCGACCAGCAGCTCCTCCAGAGCTACTACGAGGAGCGCTTCGAGCGCGGCTTCGAATACGCCTTCGTCGTCCCCGGGATGACGCGGGTGGTGCAGGCGGCGGGCCGCCTGATCCGCTCGGCCGACGACACCGGCGTCATCGCGCTCTTCGACCGGCGCTTCATGCGCCGTCCCTACGTGGCGCACCTGCCCGGCGATTGGGTGCCCGAGGGCGGCGTGCGCCGGATGGCCGGAGATCCGGGGCGGGTGGCCAGGACCTTCTTCGTGGAGCCGCCGGAGTCGGCATGAGCAGGAAGCTCAAGCCCAAGTGCTGCGAGAGCTTCAAAGAGGGGAAGAAGTTCTGCAAGGACTGTCCTCGGAAGGCGCGTCTCGGCAAGGGGGAGCGCAAGACGCTCCTCGCCAAGTACCGGGCCAAGAAGAGCTCGTAGGGGCCGGCGGAGACGCCGAAAACAGGCGCATGGCCCCCGACGCCCGCCGCGTCGACGCGATGATGCGGAAGCCGGCGCGCTCGACTTCGGCCTCGGTGTCGCGGTTGGGCCGGCAGCCGCCGGTGAGCCACGTCCAGGCAGGCTGGGCGACGTCTTGCACGCGGGCGAGCAGGCGATTGCGGTGGCGCACGTGCTCCAGCATGCGCAGCGTGCCGCCGGGCCGCAGCACGCGGCCGAGCTCGGCGAGGCCATGGCGGGGGTCGTCGACGCTGCAGAAGACGAGGCTCGAGACGACGGTGTCGAACGTGCCGCCGCGAAACGGCAGCGCCTCGGCCCGCGCCAACGCCAGCGGCACGTCCGGGGCGCGCCGGCGGGCGGCGCGCAGCACCGCGTAGTCCGGGTCGACGGCGACTGGGCGGCAGCCGTCGGCGTAGAGGGGCAGGTTGAGTCCCGTGCCGCAGCCCACCTCGAGCACGCGGCCGCCCGCGGCCGCCACCAGCCGCCGGCGCCAGCGCGCCAGCCCGAAAGGCTCCATCAGACGCATGAAGGCGTCGTAGAGCCAGGGAACGTGCTCGATCCCGCGCATGACGGGGCTCCGGCTCCCCCCCTTGAAAAAGGGGGGTTGGGGGGGATTTCTCCGGGGACCTACTCGGCGTCGGGATCCACGAGCTTGTGGCGCAACGCGTGGCTGACGACCTGCGCCCGGTTGTGCAGGTGCAGCTTGTCGAGGATGTTGCGCACGTGGAACTTCACCGTGTTGCCGCTGACCCCGAGCCGGCGCGCCAGGGCGCGGTTGGAGGTCTCTCCCTGCACCATGAGCTCGAGCACCTCCATCTCCCGCGCGGTCAGGGCGTCCGGGTCGTACTCCTTCTTGCTCGGCTCGCTCTTGGGAGTGGCGAACTCGTGCAGCAGCTTGCGCGCCACCAGCGGCGTCAGGGCCGGCTCGCCGCGGGCCACGCCCTCGAGCAAGGCGAAGAACTTGTCCGATTCGAGGTCCTTCAGGAGGTAGCCCTCGGCGCCGGACTTGATCGCCTCGAAGAGATCCGCGTCCTCGGTCGAGGCGGTGAGAATCACCACCTTGAGGCCCTTGAGGTCCTCGTCGGCGCTGATCAGCCGGGTGGCGGTCAGGCCGTCCATCTCGGGCATGGTCAGGTCCATCAGGACGACGTCGGGGCGCAGGCGGCGGCAAAGCTCCACGGCCTGCTTGCCGGTGCCCGCCTCGCCGATGACCTGCACGCCCCGGTTCTCGAGCAGGCTGCGCAGGCTGTCGCGGAAGAGCGCGTGATCGTCGGCAATCACCAGTCGCATGTCGAATCCTCTCGGGAGAAGGTTCCAAGAAGCGTCGTCCCCTTGGGGGGATCGAGGGGGGAGATCTCAGCCTAGCACAACGGGGACGATCGGGTTTCGACGATAATAGCGCCGGTGAGCACCAACCAGGAGCTGTCCCGCGTCTTCGACCAGATGGCCGCCGCCCTCGAGCTGCTCGGCGCCAACCCTTTCCGCGCCAACTCCAACGAACGCGTCGCGCGGGTGCTGCGGGACATGACCGAGGACGTGCGCGCCTTCGTGGCCGCCGACCCCGAGACCGCGCGCCGGCGTCTCGAGGAGCTCACCGGCATCGGCAAGGGCTCGGCCGCCAAGATCCTCGAATACGTGGAGACCGGCAAGCTCGCGGAGCACGAGGAGCTCATGGCGAAGGTGCCGCGCGGGCTCTTCGCGGTGCTCGAGGTGCCGGGGCTCGGCCCCAAGGCCGTGAAGCTGATGTGGGACGAGCTCGGCATTACCAGCCTCGACGAGCTCACGGCGCGGCTCGCCACCGATCCGCAGGCGGTGGCCGCGCTGCCGCGGATGGGCATGAAGAAGGTCGAGAGCATCCGCAAGGGGCTCGCCTTCAGCGCCCACGCGCACGAGCGCACGCCGCTCGGCCGGGCGCTGCCGCTCGCGCTGCGGCTTCGCGACGAGCTCGGCGCGGTGCCCGGGGTCAAGCGCGTCGACTACGCCGGCAGCCTGCGCCGCGGCCGCGAGTCGATCGGCGACCTGGACTTCCTCGCCGCCGGCGGCGACCTCGGGGCCGCCGCCGAGCGCTTCACCACCCTGCCGGAGGTGACCGAGGTGCTCGCGCACGGCGACACCAAGTGCTCGGTGCGCCTGGCGGCCGAGGGGGTGGCGATCCAGGCCGACCTGCGCCTGGTGCCCGCGGCAGCCTACGGCGCCGCCTTGCTGTACTTCACCGGCTCCAGGGAGCACAACGTGCGGCTGCGCGAGATCGCCGTCAGGCGCGGCATGCGGCTGAACGAGTACGGTCTCTTCCAGGGGACCGATGAACGGCCGCAGGACAGCGGCACGACGCCCGTGGCGGCGGCCACCGAAGAGGAGATCTACGCCGCCCTGGGGCTGCCGTACGTCCCCCCGGAGCTGCGCGAGGACCGCGGCGAGCTCGCCGGCGTGCCGGCGCGCCTGATCGAGGCCGGCGACGTGCAAGCCGAGCTCCACGCGCACACCACGGCCAGCGACGGCAAGCTGTCGATCGCGGAGCTGGCGGCGGCGGCGCGGGCGCGCGGCTACCACACCCTGGCGGTGACCGACCACTCCCCCAGCCAGGTGATCGCGGGCGGGCTGACGGTCGAGCGCCTCCTCGAGCACGCCGAGAAGGTGCGCGCGGCGGACGCCGAGGTCGACGGCATCACCATCCTCGCCGGAGCCGAGGTCGACGTGCTCCCCGACGGCCGGCTCGATTACGAGGACGAGGTGCTGGCGCGGCTCGACGTGGTGGTGGCCTCGCCGCACGCGGCCCTCGGCCAGGACCCGAAAACGGCGACGGCGCGGCTGCTGAAGGCGATCCGCCATCCGCTGGTCCACGTGCTCGGCCATCCCACGGGCCGCATGATCGGCCGCCGCGGAGGGCTCTCGCCCGACATGGGCGCGCTCTTCGCCGCCGCCGCCCGCCACGACGTGGCGCTCGAGCTCAACGCCAACTGGCACCGCCTCGACCTGCGCGACGTCCACGTCAGGGGCGCCCTCGAGGCCGGCTGCAAGATCGCCCTCGACACCGACGCCCACCGCGAGGCGGACTTCGACATGCTCGTCTACGGCGTGCTGACGGCGCGGCGCGCCGGCCTCGAGCCGGCGGCCTGCGTCACTGCCTGGAGCGCCGAGAAGCTCCACGGCTGGCTGCGCTCGAAGCGATAGAGGCAGTCGGACATGTCGGACAGGTCGGACAAGTCCGACATGTCGGACTTCTTCATAGGGGCGCGCCTCCGTGCCCGCCCGCCGGCCGTCAGGCCGGCTTCTCGGCCCGCGCCGCGAGCTCGTCGAGCAGGGCCCCGGCGTCGCTCGCCACCGCGAGGAGCTCGCGGTGCCGGAGGAAGAACTCCATCTCGTGGGCGCGCTCGATCATCGCCACCAACGGGTCGTAGTAGCCCTCCACGTTGAGCAGGCCGCAGGGCTTGCGGTGGATGCCGAGCTGGTTCCAGGTCAGGGCCTCGAAGAGCTCTTCGAAGGTGCCGATGCCGCCGGGCAAGGCCACCACGGCGTCGGCAAGGCGGTAGATGCGCTCCTTGCGCTCGTGCATGGAGCCGACCACCTGGAGGTCGGTGATGCCCTGGTGGGCGACCTCGCGGGCGCGCAGCTTCTCGGGGATGACGCCGATCACCTCGCCGCCGCCGGCCATCACCGAGTCGGCGAGCACCCCCATGAGCCCCACGTTGCCGCCGCCGTAGACGAGGCCCAGCTCCCGCTGCACCAGGAGCGCGGCGAGCTCCTCCGCCGCCCGGCGGTAGGCGGGCTCGGCGCCGTGCCGTGACCCACAGAAGACCGCGACGCGCTGCATGCGGGGGATCGTCACGCAAGGGACGCCGGATGTCAACTCGCCCAGCGTGGCCCGGCGTATAGTACCGGCCGGGATGCCCAGGAAGAGCGGCAGGAAGAAATCCGCACGGCCGGAGGCCCCGCCGGCGCCGTCGTGGCGCGTGGCGGCGGCGGTCTGCGCCTGGGGGCTGGCGGCCCACCTCGTCTTTCTACGCGACAACTCGGCCACCGCCTTTTTCGTCGGCGACGGCCTCTACTTCCTGCAGCAGGCCCGTCACCTCGCCGCGGGCACCGCGCTCGACGCCGGCCTGCCCTACCATCCCCCCCTCGTCGGCTGGCTGCTGGCGCCGCTGTGGTGGATGGTGGCGCCGGCGCGCGTGCTGCTGGCGGCCAAGGCGCTGATGGCCGTGGTCAACGCGGCGACCTACCTGCTGCTCTACCTGCTGCTGGCGCCGCGGCTGCGCCACGCCGCGCTCTTCCTGCTGCTGGCGCCGCTCTATTTCGGCGAGCTGATGCTCTCGGCGACGCCCAACAGCGAGGCCGTCTACCGGCTGCTCCTGGCCGCCCTGCTGCTGCTCGGCAAACGCTGGCCGGCGGCGGGAGGCGTGCTGCACGGCCTCGCCGCCCTGACCCGGGCCGAGCACGTCGCCGCCGGGCTCGCGCTGCTCGTCTACGGCCTCGCGCGTCGGCCGCACCGGCGCTTCGCGGCGGTCACCGGCGCCGCCGCCGTGGCCGTCCTCCTGCCCTATACCGCCGCCACCGCCGTCGACCTGAGGGCCTACAACGAACGCCACGCCGCGACGCTGCCGGAGCCGCTGCCGACGGTGGTGCCGGTGTCGTTCTACGGGCCCCTGAACTTCGCCCTCGCCCACACCGAGGAGGGCATCCACTTCTCGCGCCGCCGCCTGCCGCCGAGCGGCGGCGACGCCACTCTCGACCCCAACCACGGCGTCCACAACGCCTACGTCGTCCATGGCTACCGGATCGGGCTCGAGGCCATCGTCGACGCGCCCGGCCGGTTTCTCGGGCGCTCCTGGCGCAAGGCCGTCCATTCGCTCTCCGCGCTCGTCTACGGCTGGACCTGGCGCGACCTGCCCAAGGGCGACACGTGGGTCCGGCAACCGGTGGACATGGCGTACGCGCGGGCGCCGTGGTACGAGGTCGCCGCCGGGCTGCTGATGGTGCTGGGGGCCTGGCGGCTTCGCCGCGACCGCTGGCTGCTCGGGGTGGGCTTCGCCCTGGTGGCCTACCGGCTGGCGGTCAACGTCGCCTTCTTCCCCTACCTGCGGAGCATGATGATCGCCGCTCCCTTCGCCCTCCTGCTCCTCTTCTCCGGGCTCGAATGGCTCCTCAGGCGCTACACGCCGCACGTAGTGGGCGCCCTCTGGGTCGGCCTCGCGCTCTTCCAGCTTACGACCGGCCTCGCGCTCTTCCAGCTTACGACCGGGCTCGGCGAGCGCCGCTTCCTCCAGCAGGGCGAGCGCGACGCCCAGGGCGCGATTCTCGACGACCGGCCGGTGGTGCTCACGGCCGCGCCCCGCCATTAGGACCCATCGGCGTAGGGGCGCACGGCGTGCGCCCGGCCCGACAGGGCCGTCCGGATGGGCGCACGCCGTGCGCCCCTACACCCGGAGGTCAGGGATTCCATTATGAAGCTATAGGAATATTCCTATCTATTTCGCGCTACTTGCGCATCGGCCTGCCATTGTGTACCCTCGGGACAGTCCTGGAGTAAGGTAACTCCTCACTTCGATCCCCCGGTGCGCGGAAACCGCGCAGGTCATGGCGAAACGAATTCACCCGAGGACCTCCGATGACGTACTTGTCGACATCCCGCTTGCGCAGAGCCTGTCCCTTCCTTCTCTTCCTTCTCTTCCTTCTCTTCCTGACGCTGACGGCGACGGCGAGCGCCCAGCAGCCTCTGACCTTCACCAAGAGCTTCAACCCGGCGACGATCAGCCCCGGCGGCGTGAGCACGCTGCAGTTCGAGATCACCAACAACACCGCCTCGCCGATCCAGAACCTGGACTTCACCGACGTCCTGCCGTCCGGAGTGACGATCGCCAGCCCCGCCAACGCCGCCTTCGATTGTCGCGACGGCGTGCTCAGCGCCCCGGACGGCGGCGGCACCATCGCCTACGCAGGAGGCGGAGTCGGTGGCTTCACGAGCTGCACGGTCAGCGTCGACGTGACCAGCGGCACGCCGGGCACGCACGCCAACGTCTCGGGTGACCTGACGTCGGACGCCGGCAACAGCGGCGGCGCCACCGCCGACCTCACGGTGATCGGCGGCGCCGACCGGCCGACCTTCTCCAAGAGCTTTTCGCCGAGCACGGTGGCCTTCGGCGGCCGCAGCACCCTGACCTTTACCATCGACAACACCGCCAATCCGGTGGGGGCGATCCTCCTGGCGTTCACCGACAACCTGCCCGCCGGCATGGTGGTCGCGAGCCCCAACAACGCGTCCAAGACCTGTTCCGGCGGCTCTCTCAGCGCTCCCGCGGGCTCCGGCGTGATCAGCTATGGCCCCGCGCCGTCCCCATCCTCGGTCGATGCCCTGTCGAGCTGCACGCTCAACGTCGACGTGATCGCCAACGCCGCCGGCGCGCTCGTCAACACCACCGGGAACCTGACCTCGATCCCGGCCAGCGGCGGCCCCACGCGTTCGAGCGGTCCGGCGAGCGCCACGCTCACTGTCGAAGTGGCGCGGCTGGCGCTGACCAAGACCTTCACCGACGACCCGGTCCCTGCGGGTGGCACGGTGACCCTCGAATTCACCGTCCGCAACCTCGACCGGGATTCCTCGGCCACCGCCATCACCTTCACCGACGACCTGGACGCCACGCTATCCGGTCTGGAGGCGGTTGGGTTGCCCCTCGCCAATCCCTGCGGCGCGGGCTCGCAGCTCAGCGGCACCGCCCTGCTGACGCTGACCGGCGGCGGCCTCGCCGTCGGCGCCTCCTGCAGCTTCAGCGTCACGCTCCAGGTGCCCGCCGGCGCCGCCACCGGCACCTACGCCAACACCACCAGCTCGATCACGGCCGACCTCGGCGGTGACCCGGCGATCGGCGCCCCGGCCGCCGACGTGCTCTTCGTCCAGCCGGTGCCGGTGCTGACCAAGTCCTTCGTCGACGACCCGGCAGGCGCCGGCGGCTCGGCGACGCTCGAATTCACGATCACCAACACCAGCGCCACCTCGAGCGCGACCGACGTCACGTTCCAGGACGTTTTCAACGTCGTCCTGCCGACGGCGTCGGCGACGCCGGGCACCGGTTTCTGCGGTGCCGGCTCGACCGCCACGTTCTTTCCGCTCACGGGCGGAGTGACCGTCATCCCCGCCAGGCTCGAGGTCTCGAACGCCAGTCTGGCGCCAGGCGCGTCCTGCACTTTCAGCATCACCCTCGACGTGGCCGCGGACGCGGCGACCGGCACCTACCCCAACACCACCACCGTGATCACCGCGACGGTCGACGGCGAGACGTTGACCGGCGCGGCGGCCAGCGACGGCCTCGAGATCGTCGCCGCGCCGGCGCTCACCAAGCTCTTCACGGACGATCCGGTGTTGGCGGGCGACACGGTGACCCTCGAATTCACGCTCCTCCACGACGAGAACGCCCCCGGCGACGCCACCGGCGTCACCTTCAGCGACGACTTGACCGCCGCTCTCGCGGGCCTCGAGGCGATCGGCCTGCCGCAGAGCGACGTCTGCGGCACCGGCTCCCAGATCGCCGGCGTCACCAACCTGACGTTCAGCGGCGGCACCCTCTCGCCGGGAGAATCGTGCACCTTCAGCGTCACGCTCCAGGTGCCGTCCACGGCCGCTGCCGGCCGCCATGCCAACACCACGTCGAACGTGGTCGCCACGGTGCTCGGCGTCACGGCGCTGGGCAACGCGGGCGAGGACGACCTCGTCGTCGCCGGACTGATCCTCACCAAGGAGTTCATCGACGATCCGGCGTTGCCCGGCGGCGCCGTGACCCTGCGCTTCACCCTCGAGAACGTCAGCGCGACGGACAGCGCCACTGACGTCCGGTTCGACGACAATCTGGACAACGCGCTCGACGATCTCGCGGCGACCAGCCTGCCCGCCGTCACCGACTGCGGCGCCGGCGCCACGCTGACCGGTTTGAACGGCAACGGTTTGCTGAGGTTCCTGGACGGAGAGCTGGCGCCGGGCGCGTCGTGCAGCTTCGACGTCCCGCTTCTGGTGCCCGCCGGCGCCGAGGCCGACACCTACGTCAACGTCACGACCGCCGTGATCGCTTCCATCGGCGGCTCGCCGGTCGTCCTCGACCCCGCGCGGGACGAGCTGAGGGTCGACGACCAGTTCCTGGCGCTCACCAAGGAGTTCACGAACGACCCGGTCTCCCCCGGCGACACCGTGAACCTGCGCTTTACCCTGACCAACCTCGAGACCTCGAGACCGATCTCGAGCATCGCCTTCACCGACGACCTCGACGCGGCCCTCTCGGGGCTCACCGCGCTGGGCCTCCCGGCCGCCGCCTGCGGCGGCACCGCCTCCGGCACCTCCACGATCAGCTTCTCCGGCGGCAGCCTGGCGGCCGGCGCGTCGTGCAGCTTCGACGTCACGCTCCTGGTGCCGGCGACGGCGCCGCTGGGCACCATCGCCGTCAACGCCACCAGCGAGGTGACCGGCTCGATCGTCGGCCTCCCGGTGACCGGCGGCGCGGCCACGGACGAGCTCGCGATCGATTCCCTGTCATTCGCCAAGGCCTTCGGCGGCAGCACCTTCCCCGGGGGCACCGTGACCCTCACCTTCAGCATCCAGAACGCGAGCGCGACCGAGACCGTCACCGACATCTCGTTCTCCGACGACCTCGGCGCCGTGCTCCCGGGCCTGGCGGCGACCGGCCTGCCGGCGGCCGACGTCTGCGGCATCGGATCCACCCTCACCGGCACGACGTTCCTGGTGATGACCGGCGGCAGCCTGCTGCCGGGCGGCTCCTGCACCGTCATGGTCACCGTGCAGGTTCCCGGATCAGCGGCGCCGGGTAGCTACGTCAACGTGACCAGCGACCTGCGGCGCGGCGGCGGCGCCCGCGCCGCCGATCCGGCCACCGCGACGCTGGTCGTCGAGGACAACCAGCCGCCGGTGACGGCGGCCCCGGTCGTGGCGCCCGAGCCCTCCGACGAAGGCTCGGCGGCGACGGCGAGCGCCTCGTTCACCGATCCCCAGGGCGCCGCCGACGCTCCCTTCACCTGCACCGTCGACTACGGCGACGGCTCCGGCCCGGTGGCCGGCACCGTCTCCGGATTCACCTGCACCGGTCCGCCCCACGTCTACGGTGACAACGGCACCTACCTGGTGACGGTGGAGGTCACCGACAGGAACGGCCTCAGCGGCTCGGCGAGCGCGCCCCACGAGGTCGCCAACGTCGCTCCCGCCGTCGACGCTCCGGTGGGCACGCCCGAGCCCTCGAACGAAGGCGGCTCGGTCACGGCCGGCGCCACCTTCTCCGACCCCGGCTTCGACGACTCGCCGTTCACCTGTGCCGTCGACTACGGCGACGGCTCGGGTCCGGTGGCCGGCACCGTCGCCGGCTCCACCTGCACCGGACCGGCCCACACCTACGCCGACGACGGCTCCTACGCCGTCGAGGTCAGCGTGACCGACAAGGACGGCGCCGCCGGCTCGGCGAGCTCGAGCCACCAGGTCGACAACGTGGCGCCGACCATCACCGCCTCGACCAATTCGGCGGCCGACTGCGGCGCCACCGCCGCCGGCGACCTCGTGGAGGTCTCCGCCGACTTCTCCGACCCGGGCTTCGACAACGCCGCCGCCGGCACCTTCGAGGACTTCACCGACTCCACGATCGACTGGGGCGACGGCACCGTCGAGCCGGCGAGCGTGGACGAGACTCCCGGCAGCGCCGGCACCCCCACGACGGGCACCGTCAACGGCAGCCACGCCTACGCCGGCGGCGGCATCTACGCCGTCACCGTCACCGTGGCCGACGACGACGGCGGCACCGACGAGGTCACCCTCACCGCCCTGGTCACCGGCGTCGGGCTCCACGACGGCGCCCTCCAGATCGTCGGCACCGCCGGCAAGGACTCCGTCTCGATCAAGGCAAAGAAGGGCCAGCTCATCGTCAAGGCCAAGCTCGGCGCCTTCGGCTCGAGCGACGACGATGACGACGACGACGGCCACGGCCAGCAGCAGTCGTCGTTCCCTGCCGCCGACGTGACCCTGATCGAGGTGCAGACCTGCGGCGGCGACGACCACGTCGACGTCCACCACGACGTCGGCGTCCCCGCGGTCCTCGACGGCGGGGAAGGCCGCGACCACGTCAAGGCCGGCGACGGCGCCTCGTTCCTCTTCGGCGGCCCCGGCAAGGACCACCTCTCCGGCGGCGACGCCGGCGACGTCCTCGACGGCGGGCCCGGCAACGACCACCTCCTGGGCGGCCAGGGCGACGACGTCCTGCTCGGAGGGGACGGCGACGACCAGCTCCTCGGCCAGCAGGGCGACGACGCGCTCGACGGCGGCCCCGGCTTCGACCACTGCGTGGGCGGCCCGGGAACCGACACCGAGGTCAACTGCGAGCTCGGAGGCGGCGGCAACGATGACGACGGCGGCGGCGGCGGCGACGATGACGACGGCGGCGGCGACGACGACGACGGCGACGACGACTAATACTGGCTGAGACGCCATCGTCGGTCTCAGACCGCCATGACACAGGGGAGTCCTCGGGCTCCCCTTTTTGCTCCCTCTGTTAGAATCGCGTTCAGTTTCGGGTCTCGGCCCTCCGGACCGATTGCGGTCCCTCGCCCTCGAGGGCCGTCGAGCGTGTCATGAGCTACAACGTCGTCGAGTTCGAGGCTGGCGAAACCATCGTCCGCCAGGGTGAGCCCGGCACCCTGATGTACCTCGTCCAGGGAGGCGAGGTCGAGGTGCTCCAGGAGCTCGGCGGCAGCGAGACCCAGATCGCCGTGCTCGGCCGCAGCGACTTCTTCGGCGAGATGTCGCTGCTCGAGCGGGAGCCCCGCAGCCA
Source organism: Thermoanaerobaculia bacterium (assembly GCA_036397835.1). Lineage (GTDB taxonomy): Bacteria > Acidobacteriota > Thermoanaerobaculia > Multivoradales > J023 > DASWIG01. Next base: position 18,177 of record DASWIG010000659.1, read on the forward strand.
CTCCGTGCGCGCCCTCTCCCGCGCCAAGCTGGTGCAGATCGACCGCCACGATCTCCACAAGATGCTGCTGCGCAACCCGGACATCGCCGTGCGCATGGTCGGGAAGCTCTCCTCGCGCCTGGCCACCACCGAGGACATGGTGGTGCGGGCCTTCGACAGCCTCGCCGCGGCGGCGCGGCGCACCACCGAAAAGGTCGCCGAGGTCAGCGCGCGGCTCGTCGCCCTCCATCCCAGCTTCGCCGGCTTCGACGTGCGCCTGCCCGCGAAGCAGGAGGTCGAGGTGGGGCGCGTCGACCCGGTCAACGAGATCCTCCCCGACGTCGACCTGACCCCCATCGATCCGCAGATCTCCACCTCGCGCCGCCACGCCAAGGTCTTTCGCCGCGCCGACGCCTTCTACATCCAGGAGGAGAAATCGACCAACGGCACCCTGGTCAACGAGAGGCGCATTTCCTCGGAGCGGCCGCTGGAGATCCGCCACGGCGACGAGATCACCTTCGGCGCGGTGAGGATGCTGTTCGTGGTGGAATAGGACGGCGCAGGCGCGATCCGAATCGCGGCCGGCTCCGTATACGACTGCCGAGAGCCCTGTCTCATCTCCCCGGAAGGAGCGACCTTTGATCCAGACCGAGAGCAAGGCCCCCAGCGAGAGTCACGGCCCCCGCCATACCGAAACCGCCGTCCAAGACCGTTACGCCCGGGCGGCGCAGGCCCGTGAGGCGCTGCTCTGTTGCCCCGTAGACTACGATCCGCGCTATCTCGCCGCCATCCCCGGCGAGGTCCTCGAGCGCGACTACGGCTGCGGCGACCCGAGCCGTCACCTGCGGCCCGGCGAGACCGTGCTCGACCTCGGCAGCGGCACCGGCAAGATCTGCTTCATCGCCTCCCAGGTCGTCGGCCTCGCAGGCCGGGTGATCGGCGTCGACATGACCCCCGAGATGCTCGCCGTAGCGCGGCGCAACGCGCCGCTGGTGGCCGAGCGCGTGGGCTTCGGCAACGTGGAGTTCCGCCGCGGACGCATCCAGGACCTCGCCCTCGACCTCGACCTGCTCGAAAGGCGCCTGGCCGAGCGCCCGGTCACCAGCGCCGAGGGCTTCCTCGAGCTCGAGCGCCTGATCGCGGACCTGCGCCGGCTCGAGCCCCTGGTGGCCGACGACTCGGTCGACGCCGTGGTCTCCAACTGCGTGCTCAACCTGGTCGCCAACGCCGACAAGCAGAAGCTCTTCCACGAGATCTACCGCGTGCTGCGGCGCGGCGGCCGCGCGGTGATCTCCGACATCGTCGCCGACGAGCCGGTGCCCCTCGAGCTCCAGCTCGACCCGGAGCTGTGGTCGGGCTGCATCTCCGGAGCCCTCACCGAGGAGGGGTTCCTCGCCGCCTTCGCCGCGGCGGGCTTCTACGGCCTGCGCGTGCTCGAGCGCCCAAGCGAGCCGTGGCAGACGGTCCAGGGCATCGAGTTCCGGTCGGTCACCGTCGAGGCCTTCAAGGGCAAGGACGGCCCGTGCCGGGAGCGCAAGCAGGCGGTGATCTACCGTGGCCCGTTCAAGGAAGTACACGACGACGACGGCCACCGCATGGAGCGCGGCCAGCGCTACGCGGTGTGCGACAAGACCTTCCAGATCTACCGCCGCGAGCCCTACCGCGATCACTTCGACTTCGTCGAGCCGCTCGTGGAGGTCCCGCTCGCCGCGGCCGCGCCCTTCGACTGCTCGCGCACGGCGCGGCGCCACCCGCGCGAGACCAAGGGCCTTGACTACGACCTCACGACCGAGCCGCAAGGAAGCTGCTGTGAGCCCGGCGCCTGCTGCTGAGACGGTGCCCACCCAGACGGCGGCCACGGAGTCGGCGGCCACGGAGACGGCGGCCGCCGGGGCTCCGCGGGTAGAGCTGCGCTCGCTCGACACGCTGTGGTTCCAGGTGGCGGGCACCGTGTGCAACCTCGCCTGCACCCATTGCTTCATCTCGTGCTCGCCCACCAACCACACCCATGAATTCCTGTCGCTCGCCACCGTCCGCTCCTACCTCGACGAGGCGGTGGAGCTGGGGGTCAAGGAGTACTACTTCACCGGCGGCGAGCCCTTCCTCAACCCGGAGATGGAGGCGATCCTGGAGACGACGCTCGCGGCCGGCCCCGCCACCGTGCTGACCAACGGGCTGCTGCTCGACCGCGAGCGCTGCGCGCGCCTGGCGGCGCTCGCCGCCGGCTCCGACTATTCGCTCGACCTGCGCATCTCGCTCGACGGCTACTCGCCCGCCGCCAACGACCCGATCCGCGGCGAGGGCACCTTCGAGCGCATCCTGGGCGGGGCGCTCAACGCGGCCAGTGCCGGGCTCGACCCGGTCCTCACCGTGACCGAGGTGCACCGGGAGAATGCCGGCGACGAGGGCCGCGGCCGCTTCCTCGAGCTGTTGCGCGAGCGCGGCATCGAGCGGCCGCGCCTCAAGGTGCTCCCCGTCTTCCACCTCGGGGCCGAGGCCGAGCGCTCCGGCGCCTACGAGAGCTGGCAGCGACTGCGGGAAGGCGACGACGGCGGCGCGGGCTGGGACCACCTCCAGTGCAGCTCCTGCCGCATGGTCACCGACCAGGGCGTGTGGGTGTGCCCGATCCTGGTCAACGAGCCGGCGGGACGGATGGGCGAGCGCCTCGCCGACACCCTCGGCGGCTTCCCCCTCGCCCACCCCGCCTGCTGGACTTGCCACGTCCACGGCGTGAGCTGCCGCACATGAGCCACCGACCCCCGAGGCTCCGTGTAGGGCAGGCTCTGCCTGCCGATCCGCGATCGTCGACCGGAGGAATCGTCAGGCGGAGCCTGACCTACGAAGCATGAGCCAGCGCCCCCCCGAGGACGAGATCGCGAAGGCCCGCCGCGCCGCCGAGCGCGCCCGCCTGGGCGCCCACCGCGGCCTCGCCACCTGGGGCGAGCGGCTCGTGCCCCTCCACGACTTCCGCCGCGCCGCCGCGGGCCACGGCCGCGCCCTCGCCGAGGACGAGCGGCGCTGCGAGGTCCACGGCTTCCTGGCCGCCCATGGCGACGCGACGCCGGTCGAGGGACCCTACTCGCGCGTCGCCGTCTTCGGCGGCGTCTACAACAACTCCTTCGGCCTCGAAGCGCTCCTCGCCGACGCCGCGCGCCGCGGCGCCGAGGCCGTCTACTGCCTCGGCGACTTCGGCGGCTTCGGCCCCCATCCCGACCGGGTCTGGCCGCTGCTCGAGGCCGGCGGCGTGCGCTCAATCCAGGGCAACTACGAGCAGTCCCTCGCCGCCGGCGCCGAGGACTGCAACTGCGGCTACGCCGACCCGCGCGACAACCACTTCGCCGCGATCTCCTACGGCTACACCGAGCGCCGCTGCTCGCCGGCGTTCAAGTCCTACATGGGCACCCTGCCGTCGCGGCGGCGGATCCGGGTGGGCGAGCGCGAGCTGCTCCTGGTGCACGGCTCGCCGCGGCGGGTCAACGAGTTCCTCTTCGCGTCGACCTCGTCGGCGGCCTTCCTCGAGGTGCTCTGCGACCGGAGCGGCGCCGACGCCGTCCTCTGCACCCACACCGGCCTGCACTGGCACCGCCGGCTGCCCTCGGGGCGCGACGTCGTCAACGTCGGCGTCCTCGGCCGTCCGGCCAACGACGGACGCACCGAGGTCTGGTACGCCCTGCTCTCCGCGCGGGACGGCGAGCTCGGCGTCGAGCTGGTGCCGCTCGCCTACGACCACCACGCCCTGGCGCGCGACATGCGCGCCGAGGGGCTCCCCGAGGAGTTCGTCGAGACCATCCTCACCGGATGGTGGACCACCTGTCTCGAAATCCTGCCCGCCAAGGAAAGGGCGGCGTCGAAGTTCTAGATGACGAAACCCGACGTCGCCATCCTGGGAGCCGGCCCCGCGGGCCTCGAAGCGGCGCTCGCCGCCGCCGAGCACGGCTTCCCCTTCACCGTCTACGAAGCCGCCGCCGACGTCGCCGGCCACGTGCGCGGCTGGGGCCACGTGCGGCTCTTCACCCCCTGGTCGATGACCGTCTCGGCGCGTATGCGCCGCGCCCTCGCCGCGGCCGGACACGAGGTGCCGGACGGCGACGCCTGCCCCACCGGCGCCGAGCTCCTGGCGAAGGTCTACGAGCCGCTCGGGCGCCTGGCCGTCCTCGACGGCCGCGTGCGCCGCGGCGTCCGCGTGCTCCGCGTCGGCCGCCGCGGGCTCTTGAAGCACGAAGAGATCGGCACCGGCGAGCGCGCCGGCCACCCCTTCCGGCTCCTCGTCCGAGACCGCGACGGGCGCGAGCGGATCGAGGAAGCCGGCGTCGTCCTCGACTGCACCGGCAACACCGAGCCCAACACGGTGGGCGACGGCGGCGTCCCCGCTCCCGGCGAGGAGAGTCTGGGCGGCGCCATCGTCCGCGAGATGCCGGACCTCGCCCGCGACGCCGCGGACTGGGCCGGCCGCACCGTCCTGCTCGTCGGCGCCGGCCACTCGGCGCAGACCGCCCTGATCGACCTCGTGGAGCTGGCCGCCGCGCACGGCGGCACCCGCGTCGTCTGGGCGCTGCGCGGCGACGTGCCGCAGGCGATCGCGGACGACCCGCTGTCCGAGCGCGCCCGCCTGACGAGCCGCGCCGCCCGCCTCGCCGCCGACCCGCCCCCCTGCCTCGAGGTGCGCCGCGGCGTCGTCGTCGACGAGCTGGCCGGCAGCGACGGCGGCGTGCGCGTCACCCTGCGGGGGGCGGACGGCGGCGCCGAGACCGTCGACGCCGACCGGGTGCTGGCGTTGACCGGGCGGGTGGGCGACCACCTGCTCTACCGCCAGCTCCAGGTCCACGAGTGCTACGCCACCTCGGGCCCGATGAACCTCGCCGCCGCGCTCCTCGGCCAGGGCGGCGGCGCCGGCGGCGACTGCCTGGCCCAGACCAGCCTCGGAGCGGACACCCTGAAGAACCCGGAGCCCGGCTTCTTCATCCTCGGCGCGAAGTCCTACGGCCGCCGCAACGACTACCTCATGCGCGTCGGCTGGCAGCAAGTCGACGAAGTCTTTCAGCTCCTTCGGCCTTCAGAGCGTCGAAGTCATACGGCGTGACCGCAATGCGGAGCGCCGCAGCCTGTTCGAGCACGTGCTACGATTCAGGTGCCCCTGAAGCGAAGACCGCCATGAAAGTCCCCTACGGCATCGCCGACTACTATGCTCTGCGCACCGAGGGACACGTCTACGTCGACCGCACCGCCTACATCCCCACGATCGAGGAGCTTGGCAAGTCGCTCCTCTTCCTGCGTCCGCGCCGCTTCGGCAAGACCCTGTGGCTGCGAACCCTGGCCTGCTACTACGACCTGCGCTACGCGGGCGAGCACGAGCGCCTCTTCGGCGGTCTCGCCATCGCGGGCAACGAGACCCCCCTCGCCCACCGCTATTTCGTCCTGGAGTGGGACTTCTCCAAGATCAACCCGGACCCGCCGCCGCGAGGCGTCAACGTCAGCGTGACGTCGCGTCCCGAGCGAATCGGCAACGAGATCCACAGTTACCTGAACGGCAGCCTCACCAGCTTCGTCAGCGACTACCGAGAGCACCTGCCCCAAAGCGTCGCGATCGACGAAGGCGACGCGTTCCGCACCTTGAACGACGTCCTCGCGGCTATCCGTCGGACTCCTTACAAGCTCTATCTCCTGATCGACGAGTACGACAACTTCGCCAACGAAGTGATGACCGCCGACCCTGAGGTCTATCAGAGCCTGGTCCATGCCGACGGTCCCTTCAAATACCTCTTCAAGTGGGTGAAGGCCGCGACCACAGGTCAGGGCCTCGACCGACTCTTCATCACCGGCGTCTCTCCCGTGGTGATGAGCGACGTCACCAGCGGCCTCAACATCGCCCGCGGCGTCTACCTGCATCCCGAGCTCGCCGACCTGTGCGGATTCACCGACGCGGAGATCGACGATCTCCTCGCCCGGGCCATTGCCGAGGGGGACGACGCGGTCGCCGCGAAAGCGATGATGCGCCAGTGGTACAACGGCTACCGGTTCGTGCCGGAGGCGACGGAGAAAATCTACAATCCGACCCTGGCGCTCTATTTTCTCCTTCATCTCCAGGAACGTCGGGGGTATCCGCGCCAGATGCTCGACTCGAACCTCGCGGCTGACGAGAGCAAGCTCGAGTACCTGGGCCAAGTCGCTTTGGGGCAGGAGGCGGTGATTCGGCTGATCCGAAGCGGCGAGCCGCTCGAAATCGAGCGGCTCGAAGAGCGCTTCACTTTGCACTCCATGCTGGAGCGCTCCGCCCAGGATGCTACGTTTCTCGGATCCTTCCTCTATTACTTCGGCATGCTGACTCTCGTCGGCGAAACCCCAGAACGATCTCTCCTGCTCGCGCCTCCAAACCTGGTCATGCAGGGGCTCTACGTCGACCAGGTCCTACGCTTCCTTCTGCCTCGGGGACAGACGCGCGACGCGGCGGTCGAGGCAAAGCGTCCGCTGCTACACGACGGCGAGATTGAGCCGCTGCTCGACTTCATCGAAACCGAGATCTTGCCGAGCTTCTCCAACCGT
>DASWIG010000660.1:0-10976 GCA_036397835.1 Thermoanaerobaculia bacterium
GTACCAGGCAAGCGGCGCCGGCGCCCAGCGTCCCAGGGCCCAGGCCGCCAGCGCCAGCACCAGCAGATGTTGCCAGAAGAGCACCACCGGTCCCCAGCCCGGCCCGCCCGTCCACAACAGCCAGCGGTTCGGCGGCACCTCGAGGCGCAATATCACGTCGACGGCCTCGCCGCCGAGGTCGACCGCCGGCGCCCGCTCGAAGAAGCCCGTCCGGTGGTCCTGGCGCCAGGAGACGGTCACCTTGTGGTCGCCCGGCTCGAGGCTGAAGGCGAACCGTCCGCCGTCGCCCTGGACCGGGTGGGGCCGGCCGTCGATAGCGAACGCCTGCAGCGCCGCCTCCGCTGGCAGGCGGATCGCCTGCTCGCCACCCTGGCTGGCGCGCGCCGCCAGCGTCAGGTCGGCCTCGAGCAGGCGGCGGCCAAGCGAGACCGTGAGCTCGGCGCGGTCGAAGGTGGTGGTGCGTCCGGCCGCCGCCGCCGGACGCGCGAAGGCGAGCGTCACGCTCTCGCCCGGCCACGGCAGCCACAGCGGACGCCAGACGCCTTCGTCCATGTGACGCACCGGCGCCAGGCCCGCGGCCGAGCTATCCCCCCCGATCCCCCCCGAGGGGGCCGTGCAGTGCCAGATCGGCGAGCAGGCGAGCTCCCAGCGCTCGAGCCAAGGCCGGTCGGCCGGCGCCGTCAGCTCGAGGACGGCGGTCTCGGCGAGCGTCGACTCGAAGCGGCGGACGGTCTCGCCGGGGTCGAGGCCGACCAGGGCCTCGCCGTTCTCGACCGGGATGCCGGCGGTGGTCAGCGACTCGCCGGGCCACAACGGCACTCGCGCCCGCACCACCTCGCCCGGCGGGCCGTGACGGCGCAGCTCGCTGCGCACCAGCCACTTGACGCCGACGTCGAGCCGGCGGTGGAGCTCGAGCCAGGGCTCGGGCGCGAAGGCGGCGGCGCCGGCCTCGGCGGCCAGCGGAAGCTGGCGGTCGAGGCGCAGGGCGCCCGGCGGCGGCTCGTCGGGGCGCCAGCCGTCGACGGTCCAGCCCTCGCCTTGCCACTCCAGGGTGCGCGGGCGCAGCGGGAATTCGAGCGAGACGCTGTCGCGCGCCGGACCGGCGAGCACCACCTGATGGACGCCGGCCGCCAGCCGCAGGCGGAAGAAGCCGTCGTCGCCGCGGCGCAGGGCCACGGCGCGCTCGCCGTCGACGGTGACGCGCGCCGGCGTCCATGCGGCGGCGGGGCCGGGCAGGGTCCAGGCGCCGTCGGCCGCGGCGTGGACGTCGGCGGTCACGCGCAGGCCGCCGGCGTCGGCCGCCAGCACCAGGCGCGGCACCTCCACGCAGTCGGGGTGGCAGGCGGGGGGCGCGGTGAGGCGGCGTTCGAGCTCGGCGAGGAGGTCGATCGGATCGGGCGATTCCGCCGGTTCCTGGGCCTGCGCCGGCGCGGTGCCGAGGAGACCGAGGAGGACCAGACCGGCGGCGACTGCCGGCGTCGCCTTTGCCGCCGCGGCTCCGGTCGTCCGCCGCGGATCGATCAGGCCCCACGCGATGAGCACCACCGCGGCGATCCTGAGCAGCGACAGCAAGCCCTCGACGCCCGGCGACACGAAGAAGAGGCGCAGCGTCTGCTCCGCCGTCACCGGTCCATTCCACGTCAGGTCGTAGGACTTCCACTGCCATGACGGCACCCCCGCTCCGGTCTGGACGACGGCGTCGGCGTCGATCGTCGTGTCGACCGCCGGAGCGAGACCGGCCTCCCGCGGAGCAGCCGGAGCCTTTGGTCGCGGGATAGCGTTTTCGACGACCTCGTCGCGCCACCAGCCCGAATACATGAATCGCATGTACACGGCATCGGGGCCGAGGGGCTTGTGCTCGAGCTGCGGAAACAGGCCCGTGCGCCACTGGTCGGCACAGAAGACCACGAGCTGAAAGGTGAACGCGGCCAGCACCGCCCAGCGCAGGCCGCGCACCAGGCGGGCGCGCTCGGCGGGCAGTACCAGGAGCAGGCCGCGCAACGGCAGCAGCGCCAGCCACCAGCACCACAGGGCGGTGGCCCGCGGCTCGTGCCAGGCGAGGGCCAGGAAGGCGAACGCCAGCAGGCCCCGGAGGCGCCCGTCGAGACGCCAGGTCGCGAGGCTGAGGATGAGCAGCAGGAAGAGGTCGAGGAGCGTCCACTCGTCGAGCCACGAGCCGCCGGCGCGGTCGGTTCCCGGGGCCGCCAGCAGCGTCCAACCGGGCGGGACGCGCAGCGCGACGTGGAGCGATTGGACGTCGCGGTTCCAGCCCACGGCCGGCAAGGCGCCGCGCCGCGGGTAGGTGAGCTCGGCCACCGCCTGGAGCGCGGCGTCGCGCACTTCGACGCCGGTGCCGCCGTCCCACTCGGTGATCACCTGGCCGCGCTCGCCGGCGCCGAGGGCGAAGCGGCCGAGCTCGGCGGGCGCCAGCGCCTCGAGGCGTCCGCCCTGGAAGAGCTCGCCGCTTAGCACGTCGCGTGCCGTGTAGCGGTCGCCGGCCTGCTCCAGCCACCAAGTGCGCCGGAGCTGAACGCCATCGGGCGGCGGCTCGGGCTGGCCGCGGCGCAGCTCCTCGAAGAGCAACGTGGCACCCGGCGTCAGTTGGTAGATGGGCAAGCTGCGCCATTCCTCGGGCAGCTCGGTGCGCTGCGGGTCGATGCCCGGCGCCCCCGACACGCGTACCGCGCGCACGTCCGGCGCGGCGCGGAACGCCCACAGCTCGCGCTCCGGCCACTCGACGCCGGCGGCGCCGGCGCGCTCGGCGAGCGCGATCTCCCTCACCGGTCCGGCGGCGCGCGCGCGCAGCGTCACCTCCCAGGTGCCGGGCCGCACCTGGACCACCAGCAACGTGCCGCCGGCGAGGCTCAATGGCAGCTCGCCGCCGAGCCCGGTCGGAATGAACCCCGCGGGCAGCGGCGACGCGAGCTCCACGGCGCGCGCGCCGCCGGAGACGCGGAGCCTCAATCGCGTCGTCAGCGTCACCGGCACGCCGTCCTCGAGCAGACGCTCGACCTCGATCTCGACGCGGTCGCGCTCGTCCTCCTGGCGGCGGTCGCGGGCGAGCCAGAGGGTCCCGTCGTCCTCGCGCCGGGGCTCGGCCACGGCGGCGCCGCGCAGCTTGAGGTCCACCAGGGCGTAGGCCGGCGGCACCGGCAGCGTCTCGGGCAGCCGGCTCCAGCGCCAGCGTCCGCCGAGGCGATGGCGTCCCGGCCCGAGGCGGGCGGCGGGCACCTCGCCGAGGCGGCGCATGAGCGCGTCGCCGCCGTCGTCCGTCACCTCCTCGGGCCAGTGCGTGGGGCTGCCGGGCAGCGGCAAGTCGAGCTCGCGGTCGGCCACGGCCTCCACGGTGAAGGTGCCGCCGCCGTCGTCGAGGTCGAGCGCGAGGCGGCCGGGCCAGGCGCAGAGGCGCTCGCCGTCGACCAGCGGGCAGGGCAGGTCAGGGTGCTGCGCCAGCACCCAGGGCACCCAAGGGCGCAGCGGCTCGGGCACCGCGGGCGGGGATTGGGCCGGCAGCGGGACGGCGGCGAGGAAGCTCCAGGCCAACGGAAGGACGCGTCGATAAAGCGGCATGGGCGAGATCTCCCGCGATGGGTGCCGTCATCTTAGCGCCTCCTGAGCCCACGGGCGTCAGTCGGCAGCCCGGCTTTTCGAGCCCAGTCGAAACCCACGCGTTACACCTGTAAACCCGGCGATACGTCCCGGCGCCTCGCGTCCGAGGACGCCAACTCCTTTGTCTCCTGACGCTTGCGCGCGCTCTCCCCACCCGGCACGGCCCTTGCTGAGCTACGCGGAGCCCGATCGACGCACCTGCCGTTCGTGGACCGCGAACGGCAACAGACCTACAGGAGACCCGCATGCACCCATCGCAAATCGAGTCGCAAGCAAGGTCAGAAGAGCCCCGCAGCAGGAGGTCCGCCTACGGGCTGGTCGTGGCGCTGTGCTGCGGCCTCAGCGTCGTCGCCATCGCGACGGTGCTGGACGACTTCGGCCCGCCCCCGCCCGGCGACCCCTCCGCGCACACCGGTCCCCTGATCGGCGAGGACGAGGCGATCGACGACCTGGAGCTGCTCGATCCCGCCAACGAAGGCGCCTTCGAGCCTGTCGACAAGGAAGCCGTCGGCGAGAACAACTCGGTGCCGGAGGACGAGCAGGTCAGCGGCGGCGGCTTCGAGGTGCCGACCGGCGGACCGCCGAGCCCGCTCTTCGGCGCCGGAGAGTTCGAGCAGCAGATGCTGCGCTTCGAGGAGTTCGGCACCGAGCCGCTCGCCGGCGCCGGGCCGGCCACCATCGCCTTCCCCCGGCCCACCACCGGATCCGCGCCCGAGCAGGATCCCTCCGAGGTCGCCGCCAGCGGGCCTTCGCCGGCGGCGCTCGAGGCGTTCCTGGAGCAGGACGGCATCGCCCCCGCCCCCACCGAGTTCGCCAACGTGACCGACTCGAACCCGTGGGAGACGGACGTCGAGGACTTCCTCGGCCGCGCCCTGGTGACGCCTCCGGCCGAAGGCCGGCCGCCGGGCAAGGGCTGGGCGCACCAGCGCTGGAACGAGTTCCATCCCCAGGTCTTCTACGTCACCGCCCAGGCGGGCGCGCAGGACAACAGCGGCTTTCGCGACGGCCGGCAGCTCCACGGCTACGCCGTGGGCGAGTTCGCTTACGGCGGGCTCTACCACAACACCACCGGCAAGTCGGGGTTCAACGGCACCACCGCCGGCATCGAGGTGCGCTTCCACCCGGACCTGCCGATCCAGAACCACAAGGCGGTGTGGACGTTCGACGGCACCTTCCCGCCCAAGCTGCTCATGGGGCGCTACGGCGAGGCGATCCTGATGCGCCACTACAACGCGCTGCCGATCGACCCGGCGGCCAACCGCGGCTTCGGCCTGCACACGATCACCACCCACGAGCACAACGGCCACAACCCGGCGGAGAGCGACGGCTATACCAACGCCTTCTTCTTCCCCGGGCAGTTCTACGACTACCGCTGGCCGATGCAGCTCGCCGGCTACGACACCGTCAACACCACGGCCGACGACCCCCGCGCCGCCTTCCCTTGCGCCTCCGGCGAGACCCTCTTCGTCCACGACGAGGCGGAGAGCGTGAGGAGCTGCGACGCCAACGGGCGCATCCAGCTCCGCGGCGACTGGCGCGAGACCATGAGCACCCACTGGTTCCACGACCACATGCTCGACTTCACGGCGCAGAACGTCTACAAGGGCAACGCCGTGATGTTCAACTACTACAGCGCGCTCGACCGCGGCAACGAGGCGCACGACGACGGCGTCAACCTGCGTCTGCCCAGCGGCACGGCGCTGCCCTGGGGCAACCGCGACTACGACGTCAACCTGATCCTCGCCGACAAGGCCTGGGACGAGGACGGCCAGCTCTGGTTCAACATCTTCAACACCGACGGCTTCATCGGCGACCGCATCCTCACCAACTGGCTCTACAAGCCCTACTTCGAGGTGCGGGCGCGGCGCTACCGCTTCCGCATCCTGAACGGCTCGGTGTCGCGCTACTTCGCCATTGCCCTGGTCAAGCAGGTCAGCGGCAGCAGCGGCGAATTCGACGGCCCGCCGGGCTCCGGCGTCTCCTACGACCGGGTGCCCTTCCACATGGTCGCCAACGACGGCAACGTGATGGAACACGCGGTGCGCTTCAACGCCACCCTGCCCACCCAGGGCATCGCCGAGCGCTACGACGTCGTCGTCGACTTCGCGGCCCACGGCATCCAGCCCGGCGACAAGCTCTACTTCGTCAACGTGCTGGAGCACACCAACGGCAAGGTCACCAACGACAAGATCCCGCTCGACGAGATCCTGTCCGAGGAGTACAAGGCCGTGATCGACGGCGGCCGCTGGGACGACGGCGACCCGGGCGTGGGCAAGTTCCTGGAATTCCGGGTAGTGGCCTACGGCGGCACCGACCTGTCGCTGGATCCGAGCGACTTCGAGCCGGGCGAGCAGAAGATGATTCCGCTGCCCATCGACCGCAACGACCCGCAGCTCGCCAACGCCACCCACCGCACCTTCAAGTTCGGGCGCTCCAACGGCACCGACGAGGCGCCGTGGACGATCAAGACCGACGGCGGCGCCGGCCTCACCATGGATCCGCGCCGGCTCTCGGCCGCCCCGCAACTGGCCACCGGACCCACCGCCGCGGGCTTCGACGGCACCAACGCCGCCGGCGACGACGAGGTCGGCACGCTCGAGATCTGGGAGCTCGAGAGCGGCGGCGGCTGGAGCCATCCGATCCACGTCCACTTCGAAGAGGGCGTGATCTTGAAGCGCGGCGGCGAGAATCCCCCGGCCTGGGAGAAGTGGGCGCGCAAGGACGTCTACCGGCTCGGGCCGCAGGACGACAGCACCGACAGCGTCGAGTTCGCGATCCGCTTCCGCGAGTTCGCCGGCACCTTCATGGAGCACTGCCACAACACCCAGCACGAGGACCACGCCATGCTCCTGCGCTGGGACATCGAGCATCCCGGGCAGGTGAAGCTCATGCCGGCGCCCATCCCGACCTGGGACGGCGTCGAGTACGTCGACTCGGCGGCGCTGCCGACCTTCCGCACCGGCGACGGCACCGGGCCGTCGTTCTCGCTCACCGCCGAAGCCGCCCCCACCAAGGTCTTCGCCCGCGACGCCGGGGTGACCGCCGTGAACGTCAACCGGGTCTCCTACAGCCCGACTTTCGGCCAACTGTGGGCCGAGGGCACGGTGCCCGCCGGCGTCACCAGGGTCGACGTCCACGAAGGCGCCCCCGATCTCGGCACTTGCCCGGGAGCTTTCCTCGGCACGGCGACCGTCAACCGCGACGGCACCTGGTCGTTCAGCAAGCGCGGCGTGACCGAGCCACCGGTGACGCTCTGCGCCCGCTCGGAGGCCGGCAGCGACGACAGCTTGCGCGTCAACGCCAAGGTGTCGACGCGCCAGTAGACGGCCTCGATGGAACGGGCCTCGCGAGAGGCAGTCGACGGGGTCCGGGGAGCTTCGGCAGGGGCTCTCCGGACCCCTGATCCTGGTCAACGAATCACAGCGAGGAACTCAGCGAGGAAATCATGAACGAGAAACGCAAGGCAGTGCTGACGACGGCCGCAGCCGCCCTCTTCCTGGCGCTGGTCGCGGCGGCGATGCTCAGCGAGGGCTCCGCGACCGCCGCCGAAGACGACCGCGCCAAGGGCGGCTCCGTGTGGGGCGCGAGCTACTTCCCCAACGTCCCCCTGACCACCCACGACGGCAGGACCGTCCGCTTCTTCGACGACCTGGTCGAGGGCAAGGTCGTCGCCGTCAACTTCATTTACACCACTTGCCCGGACTCCTGCCCGATGGAGACCGCGCGCCTGCTCGAGGTCCACGAGCTCCTCGGCGACAGGATGGGCAAGGACGTCTTCTTCTACTCGATCACGATCGACCCGGAGCACGACACCCAACCGGTGCTCGCCAAGTTCGTCGAGGACTGGGGCATCGGCGACGGCTGGACCTTCCTGACCGGCAAGGAGGAAGACGTCACGCTGCTGCGCAAGAAGCTGGGCCTCTACATCGAGGAGATTGCGGTCGAAGGCTCGCGCGACCACAACCTGAGCATGATGATCGGCAACCAGGCCACCGGCCGCTGGATGAAGCGCTCGCCGTTCGAGAACGCTTTCGTCCTGGCCAAGCAGATCGGCGGCGAGCTCCACAACTGGAAGGTCCCGACGGCGGCGCCGCAGGACTACGCCCAGGCGCCCGAGCTGCGCAGCATCTCCAAGGGCGAGAGCCTCTACCGCACCCGCTGCTCCGCCTGCCACACGATCGGCGGCGGCGACGTGAAGGATCTGGCGGCCCGGCGCATCGGCCCCGACCTCTACCAGGTCGTCGAGCGGCGCGACCGCGCCTGGCTCGAGCGTTGGCTGGCCGAGCCGGACGCGATGCTCGCCGAGAAGGACCCGCTGGCCATGGCCCTGCTCGCCCAATTCAACGACGTGCCGATGCCCAACATGCAGCTCAACGCGGTCGAGGTCGAGGCCGTGATCGAGCACCTCGAAGAGGCGAGCGCCGAGATCGCCCGCCACGCGGCCATGGGGCATCGCCGCGACCCGCTGGCCGCGCGGCAGGCCGCGCACGCGGACCATCACGCTGACCACGCGGGGCACCGATGAGACGCGTCCTCTCGCTGTTGGCGCTGGGTCTGGCGGCCGGCGCCGCCTGGGCGGCGGCGGGCAACCAGAAGCTGAACCCGCCCCTGGCGGGCGGCAAAGGCGCCGTCAGCGGCGCCAGCCGCTTCGTCGACAACCCGTTCCTCATCAGCTCCGACGGATCCCGCGTCGTCTACCTGGCCGACCAGGAGCGCGAGGGCGCCGTCGAGCTGTGGAGCGTGCCGATCGCCGGCGGCAAGGCGGTCAGGCTCAACGGCGAGCTGGTGGCCGGGGGCGACGTCAGCGGCGCCGCTCCCGAGGTCCACAACCCGTTCCGCATCAGCCCGGACGGCCGGCGCGTCGTGTACGTGGCCGACCAGGACGTCGACGAGGTCTTCGAGCTCTACAGCGTGCCGATCGCCGGCGGCAGCGTCACCAAGCTCAATCCGCCGCTGGCCGGCGGTGCCGGCGACGTCGGGGGCGTGGCGCCGGAGATGCCCAACCCGTTCCTCGTCAGCCCCGACAGCGAGTGGGTCGTGTACGTCGCCGACCAGGACGCCGACGAGGTCGTCGAGCTTTACAGCGTTCCGATCATCGGCGGAGCGTCCGTCAAGCTCAACCCGCCGCTCGCCGGCAGCAAGGGCGACGTCCGCGGCGCGGCTCCCGAGATGCCCAATCCCTTCCGCATCAGCCCGGACAGCCGCCGGGTCGTCTACGTCGCCGACCAGGACACCGACAACGTCTACGAGCTCTACAGCGTGCCGATCGCCGGCGGCCGGTCCGCCAAGCTCAATCCCGTCCTGGCCGGTGGCCGCGGCGAGATCCGGGGCGCCGACAACATGGTGGCCAACCCGTTCCTCGTCACGGCCGACAGCCGCCGCGTGCTCTACCTCGCCGACCAGGAGACGGTGGGGGTGATGGAGCTCCACAGCGTGCCGATCGCCGGCGGCAAGGTCGTAAGGCTCAACCCGCCGCTCGCCGGGGGGCACGGCACGATCGTCGGCGCCGATTACGAGGTGAACAACCCCTTCCGCATCAGCCCTGACGGCAGGCGGGCGGTCTACGTCGCCGACCAGGACGTCGACGAGGTCATCGAGCTCTACGTGTCTGACCTGCCCGCGGACGACCCGCGAGAGCGGGATCCCTAGCTGCTAAGATCCGTGCTTGTCGCCAGCGAGGACCGGATCATGGAGTCTTCCGCCACGATTCTCTTGATCGAGGAGGACCAGGAGCTGCGGAAGGTCTTCCGCGACCACCTGGAGGCCATGGGCTATTGGGTGGTCGCCGTCTCCGGTACGGCGCGCGCGCCGTTCGTCGACTTCGCCGCCGCGGCGGACCTCCTCGTCGCCGACGTCACCGTGCCGGGCTCGGACAGCGTGCTGGTCACCGAGGAGCTGCTGGAACGTCATGACGCTCTGAGAGCGCTGCTGATCTCGACCAACGACGTCGAGCTCGAGGTCCGGCGGCGCTTCAAGGACCGCCGCACGCGCTTCTTGCTCAAGCCCTTCGCGATCGACGAGCTCCGCGACGCCGTGAGCCGGGCGCTGCCGGCGAGGACGCGACCGTCGTGGGTCGCCGGCCGGCCGCGCCCGCGTCTCTATGCGGCCTGGGGGCTGGCCGCCGCGGCCGTGCTCGTGCTGGCGGCCGGCGCCCTGCTCTCGGGCCGCGGTCCGGCGCCGCCCTTGCCCGAGCCCGCGGCGAGCACGGTGCCGCGAGGAGCGTCGCTCAGAGCCCTGGAGCCCGTGGGCGACTTGTCGGAAAAGCCGGCACGGCTTTCCTGGGCCGGCCTCGAAGGCGCCGCCGGCTATCGGATCCTCATCCTCGCCGTCGACGATACGATACTCTGGCAGGGCGAGTCGCGCGCTGAGGCCGTGGCGCTGCCGCCGGAGGCGGTGGCGGTGCTCCACGCGGGAGTCGTCTACTTCTGGACCGTGGAAGCGCTCGACGCCCGCGGCGAGGTGCTGGCCCGCTCGGCGCCGGCGCGCTTCCAGGCGGTGCCGCCGCGCCCACCGGAGAAAGGAGAGCGACCATGAGGATCCGTCTTGCCGCCGCGCTCGTCGCGGCCGTGATCACGGCGTCGCCGGAGGCGGTCGCCTCCGCCGACGACCACCTGACCCTGAGGGTCAACGACACCAAGGCCGAGCCGGGCGGCATCGCCGAGGTGGTGGTGCGCACCTACTCGCCCCGCGGTCTGGAGCAGGGAGAGATCTGCCTGTCGGTGGGCGGCGGGTCTGACAACGCGACGATGGTCGGCGCGCTGCTCGGGCACAAAGTGGCGGACAAGGCGGCGGACAAGGCGCTCTCCGGACCGCTCGTCACGCTCGAGGCCGTCGCCGTCTTCAGCTCCGCCGGCGACGCGGTGAGCGACGCGGTCTTCGACGCCGCCGGCCAGACGGCCATGCTCCGCTTCTCCTCTCCCACCGCCACCGTCAACCAAGGCGACGGGCCGCTGGCCATCTTCTACTTCCGGCTCAGCGACAGGCTCGAGGACGGCCAGCGCTTCTACGTCAATATCGACTACGGTGGAACCTACGTGATCGACGCCGACGGCGTCGTCGTCGAGATCGAGCCGAAAGGGGGCCGGCTCGAGGTCGACGTCGACGAGGACGACGACGATGGCGACGGCTACTGAGATCGTCGACGTGCCTGGTAGGTCAGGCTGCGCCTGACGATTCTCCACAAGCTCGAAGGACTTGACGAGACGTACGTCTTCGCGTACGCTTTCAAAGAAGGGAGTCCGACGTGCGAACGCTCACGGCAACTCAGGCTCGAAGCCACCTCTACGGCCTGCTCGACGAGTTGGCGCTTTCCAGCGAGCCCGTCCAGATCACGGGCAAGCGCGGCAACGCCGTGCTCATCTCGGAGG
>DASWIG010000661.1:0-3608 GCA_036397835.1 Thermoanaerobaculia bacterium
GGGCTCATCTCGCCCGGGACGAGAGCGTGACCGTGGGTGCGAAGACCCGCAACCCGCGGATGCCGTACATCAACCTGACCATCAGATGAGCTTCCACCACGCCGCTCTGGCAGGCCGCGCGCCATTCCGCGAGGAGCTCCAGGTCGAGACCGCCGTGACGCCGGGCGAGGCGGAGCGCCTGGTCGGCGTGCCCGATCCAGGTCTCGCGGTCGGGAGATCCGGCGCCGGGGCCGTAGGCGTCATACCAGACGACGTCGAGGAGCACGCGCACGGCGTCCTGAAACCGCCTTTGTTGGACCAGGGACTGGCGCACCCTCTCGAACATGCCGAGGGTCTGCTGCGTCAGCCCGTAGGTCTCCGCCAGGGCGAGCGTCCGCAGCCAGCGGAGGCTGACGTCCGCCGTCGAGCTCTTCGGAACCGCTGCCCTCAATGCTCAGCAGCCTTGGCGCGGGGAGGCCCGACTCGTCGAAGCGCAGGACGCCCGCCGCCGACGGCACGAGGTGACGGGGGCCCGCCTCGCCCGCGCCCGTGACCGGCAGGCCGAGGACGATCTGGTCGCTCAACCGGCCGCCGGCGTCCGCGCCCCGGGCGTCGCCGGCGGCTGGGCGGAGCGGGGGCTCGAGACGGACGAGCGGCGGATCGAAGAGACCGCCGCGCCATCCGGCGCCGACCCAGATCGACCAGAAGAGAAGGAGGACGAGGGTGCCGGCTCCGAGGAGGACGAAGAAGGCCGGATCGACCCGCCGGAGGAGAGGGAGGTCCTCGGTCTTGCGGGCGAGGCGCTCGCACCTCCGGCGGGCGAGCTCTCGGCGCTGGGGTGCGAAGTCGAGGCTCATCCCGCGCGATTCTACGTGCCGACCTGATCGCGCAGGCGGGGGTCGGGGTACACTCGATGCCATGGAAGAGGTCGCTGCCGCCGCAGTGGACGAGCTCGAGGGCGAGGGCCGGGAGGACGTTTCCGACGACAAGGTCCTGCGCACCCTGGCCCGCTACTTCCTCCAGGACCTCGTCGAGATCTTCTACCCGGAGCTGGCGCCGGAGATCGACTTCCAGAAGGCCGAGTTCCTGAACGGCAAGCTGTTCGCCAGGTTCCGCAAGAAGGGCCATGTCCGGCCCGACGTCGCGGTCAAGCTCCGCACTCACGATGGCGATCCGCAGTTCGGCATCTTCCACGCCGAGCTCGAGGGCCGGTTCACCAAGGCGATGGAGAAGCGCCTGAAGCTGTACTTCCACCAGATCGCCCTCGAGTACGACGACCCTCCGGTGATCGCGGCCGTCCTCTTCAAGAGAGGCGGCGGGCCGAAGGCCGTCGAGCGGCGGGAGGTGGTGCGGCGGATGAAGTCGTGGGTGTCGAACCGCTTCTACTACCTGGCCGTCAGCCTTTCGAAATGCCTGGCGGAGGAGTATGTGACGCGGCCGCAGTCGCTGGCGCCCGCGTTGGCGGCGTTGATGGGCTCGGAGATCTGGGACCGGGTGGAGCAGAAGCTCCGGTGTCTGGAGGCGGTGAGCCGGGCCGAGCTGGACGACGAGAGACGCTATCTGCTGACGAACGTGATCGAGGTATACTTGGATCTGGATGAAGAGGAGGACGAGCGCTTTCAGCAGGAGCTGGACAAGGGGGACCGCAAGGAGGTCAAGCAGATGGTCCTGACGTGGCAAGAGCAAATCGCAGCCAGTGAGGCCAGAGGTGAGGCCAGAGGTGAGGCCAGAGGCCGAGCCGAGGGGCTGGCCGAAGCGATCCTCCGGGTCTTCAAAAGCCACGGCATCACGCTCGACGCCGAGAACCGTCAAGCTCTCGTGGCCTGCCGGGACACGGCACTGCTGCGGCGTTGGCTGGACAAGGCCCTCGTCGCGGACTCCGCGGCGGGTATCCTGGCCGAATTGGACGACGCGAAATAACCGGGCGTCGCAGCCCCTTCATCGGGCACGGATTCCCTCCGCGCCGCAGCATACAGGCGGAGGACGCACGGCGGCGCTGCGCTCACCCTGGGTGAGCCTGTTTCTCACGCTGATCGCCAGACCTCTCGCCGTGCTCCTGTGCCTGCTGCCTTTCCGCTTCGAGGCGCGGGAGCGCCTCTTCATCAGTTGGGTCGGCTTGCGCGGCGCCGTGCCGATCATCCTCGCCAGCTATCCGGTGCTCGAGGGCGTGCCGGGCGCCGGCGACATCTTCAACCTCGTGTTCTTCGTCGTCGTCGTCAACGCGCTGCTGCCGGGCGCCACCGTCGGGTTGGTGACCCGCCGCCTCGCCCTCCAGGCGCCGCGACACCCGGTGCCGTCGGCGCTGCTGGAGATCCATTCCACGCAAGTGCTCGACGGCGAGATCCTCGCGTTCTACCTGCAGGATGCGCTCTCCGTGACCGGCAGCCGGATCGCCGACATACCCTTCCCCGAGGGCACCTCCGCGCTGCTGCTGATCCGCGACAGCGAGCCCATCGCCGCCCGCGGCGCCACCGTTCTGAGGAGCGGCGACCACGTCTACGTCTTCTGCCGCTCCGCAGACCGCCCGCTGATCGAGCTGCTCTTCGGGCGTCCCCAAGACGAGCCGGAGCCCTGAGCGCGGCCCTTCGGGACCAGGCACGGCGACTCGCCGGGCCGTCAGCCGCCGTCGTGTCGCGAAGAGATCGGCTGGCTTCCGGCACGCGCCGTGAAAGGCAAGACGAGCAGCCCGAGCAAAGATTTCGGCTTCGGGTCCTGGAGCTCGGAGATCCCGATCGTCATCCCTTCGTGACCCGCCGCGGGCTGGTCGCGGTAGGTCCCCAGCAGGCGGTCCCACCACGGCAGGTTGAAGCCGAAGTTGCTGTTGGTCTCGCCCACCACCACCGAGTGGTGGACCCGGTGCATGTCGGGCGTGACGACGAGCCAGCGCAGCCAGCGGTCGACCGGCACGGCCAGACGCACGTTGCCGTGGTTGAACATCGAGGTGGCGTTCAAGACCACCTCGAAGAGGAGCACGGCGAGCGCCGGCGCGCCGAGGGCCGACACCGCCGCCAGCTTGAGGACCATCGACAGCACGATCTCGACGGGATGGAAACGCACGCCGGTGGTGACGTCGAAGTCGCGGTCGGCGTGGTGGACCATGTGCAGACGCCAGAGGGCCGGCACGGCGTGGAACATCACGTGCTGGAGATAGATGACGAGATCGAGGACGACCACCGCCAGGACGACTTCGAGCCCCCGCGGCAGGTCGACGGCGTTGAAGAGCCCCCATGCCTGGCGTTCTGCCAGCAGCGCCATCCCTACCGCCGCGGCGGGAAAGAGGAGGCGGACGAGGACCGTGTCGACGGCCAGGATGCCGAGATTGGCGAGCCAGCGCCGGCCCCGCGACTGCAGCCAGCGCCGCCGCGCCGCCGCCAGCTCCCAGAGGGCCATCACCGCGAAGATCGCCAGGAAGAAACCGAGCCGAAGCTCGCGTTCGTGGCTCAGGATCCATTCGCTCATCCTGAGCATTCTAGGCTAGTAGGGCTGGAACGCTTCGCGCGCGTCGCCAGGCATTTGCGCGGCTTCGACGTGGCGATGGTCGAGACGGGCTACCGCTACAACGAGCTGTATTGGGCGGGCCAGGACCGGAACTGGGACTACGCCAAGTACCAGGTCGAGAAGATCCGGAC
>DASWIG010000662.1:0-1656 GCA_036397835.1 Thermoanaerobaculia bacterium
CCGGCGGCCAGGCCGCCGAAGAGGAGGTCGTGCTCGTCGCGGTAGCGCAGGTCGTAGTAGCAGCTCAGGGTCCTGAGCCAGAGCGATTTGCCGAAGCGCCGCGGGCGCAGGAAGAGCAGCGCCTCGCCCAGCTCCTCGAGCCGCCGGATCCGGTCCGTGCGGTCGACGTAGACGTAGCCCTTCGTGATCAGGCTGTAGAAGTCGGCTTCGCCGTATGGGAGCTTCATGCCGGGACGTGCTCAGGCGGTAGTGCCTTGAGCTTAACAGACATGCCGAGCCTCAGTTCTCCGCGATGCTGATCGGGATCGAGGCCGACGCGGTCTGCCCGGCGTCATGAAATCGGAGTCTGCAACGCGATTCCGAGCACCCTCGACCGTGTCGACCTCCAGCTCGCCGTGGCGGCGGTGGGCAGCGTGGTGCTCAAGGCGTTCGGCGGCACCCAGGCGACCTATGCCTTCACCTATTCGCAGGTCCAGGTGCCGCGCGCCTGCCTGGACACCGACCCCGAGACGTCCTCGACCCTTCTTCTGCCGCTGCTGACCGGCGTCACGCTGCCCGACGGGTCGAGTTGGGCGATGCCGACCTCGAGCTACAACCTGACCGGGTCGGCGGCGCCGTGCGACGCCCTCGACTACGTCGCGCCGCTCCACGGCCTGCTGCCGATCTCATAATTTCATACGATCCAGAAGAGAAAGGCACCGTTTTCACCTGCTCAGATGGAAAGGAAAACTGTGAAGAACCACAGGGCAAATAGATTCATTCGGTCGCTGCCACCAGAACCCCCCTGTCGCGCGGAGGCCGTCTTGAAGGCGATATGATCCGCTCCGAGGAGGACGCCATGCGCATCGCCGTCATCGGAGCCGGAGCCGTGGGCGGGTATCCCAGCCCCCGTCCGGCTCGCCGGCGGCCACCACGTCGAAGGCCGTGCCTTCCAGGCGCTGCGGCACCTGCTGCGCCAGCAGGGTCACCCGGCACCCCGGCTGGCGCACGACCTCGCCGTCCTCGGGGGCGACCTCGCCGGCGACGAGCCGCAGCAGCGTCGACTTGCCGGTGCCGTTGCGCCCCACCAGGGCCACCCGCTCGCCCCGCTCGAGGCGCAAGCGTACGTCCTCCAACAGCGGCGGACCGCCGTAAGCGAGGGTGACGCCTTGAAGGTCGATGAGAGCCATGAGCGGGACGCCTCTTCGGACGAGGACGGCCGCAATCCTACGCCAGACGCCGGACGCCGACCTGCGTGGCCCGCGGGAAACGCGGAACGGGACCCGTTTTGTCCGCTATGCTTCACGTTGGGGGCGACCGCGCCACCGATTGCCCCCGCGCTACGCAACGACTGAGGAGGACGAGCCGATGACCACTTCGAGACTGATGGACTTCGACTGGGTCGAGACCAACTCGCCCGTGGCGTCGTCGCGCACCGACGACATCCACTTCTTCGATCCCCGGACCGGCTGGCTGGTCAACAGCAACGGCCAGATCGCGCTGACCGAGGACGGCGGCGACCACTGGACGGTGAAGCTCGCCGCAGGAGAAATCCGTGCAGGCGACGCGGTTCTCCCAGGTCTTGCCGCCGTCCCCGGTGTAGAGGACGACCGGCTTGACGCGGTAGTAGGGCTCGTCGCCGGGCGAGTCGTAGCCCGGCGGCGGCGGGCCCTGGCA
>DASWIG010000663.1:0-8674 GCA_036397835.1 Thermoanaerobaculia bacterium
CGCGACGACGAAGCATACGCGGCGGCGATGCTGTTCTACCGGTCGGCGCAGGCGCTGAAGGTCACGGCGTCCATCATCGAGGACGCGCGGCGCAAGCTCCGCAGCCACGACCTCGCTCAGGGCTGACGAGTCCGGCCTCGGACAGGCCGTTTAGGGATCTGTCGATGTCGTTTTGTGGGCTCCATCCCGTCACGGCCTGGCGCTTCCGCATCACGGCGCCCCGGCGTCTCTCTCTCGAGCCGACTCGAGGTGGCGAGACCTGCCTGGTACTCCTCATTGATTCGTCTCTTACCATGGACGATTGGGTTCAACGAAGCAGCCGTCCCCGGTCATCGCGTTCCGCCCACCTTTGGAGAGAGGGGGATCGTGTCTAGGTCGTGTCCGGTCGAGTCAACAGGGGAGGTGCTGGCGGAGGGAATCCGCGTTGCCGGTTCCTGGCGACGACCGGGGACGGCAGCGGCAGGGTCCCCCTGCCGCCGCGCGGAAGCCTAGCACGTGTCTACATTGGAAGACAACCCCTCTTCCCCAGAAATCTCGACGAAGGTTCACGGATCCCAGTTCCTATCCTCTAGCCGTCACGGGTCCGGCCCGGCTCTTCAGCCTATGACGTCTCTTGACGTGGACGAAAAAAAGAGCCGCCCCGGTCCGTCGTCACCCGCGCGTTGAGGGTGTGAGAGAGGGATCGTGTCCGGTCGAGTCAGCAGGTTCGCGCGGTGAGGGGGGCAGGATGGCCCATCGGGCACCGTGCGTGAGTAGCGTGACGCGGCCGGGGACGGCTCGATCTGCGACGCTTGAGCCCGTTCGACGTGGCTTTCTCGCCGCTCCTTGGACCCTACCACATGTCTACAATAGAAGACAAACCCCAGGGGAGATGTTACCATCGGCGCATGCGCTCCACGCCGCCCGCACGGGCCATCGTCGCCGCCTTGCCCGTCGCGCTTCGCCGCCTGCGGCTCCGCGCCGGCTACCCTTCCCTGAGGCCCG
This sequence comes from Thermoanaerobaculia bacterium, assembly GCA_036397835.1. Taxonomy (GTDB): domain Bacteria; phylum Acidobacteriota; class Thermoanaerobaculia; order Multivoradales; family J023; genus DASWIG01. The sequence goes on from DASWIG010000663.1 coordinate 985, forward strand.
CAGCCGAGGCGATCGCGCACGCCACCGGGCAGACCGTCAGCCGCGCCACCCTCTCCAAGTGGGAGTACGGCACCTGCCCCCGCGCCGACCATCTGGTCACCTTCCTCGCCGGGCTCGGGTTCACGTTCCGGGACCTCCAGGACGCCATCGAAGAGACGATGGTCGAGGAGGACGACCCGGCGGCTGCCGCCCTCGAACAGCTCCGCCGCGACCCCGGCCTGCGCGGCCGACTCCGGACCTTCCTCGAGAACGAGCCCGGGTCGATCGCCGCCGCCGATATACTCGACTACCTGGACGAGATCGAGGGGCGTGATCAAGAACGCCCCCCGAATGCGCAATAGGAGATGAAGGACAAGACTCGAGCCCTTGAGCGCGGGGCTCCAGCAGGGTCGACGTCCCTGGCCCTCGGCCGCTTCGTCCCGGCCGGAAGGAGGCAGGCAGCGCGATGGGGGGAGTCTCTGTTTCCTGATACCGAGGCGGCCGGACGCCGCCAACGCGGATTCACGGATTCCGGTAACTTACGCCCGGATTTCACCCCGAGCGTCAACCGTCTTTCCGGTTGCGCGTAAACTTCGTTTAACTCTTTACGCAGAGCACCCGGCCCCCCCTATAGTTATACCGATGCGGGAATTTCTCTGTCATGGGGAAGGGCAGGCGCCCGGCCGCCTGCTGTGCTATGCTCGAATCCTGAAGTCTTCGAGCGTAAAGCCTTGACGGAGCTTCCGCCGCAGCCACCGCGCCATGTTTCCCCGGCCGGACCAGGTCTCCCCCGTGGCCGGATCGCAGTACTTCGGCTGCACCTTGCGCCGCCCGTCAACCGACAACGGCTCAAGCTGCAGGTCCCGGATCCTGACGACGGCGCCGAAGTCGAACAGCACCACCCGGCGGGACTTCCTGAGCGAGGTAAAGCGCCCGCGCTGCGTCCCCACGATGAGATGATCGAGAAGCCGGATGCCCAGGATCTCGCCCGCGTCCCGCATCCGCTCGGTGACGAGGATGTCGCCGCTGCTCGGCTGGACGTCGGTCGCCGGATGGTTATGGTAGAGGATCACTCCCGCGGCGTTGACCAGGAGGGCCGCCACGAAGATCTGGCGCGGCTCGATCAGCACCGACGTATAGATCCCCCGGTGGGGCATCGTGTGCCCGACGATGCGATAGTCACAATCGACGAACAGCGCCCCGCCGATCTCGTGATGCCGGAAGGGCTCGACCACCCGGTAGAGGAACGCCGCGACTGCCGCGCTGTCCCGCGCGTCCGCCGGCCCGTAGTCCTCCGTCTCCGGCACGAGCTGGAGACGGTAGCGCTGTATGACCGAGAGGGAAGCCGACACGGTACGACCCAAAGGCTTGACGGGATAGAATCCCGCTACGGGCAGGGATACGCCAGGATCACGGAGCAAACCGTAGACGCCCCGGACCGCTTGGAGCGTTACTCTACACGGAAACTGTCTACATGTATAGACGTGACGACCTGCCCATCCTCGCCCCGCTGCTCGCGCGGGCGATCCCGGTGGCCCTCAAGCGCCTGAGGGACAAGGCCGGTTTCCGGTCGCTGCGGCCGGCCGCCGAGGCGATCGAGAAGGCCACCGGCCAGTCCGTCAGCCGTGCCGCGATTTCCAAGTGGGAGAGCGGCACCATGCCCCAGCTCGACAGCGCCCTCTACTTCCTGCTCGGGCTCGGCTTCACGTTCCGCGACCTCCAGGACGCGCTTGAGGAGGTGCTCCGCGACCTCGAAGCCGAGGACAACGACCCCGCCGCCGGCTTCCTCGCCAAGCTCCGCGCCAGCCCCCAGTTCCGCCAGAACCTGCGCGCCATCATCGAGACGACTTCGGCCGCGAGCCCCGAGCCCACGACCGCCGAGCTCCTCGGGCTCCTCGCCCAGCTCGACACCGAGCAAGAAGCCGAGCAGAAGGAGGACGCCGAAGACCAGGAGGGCGATGGGGAGGACGAGGACGACGCGCCTTCCCCCGAAGGCGAGGAAAAGGGCAAGGGAAATGGCACCAACGGACCGGACAAGGCCGACTAGACCGATGGCCATTCCGGCCCGATAAGAGCGATCGAGCCCCCTCTCCTCCTGGGCAAGGGGGTGGGGGATAATCGTCTTCCTGAGATTTGGCTGAATCGTCTCGGAGTCCGTTAATCTTAAGCGCGCATTTCAAGAGTAGCGATCCGAGCCAGCAATGGTCCTCCGGAATTTCTGCTTGCTCTCTTCAAGCCTTGTTCCTATTAAGCGGGAATTCCCGAAGCAGCGGTGCAAGCGGCGTCATGCTTTTCTCTCAATTGGCGAAGTAGCGGTGCAAGCCGTGCTGCGCATTCCGGTAATCAGAGCTTAATGGGTATGGGGTCTGAACTGATTGAGCAGGTCGCCCTGAAGAGCTTTGCAGAGCCTGCTGGAGCCGCGCGACCCGGCGACTCAAGCGGCACTCTGCCCTACGATCCCTCCGTGGGCGGACAGGACGCTCAGCGGAAGAGCGCGAGGTAGGCCTCGAGCGCTTCGAGAGCGAGGCGGTCGGCCGCGGTGTGGACGACGCGCACGCCGGCGTGGCGCAGGCGTTTGCCGAGGCGCCGATTGGCGAGCAGGATCTCCAGCGCCGCCACCCGGGCGAAGGCGTCCTCGGGCGTGGCCGGAGCGCCGTGGGCCAGGGCCGTGAGCTCGGGGTCCTCGAGGTTGATGAGGATGGGCCGGTGCCGGCGCTCGAGGCGCAGCACCGCCTGGCGCAGCAGCTCCGCCGCCGCCAGGTCGACCACCGAGGTGAACAGCACCACGGTCGAGCGCCGGGACTCGAGCTGCGAGGCGTACTCGGCGGCGACGTCGAAGGCGGGCTCCACGAGCCGCGCAGCGAGGTCGTAGACGCCGCCGTAGGCCGCCTGCAGGGCGCGGCGGCCGCCGTGCAGCCGCAGGGTGCGCTCGACGCGGTCGGAGAACGCCGCCAGCGTCACCCGGTCGCCGCGCGAGGCCGCCACCCGGGCGAGCGCCAGGGCCGCGGCCAGGGCGTGGTCGAGCTTCGAGCGTTCGCCGTCCTGCCCCGACATGCCGCGGGCGCAGTCGAGCAGCACCACCAGGCGCGCGCCGCGCTCCCAGGTTTCCTCGCGCGTCACCAGGCGGCCGTGGCGCGCCGTGGCCTTCCAGTGGATCTTGTTGGTGGGGTCGCCGGGCAGGTACTCGCGCACGCCGTAGGGCTCGCGTCCCAGGCCCTGGAGGCGTTGCGGATTGCCGCCCAGGGCGTGGCGGTGGGCGAGCAGCAGGAGGTGCCCGACCTTGCCCTCCCACCGCACCTGGGGATAGACGCGCCGGCGCTCCGGCGCCAGCAGGCGTCGCTGCGCCCAGGCCAGGCGCCACGGCCCGAGGACGCGGGCGTCGAGCGGGCCGACGTCGTGCTCGCCGCGGCGCCGCGGGCGGACCTGGTAAGACCAGGTGGCGCGGCCGCCCGGCGGCAGCTCGCACTCGGTGCGCGCGGGCGCCGCCGCCACGCCCGGGTGCAGGGCCTCGCGCAGGCGTACGCGCAGCGGGCGTCGGCCCGGGTTGGCGAGCTCGAGCCGGACCGTCGCCGCGGTCCCCTGCACCAGCAGCTCCGGCCACTGGCGCACGGCGGCGAGCGGCGAGCGGCGCACCCGGAAGAAATCCAAGGCGAACGCCGCCACGATGGCGGCGTCGGCGGCGAGGGCCCAGCGCGCCGCGGCCGGCACGAGGACGCCGACCATCCCCAGGAAGGTGGTCAGGGCGAGGAGGTAGAAGACCCTGGCGGCCGGCATCGGGGGCTCCGTGGACGGGCGGCATTATAGGCGACCGCGCCAGCGCCACCAGCATCCCTTGCCCGAGGTATTGGAGTGGGCGCGGGAGTCTATCCCGCGCTATCGACTCTGCAGTGCAAAGTCGATAGCGGCTTATCGACTTTGCTGGGAGCGCAGGCGTCCCGCCTGCTTCCGGAAGCAGGCGAGACGCCTGCGTTCCCAGTGGGTACGGCTACTGCTTGGCGGCCTGGATCAGCGGCTCGAAGCTGGCGAGCGGCTGCGCGCCGGAGAGAAACTGGCCGTTGACGAAGAAGCCCGGCGTGCCCGAGACCCCCAGCTTCTGGCCGGTCGCCATCTCCTTGTCGACGGTGGCGGCGGCGGTCTTGTAGGCCTCCGATTCCTTGTTCTCGGCGCACTCCGACCACTTCGCCATGTCGACGCCGCTGCCGGCGAGGTACTCCTTGGACTTCTCCAGCACGTTGGCGGGGGTGATGGCCTTCTGCTCCTCGAAGTACTTGTCGTGCAGGGTCCAGAAGGCGTCCGGCTTCTGGTTCGCCGCGCAGGTGGCGGCGATGGCGGCCGGCTTGGCCCAGGGGTGGAAATCGAGCGGGAAGTGCTGGAAGACGAACTTCACGTCGTTGGGGTACTTGGCGAGGATCTGCTCCATGGTCTCGGCGCCGCGGGAGCAGTAGGGGCACTGGAAGTCGGAAAACTCGACGATGGTCACCGGAGCGTCGGCGCTGCCGCGGTAGGGCAGGTTGGCGATCGCCTCTTCGAGGGTCTTCCGGGTCTCGGCGGCCTTGGCCATCTTCTCCTCTTCGAGGCGCTTGAGCTCGGCCTGGATTTCCTCGGAGTTGCGGCTCACGTCGATGGGGCCGGCGCCCAGGAGGTAGAGGCTCTTGGTGTCCGCGGTGAGGAGGAAGCGCTGCTCCTGGCGACCGCCGATGACCAGGGTGCCCTCCTGAGCGCCGTCGCCGAGGGCGCTCGGCCCCATCGACGTGACCTCGATGCCGGCGTCGCGAAGCTGCTCGTAGGTGACCTTGAGGTTCTCGATGATCCGTTGCTTGGTCTCGGCGTCGTCCGCGAACGCCCCCGGGGCGGCCACGCAGGAGAGGCCGAAGGCGGCGGCGACCACGGTCAGGACAAGTCTGGGCATGAACGTGCTCCTTTTCGAGTTTGACGTCTGGATCGGCCGGCGGACGGATCGAAGGGAGCGGCGCTTCCTGAAAGCCGTCTCCGGACACGGATCGCGGCATGGTATCATCCCGGAGGATCCGGGTCATCCGGGACTCTCGCTACCACCTCAGTCGCCGCGGTGCCAGGTCGACCGGTGCTCGAGCATCCAGCGCTGGGAGTCGACGCCGGGATCCTCGCCCGCCGGCTTCAGGCGCTCGTAGTCGCCGTCGGGGCTCAGGAGGCGGGCGCGGACGTCGTCGGCGAGGTGGACCTCCAGGATCTCGACCAGCGACTTCCTGAGCTCGGGGTCGTCGACCGGGAAGAGCACCTCGACGCGGCCGTCGAGGTTGCGCGGCATCAGGTCGGCGCTGCCCAGGAGCACCTCTTCCTCGCCGCCGTTCCTGAAGTAGTAGAGGCGCGCGTGCTCCAGGAACCGGCCCACCACCGAGGTCACGCGCACGTTGTCGCTGACGCCGGGGACGCCGGGCCGCAGGCAGCAGATCCCGCGCGTCTGGAGGTCGACCTTGACGCCCGCCTGCGAGGCCCGGTAGAGGGCCTGGATCGAGCGCTTGTCGACCAGCGCGTTGAGCTTGAACGCCAGGCGTCCGTCGCCTGACGCGCGGTGGACCTCGATCTCGCGATCGATCCGCGCGAGGATCTCGCGCCGCATGCCGGCGGGCGCCACCAGCAGCTTGCGGTAGGCCTTCTTCTGCGAGTAGCCGGTCAGCGCGTTGAAGAGGTCGGCGACGTCGGCGGCGATGTCCGGGTCGGTGGTGAAGTAGCCGAAGTCGGAGTAGATCCGCGCGGTCTCCGGGTTGTAGTTGCCGGTGCCCAGGTGCACGTAGTGGCGCAGGCCGTCGCGCTCGCGGCGCACCACCAGGCACATCTTGGCGTGCGTCTTCAGCCCCAGCAGGCCGTAGACCACGTGCACGCCCGCGCGCTCCAGGGCGCGCGCCCACACGATGTTGTTGGTCTCGTCGAAGCGCGCCTTGAGCTCCACCAGCACCGCCACCTGCTTGCCGTTCTCGCGCGCTTCCATGAGCTCGCGCACGATCGGCGAGGCGGCTCCCACGCGGTAGAGCGTCTGCTTGATCGTCACCACCTCGGGATCGCGCGCCGCCGCGCGCACGAAGTCGACCACCGGGCTGAAGCTGTCGTAGGGGTGGTAGAGGAGCAGGTTGCGGCGGCGCAGGATCGAGAAGACGGTCTCGTCGGTCGCCAGGCTGCGCGGCACCTGGGGCTGGAAGGCCGTGTCCTTGAGCTCCGGGCGCTCGACCCTCGTCAGCTCCGCGACGCCGGCGAGGCCCACGGGTCCGTCGACCGAGTAGGCCTGGTAGGGCTGGATCTCGAGGTTCTCGATCAGGATGTCGCGCACGCGGTCGGAGATGCGGTCGTCCACCTCGAGGCGCACGGCGTAGCCGAAGTGCCGCTGGCCGACCACCTCCTCCATGGCCTCGAGCAGGTCCGAGGCCTCGTCTTCCTCGATCTCGAAGTCGGCGTCGCGGGTCACCCGGAAGGGGAAGGAGGCGACCACGTCGACGCCGGGGAAGAGCACGTCGAGGTTGTGGGCGATGACCTCCTCGATCCACACGAAGTTCGACGACGCGTACTCCTCGAGCCCCAGGCGGTCGACCTTGCCCGCCTTCTCCTCGCTCGGCACCCGCAGCAGCCGCGGGAAGATCTGCGGCACCTTGAGGCGCGCGAAGCTCTCGCCGAGGCCCGGACGGTCGACGACCACGGCGAGGTTGATCGAGAGGTTGGAGATGTGGGGGAAGGGGTGACCGGGGTCGAAGGCGAGCGGCGTCAGGGCGGGGAAGATCTCGCGCTCGAAGTGCTGGCGCAGCAGCCGGCGCTGCTTGCGCTTGAGCTCGTCGTAGGCGAGCACCCGGATGCCCGCGGCGAAGAGCTTGGGCATCAGGTCGTCGTGCCAGCAGCGCGTGCACTGCTCGAGCATCGGCGACAGGCGCTCGCGGATCGCCGTGAGCTGGGCCGCCGGCGTCATGCCGTCGGGCGGCGGCGCCACCACGCCGCGGCTGAGCTGACGCCCCAGGCCGGCGACGCGGATCATGAAGAACTCGTCGAGGTTGGAGGCGAAGATCGACAGGAACTTCACCCGCTCGAGCAGCGGATTGGAGCCGTCGAGCGCCTCTTCGAGCACCCGCGCGTTGAACTCGAGCCAACTGAGCTCGCGGTTGAGGTAGAGAGAGCTGTCCCCGAGGTCCGGCGCTGCGGCACGCGGCGTCTCCGGGGCGACACGGTCCTGGACCGCCGTACTGGTCATACCTCGCGTCTCCTCATAGGATGTCTCTCCCGGCCATGAAACGACTCTACCTGATGCGCCACGCCAAGTCCGACTGGGACGCGCCCGCCAACGACGACCACGAGCGTCCGCTGACGCCGCGCGGCGTCAGGGCGGCGAAGCTCATGGGCCGCTTGCTCGCCGCCGCCGGCCAGGCTCCCGACGCGGTGGTGGCGTCGTCGGCGGTGCGGGCGCGGACGACGGTGGAGCTGATGGCCGCGGCCGGGGGCTGGACGTGCCCGGTCCGGGTGACGAGGTCCCTCTACGAGAGCGGCCCGGAGAGCGCGCTCGCGGAGATCCGGAAGCAGCCCGACGACGCCGTCAGCTTGCTGGTGGCGGGGCACGAGCCCACCTGGTCGGCGCTGGTGGAGGCGCTCTGCGGCGGCCGGGTGAGGATGGTCACCGGGGCCCTGGCGCGCATCGACTTCGCCGTCGACCGCTGGGCCGACGTCGAGCCCGGGGGAGGATGGCTGGTGTGGCTGG
>DASWIG010000664.1:0-45930 GCA_036397835.1 Thermoanaerobaculia bacterium
CGGGGTGGGGCTCGCGGGCGATCGCCTCGAGGTGCTTCCAGGCGCGATGCGCCGAGAATCGATCCGCCGGGCTGTCGGCGGGGAGCGACTCCGGCGCCCGCGGGACCTGGACGCCGACCGCGGCCAGAAGGACGGTGAGAAGGGCCAGACCGGGACCGGCAACGGATGGCTTCATGACTCTCTCTTTCGTGAGTCGGATGGGAGCGCACATCCTACACGCCCGGGCTCGACGACGCGACGATCTACCGCCGGGGACGGTTAGACTCCGGGCGTGGAGCTCGACCACTTCCTGCAACAGGCCGTCGTGGTGCTCTTCTTGGTCCACACGTCGAACGGATCGCCGGCAAACGCGGTCTCGAGAGCGTCGCGTGAGGGACCACAGACACTACCTGCGAAAAAAGAAGCGGGTCCGGGACGAGCTTGAAGCCCTCAGAAGAAGCCGTCGTCCATCCGGATCCGATTCGGAAACGACTCCATGAAAGCGCGAGCCGTTCCGAGGGCTCGACACGTGCAAGCCACCGGAATGCGAGCCAATCCGATGGCTTGACAAGCGCAAGCAGCCGGAGGGCGAGCTGTTCCGAGGGCTTGATACGTGCAAGCCACCGGAAGGTGAGCTGAGCCGAGGGCTTGATACGTGCAAGCCATCGGAAGGTGAGCTGTTCCGAGGGCTTGATGACGTGCAAGGGTGCCTGACACGAGCTCGTCCGATGGCTTGACACGTGCAAGCCACCGGAACAGTTGGTGCAGGCGGAGCCTGCCCTACGTCTGACCTGCCAGCTCCGGCACCAGCTCCCGCGCCGCCCGCGCGTCGACGGGCTCGCAGTCGCAGACCACGCCGGGTCCGGGCCCGGACTCGTGGTAGTAGCTGCCCGGAAAGAGCTCGACGTCCGCGTCGCGCGCCCCTGGAGCGGACGAGCCGCGCTCGGCGCGGAGTCTATAGCCGCCCGACATCGTTGGACGGAAGCAGGAGGAATTCCGCACCCCGTTTCCGTGTCACTTCCCGCGACCTTCTGGCGCCATCGCTTGGCGACGCAGCGCAGGAAGACCCGTGGCGAGAGCGACTCGTTTCTCACGCCACCGACGCAGACCCAATCGGAGGCCTCGTGATCGTTCCGGTAATAGGCGGCGAAGTAGACGATTTGCCTCCATGCTCATGATTCCCCTACCCATTACCAAGGCAGCAACTTCCGGCGTTCGAACACGATGCGCACGCAATCGCCGCCGTAGTGGACGTCGGAATCGGCGAGCAGGTTGCTGCGCAGGGTGGGTGGATCGAGCTCCTTGAGCTGGTCCTCGAGCTCGGTGATCGCGGCGTCGAAGTCGTCGACGCCGGCCGACGCCGGGAGATGCACCGCCTTGTTGGCGACCGCGCTGCCTTCGCGTCGAGGCAGCGATTGCAGCTCCAGACCGAACTGCTCCAGGAAAGTGCGGTCGCCATAAATCGGCAGACCGTCGACGATCGTCGCCGCCGATGCCGAGCTGGCAGGAGCCACCCTTCTACTGGCCGGGCAAGAGGCCGGCCCAAGCTCTCGACATGACCCGAGCGCCCTTCGTGGTGCAGCTCGCGGGAGCCGGCGTCGCCTGGGTCGGGTCGAGCCGGCGCCCGGCATCCTCTTCGACGAGCCGCTCTCCGAGCTCAGCGTCGAGGGAAATGCCCTGACCGAAGGGGGGGCCGAGGTGCCGGTCAAGCGCCTCCTCTTCGGGGGTTCGGTGGGGATGAGGTGGAGGCGACCGCCAGGTGAGGGCCATGCGGCTGTCGTCGCTGCCGCTAACTCAAATCCGTCTGAAGCGGATCCAGTATCTTTGACCCGAGTACCTGGCGCAACGACACAGATCCATGGTATCCTGTACCGTCGGTCCTAATTGCTCCGGCCTCCCCTCCCCCTGTAGGAAGGATGAGGCAGGCTTATACATGAGTTGCTATGGCGTGTGACCTCCCACCGCGATCGGCTCGAAGATAAATAGCTCTTTGGCTATAAGCCTCTCCGGAACGACCCGGCCGGACCTCTCACTGGTACCACTTGGGAGTCATCCAATGAATGCGAAATACATCCGAGTCAGGTTGGGGAGCCTCCTGGTGGCGCTCCTCGTTCTGTCGGCCCTGCCGGCCTCGGCAGCCATCGTCGGCTACTACGACATGTTCCTGGGCCAGGGCAGCCCGACCCAGGTGGCGCCCATCATGACGGCCGGGCACACCCCGCTGAAGATCTTCGACCTCTCCGCCATGGAGCTTTCCGGCATCGACGTGCTCTTCGTCCAGAACCCGGTGAACGGCGTCTACGGAGCGGAGTACCTGAGTCGGCTCAGCACCGTCAACAACGCCGTGGACGACGGCCTCGTGCTGGTCATCCATGACCGGTGGGTGACCGACGCCAAGATGATCCTGCCAGGCGGCGGCGCGTTCACCGCGGTGCGCAATTTCGACAATCCGGAGCGCAACGACGTCGAGGTGCGCGACGCCACCACCCAGGTGACCAACGGCATGGCGGACACCATCACCAACGCGACGCTCGACGGCGGCAATTTCTCCTGCCACGGCTACGTGAAGGACAACGCCTACCTGCCGGCCGGCGCGGTCAAGATCCTCACCCGCGGCGATCCCGGCGAGGCGGCCACCGCCGCCACCCAGCTCGTCACCTTCTCTTACGTCTTCGGTGAGGGCCGGGTGATCTACTCCACGATACCTCTCGACATCTTCCTGGCCGGTGGCGGCAGCAACGCCAGCTTCGCGACCGTCTACGCCCCCAACGTGGTGCAGTACGCCGCCGTCCTGGCGATCAAGGCGCCCGATCTCGAGGTGACCCTGACCGACGGCCGCAGCGTGTCGGTGCCCGGCGAAAGCGTGACCTACACGCTCCGCGTGCTCAACAAGGGCAACGGGGACGCGGTGGGCGCGACGGTGATCGACGCCTTTCCGGCCAAGATCAGCGGCGTGACCTGGAGCTGCGTCGCCGCCGGCACGGCCTCGTGTACGGCCTCGGGCAGCGGCAACGTCAACGACACGGTCAACGTCCCGGCCGGCGACTCGGTGACCTACACCGCCACCGGCACGGTCGCTTCCGCGTCCACCGGCACGCTGGTCAACACGGCCAGCGTCGCGCACCCGGCCGACCCCTTTCCCGCCAACGACATGGCGAGCGACACGGACACGCTGGCGCCCGAGGCCGACCTCGGCCTCGTGAAGAGCGGACCGGCCAGCGCCGTGAGCGGCGCCATGGTGACCTATACGCTCACCCTGACCAACCACGGCCCGTCCGACGCGGTGGGCGTGAAGCTGAACGACCCGACGCCCTCCGGGCTCACCATCGACTCGGCCGGCGCGCCCTGTGCCGGCGGCTTCCCGTGTACGATGGCCACCCTCGCCGCCGGCGCCTCGGCCGTCGTGACGGTGACGTTCAACGTGCCGTCGCCCTATCTGGGCCCGGATCCGATCAGGAACCTCGCCACGGCGTCCTCGTCGACGCCGGACCCGGTGGGGTCGAACAACGTCGCCGCGGCGGCGACCGCGGTCGACCGCGAGGCTTCCGCCGACCTCGGGGTCGCCGCCGCCGGCCCACCCTCGGCGGCGGTGGGCTCGCTGGTGACCTACCGTATCGACGTCACCAACAACGGCACCGACGACGCCTCCGCCGTCGTCCTCAGCGGGCCGCCTCCCCCGGGGCTGCTCTTCAACTCGGCGAAGCCGCCCTGCCAGGGCGGTCTGCCGTGCAACCTGGGCAGCCTGGGCGCCGGCGCCACCCGGCGGGTCGAGGTGACCTTCGGCATCCCGGGGAGCTACGCCGGTGCCAATCCCATCGTCTACAACGCCTCGGTGGCGAGTACCACCGCCGATCCCAACTCCGCCAACAACACGGCGGGAGCCGGCGTGCCCCTGGGCGCCGACACCGCCGACCTCCAGGTGACCAAGACCGGGCCGGCCGCGGGCGGGCTCGATCAGGACCTCACCTACCTCATCGTGGTGACCAACAACGGACCCGCGGACGCCACCGGCGTGACCTTGACCGACGCGACCCCTGCCGGGCTCACTTTCGTTGCCGCGACGTCGCCCTGCGCGGCGGGCTTCCCGTGTGTCCTGGGCGGCCTCGCCGCGGGTGCCGGCGTGGAAGTGGAAGCGACGTTCAGGGTACCCGCCGGCTACACCGGCGCCGATCCGGTGGTCAACGAGGCCAGCGTGTCGGCCAGCCAGACCGAGGGCTACCTGCCCGACAACGCCAGCCGGGCCTTCACCGGCCTCGCCGGCGAGCTGGCCGACGTGTCGATCGCCAAGAGCGGCCCGGCGTCCGTGGCCGCCGGCAGCACCCTCACCTACACGTTGCTGGTGCGCAACCTCGGACCCGGCGTGGCCCACGACGTCACGGTGACGGAGACGTCGCCGGGCGCGCTCGTCTTCCAGGAGGCCTCGGCGCCCTGCGCCGGCGGCTTCCCCTGCGATCTCGGAGACCTCGGCCCCGGCGCCGCGGTGGTGATCGGCGCCGACTTCGCGGTGGCCTCGAACCACGTCGCGCCCGACCCCATCGACAACCAGGCCACGGTGTCGAGCGCCAACGTCGACCCCGACGCCGCCAACAACACCGACACGGCCTCGACCGACGTCGTGTTCCAGGCCGACCTCGCGGTCACCAAGGACGACGGCCGCACCTCGGTGTCGCCCAGCCTGCCCGTGACCTACACCATCACCGTGACCAACAACGGTCCCAGCGACGCCGCCGGCGTCACGGTGACCGACACGTTCCCCGCCCAGCTCACCGGCGTAAGCTGGACTTGCAGTGGCGCCGGCGGCGCGAGCTGCACGGCCGGCGGCAGCGGCAACGTCAGCGACGTCGTGGGGCTGCCGGCCGGCGCCTCCGTGACCTACGCGGCCAACGCCACGGTCGCCGCCGCGGCCTCCGGCACCTTGTCGAACACCGCCTCGGCCGCCCTGCCCGCGGGGATCACCGACCCCGTCGCCGCCAACGACAGCGCCACCGACGAGGACGAGATCCTGGCGCCGGTCGACCTCCGGGTGGTCAAGAGCGGCCCCGCCACGGCGGTGCCCGGCACCAACGTCGTCTATACCCTGCAGGTCACCAACGACGGTCCGGGCACCGCTTTCGACGTGACGCTCGCCGACCCGACGCCCGCCGGCCTCGTTTTCGTTTCGGCGACGCCGCCGTGCGCGGGCGGCTTCCCCTGCGTCCTGCCCAACCTCGCCGCCGCCGGCACGGCCTCCGTCACGGTGACCTACCAGGTGCCGGCCGGCTACTCCGGGCCGGCGGCGATCAGCAACACCGCCACCGTCTCGACCTCGGTCCACGACACCGACTCCGCCAACGACAGCGACACGGAGACGACTGCCGTGCAGCCGACGGCGGACCTGTCCGTGGTCAAGAACGACGGCCGGGACAACCTGGTGCCGGGCGAGGACGTGACGTATACCATCGTCGTCCGCAATTTCGGCCCCAGCGCCGTCACCGGGGCAACGGTGACCGACAACCCGCCGGCCCTGCTGCCGTCGCCGAGCTGGACGTGTACCCCGTCGGCCGGCGCGAGCTGCACGGCGAGCGGCAGCGGGGCGATCAACCAGACGGTGGACCTCGCGGTGGGCGCCACCCTGACCTACCTGCTGACCGCTACGGTGGCGCCTGACGCGCAGGTCGCGGTGATCAACGAGGTCACCGTGGCCGTGCCGGCCGGCTACGTCGATCCGGTGGCGGGCAACGACCTCGCTTCCGACTCGAGCGGTCTCACGCCCTCCGCCGACCTCGTGGTGACCAAGGACAACGGCCTCGACGAAGTCGTGGCCGGCCAGGACCTGACCTACACCGTCACGGTGACCAACCTGGGACCCTCGGACGTCAACGGCGTCACGGTCACCGACCTGTTCCCCGCCGCCCTCACCGGCATCGGCTGGACCTGCGCGGAGGCGGGCGGCGCCGGTTGCGGCGCCGCCTCGGGATCCGGAGACCTGAGCGAGACGGTCGACCTGCCGGCCGGCGCCGGCGTGACGTTCACGATCGACGCCACCGTGCTCTCCTCGGCCACCGGCCTGCTGTCGAACACCGCCACCGCGACCCTGCCGCCCGGCGCTTCCGACCCCGACGCGCTGAGCCTCGCCACCGACGAGGACCCCCTCGTCCGCGTGGCGGACCTCGCCCTCGCCAAGGTGGGACCGGCGAGGATCGACCGCGGGCAGCTCCTGGCCTACTCCCTGACCCTGCGCAACGACGGCCCGTCGGACGCCGCCGTGACCCTCACCGACCCGACGCCGGCCGGGCTGACGTTCGTCTCCGCGGGCGCGCCCTGCGCCGGCGGCTTCCCCTGCGACGTCGATCCGCTGGCGGCGGGCTCCGACCTGGTCATGACCGTGACCTACCAGGTGCCGGCGGACTACGACGGTCCCGACCCGATCGTCAACGTCGCCGCGGTCTCGAGCGACGCCGTCGACCCGGATCCCGCCGACAACAAGGCGAGCTCCGCCACGCCGGTGGAACGTCCGGGCGTGGCCGACGTCGAGGCGATCAAGGCCGCGCCGGCCGTGAGCAGCGTCGGCTCCACCGTGACCTACGTCCTCGCGGCGGTCAACCACGGCCCCGACGATGCCCAGGGCGTGGTGCTCAAGGAAACGATCCCGGCCGGCTTCACCTTCGTCTCCGCCACGGCTCCGTGTGCCGGCGGCTTCGACTGCACCCTCGGCACCATTCCCGTCGGCGCGCGGGTCGAGGTGGAGGTCACTTTCGACATCCCCGCCGGCTACAGCGGCCCGACCATCGTGGTCAACACCGCCTCGGTCACCAGCACCACCGCCGACCCGGACTCCGTGAACGACACCGTCAACGCTTCGACCACGCTGGTCGACGACCCCGTCGACCTGGTGCTCTCGAAGCTCGGCCCGCTCTCCGTGGCGCCGGGCGACGACCTCGTCGCCACCCTCGAAGTGACCCAGCGCGGTCCGGGCACGGCGACCAACGTGATCCTCGACGACCCGACGCCCCCGGGCCTCGTCTTCGTCGCGGCCGGCTCACCGTGTGCCGCCGGCTTCCCCTGCTTCCTCGACACCGTGGCCCCCGGCGAGACCGTGACCGTGACCGTGACCTTCCACGTGCCGGCGGCCTACGCGGGGCCCGACCCGATCGTCAACGTCGCCGGCGTCGACGCCAACGAGCTCGACGCCGAAGAGCACGACAACACCGCCCGCCTGCTCACCGGCGTCGGCGCCGAGGCCGCGGACGTGGAGATGATGAAGATCGGCCCGGCCACCGTGGCCGCCGGCGCCGACGCGACCTACACCCTCGCCGTCCGCAACCTGGGACCCGGCACCGCCGCCGCCGTGGTGCTCACCGATCCGGCCCCGGCCGGCACCCAGCTCGTCGCCGCCTCCGCGCCCTGCGCCGCCGGCCTGCCCTGCAACCTCGGCGACTTGCCGCCGGGCTCGGCGGTGGCGGTGACGGCCACCTACCGTCTGGCCTCCGGCCTCGCCGCGGGCTCCGTGATCACCAACACCGCCGGGGTCGCCACGGCCTCCTCCGACGTCGATCCCGCCAACGACTCCGCCTCCGTGTCGACCACCAGCACGGTGGCCGCCGACCTCGCGATCACCAAGACCGACGGCGTCACCGCGATCGCCCCGGGGTCCTCGGTGACCTACGTCGTCACCGTAACCAACCTGGGCCCGTCGAACGCCCCCGGCGCCACCGTGACCGACACTTTCCCGGCCGTGATCAGCGGCGTCAGTTGGACGTGCGCCGCCTCGGCGGGCTCGAGCTGCGGCGGCGTCGCCGCCGGCAGCGGCAACCTGAACCGGACCGTGAACCTGCTCGCCGGCGGCACCGTGACCTTCACCGCCACCGGCACCATCGACCCCGGCGTCTCCGGGAGCCTGTCCAATACCGCCGTCGTCACGCCGCCGGCGGCGGTTCCCGACCCGAATCCCGCCAACAACAGCGCCACCGACGTCGACACCTTGACGCCCAGGGCCGACCTCAGGATCACCAAGGTCAGCGGCGGCGGCGGCACCGTGGTCCCGGGCGGCCAGGTCACCTACACGATCCGAGTGACCAACGACGGACCCACCAACGCCCTCGGCGCCACGGTGACGGACAACTTCCCGGCTTCGCTCACCAACGTGAGCTGGACCTGCGCGCCCTCGGCGGGCTCGAGCTGCACCGCCGCGGGCTCCGTCAGGATCCTCGACGGCGTCGACCTCCTGGTCGGCGGCACCGCGACCTATACCGTGACCGCCACCGTCGACTCGGCCCTCACCGCGAACCTCGTCAACACCGCCACGGTCGAGCCTCCGGACGGGTTCACCGACCCCAACCTGGCGAACAACAGCGCCACCGACACCGCGACCCCGGCACCCCAGGCCGACCTCGAGGTCGACAAAGACGACGGCCTGACCGACGCCGTGCCCGGCACCCAGGTCACCTACGAGGTCACCGTGACCAACGCCGGCCCCAGCGACGTCACCGGCGCCACCGTCCACGATGTCTTCCCGGCCGCCGTGACCGCGGTCGCCTGGACCTGCTCGGGCACCGGCGCCGCCACCTGCGGCGCCGCCGGCTCCGACACCCTGACCGACACCGCCGACATCCCGGCCGGCGAGAGCGTGACCTACCTGGTGACCGTGGACGTCGACCCGGCGGCCACGGGCAACCTGCTCAACGCCGCCGACGTCACCAGCCCGGCCGGAATCCCCGATCCGGACACCGACGACAACAGCGATACCGACAGCGACCTCCTGACTCCGGTGGCCGACCTCGGGATCACCAAGACCGACGGCCAGACCGAGGCCGTGCCCGGCACCCAGGTCACCTACACCGTCACGGTGACCAACGCCGGCCCCAGCAACGTCACCGGCGCCACCGTCAGCGACCTCTTGCCGGCCCAGCTCACCGCGGCCAGTTGGACCTGCGCGGGCACCGGAGGAGCGAGCTGCACCGCCGCCGGAGCCGGCCACGTCAACGATACGGTCAACGTCCCGGCCGGCGCCGGCGTGACCTACACGTTGAAGGCGACGATCGTTCCCGGCGCCACCGGCAACCTGGTCAATACGGCCACCGTCACCAAGCCGGCCAGCGTCACCGACCCGAACGGCGCCAACGACAGCGCCTCCGACACCGACGTCCTGGTAGTCTCCCGGATCTTCAGCGACGGTTTCGAGTCCGGAGACACCTCCGCTTGGTCGTCAGTCGTGGGGCCGTGACACCCGTGAGGTGGATTCCGCCGACCCGGATCCTTCGGACGTATGATGGTGCTGACCGCGACGCTCGACCCCCAGGCCACGGGGACCCGGGCCAACACGGCGGTAGTGATTCCGGGAGGCGCCGTCGATCCGGTAGGCTCCGTGAAGTTGACCGGCTCATGATAATTCTGTAGAAACTGTCGTCATGGCGTTTGCCTCAAAGCAGAGGCCAGCACTATTGCCGGCCGCACAGCCCTCCCGGGGCCCCCAGTTCATCACCTCGCACAGCAGCGGGGCCGAGATGGAGAGCCGCGGACGTTTCCCGGGAGAGCGGGCCAGGGCTTTCGCTCCTCCCGTCGACGGAAGCACGCCGACCAGGGCTGACGACGGCGTCCGGCCTCCGGCGGCTCGGCCGCGGAGCCTGGCGGACGTCCCGGTCCACCGCCCCGATCGCCAGCCGCCCTCCGAGCTACGGCCCCGCGTCCCCGCCAACGGGCTGCCGCAGCGTTTGCGTGAAGGGATGGAGCGTTCCTTCCACGCCGACTTCTCGACGGTACAGGTCCGCCAGAGCCGGGAGGCTCCGGATCTCGGGGCCCGGGCCTTCGCTCGGGGAGACGAGGTGGTCTTCGCCCCCGGCGAATGGCGTCCCCACAGCCGCGCCGGCCGCGAAGTCCTGGCCCACGAGCTGGCCCACGTCGTGCAGCAGCGCCAGGGGCGCGTGCGGCCCACTTCGCGGCGCGGCGGCCAGCCGCTCAACGACCAGCCGTACCTGGAGCGGGAGGCGGCGCGGAGCGCCGGCGACGCGGCAGCCTTCCGGCCGGTGCGCCGCAAGTGGGGCAACGTCCCCGCGACCAGCCCACATCGGGTCCGGCCGGTGCAACGGCTCGCCTTCAAAGGGCCGCAGTTCGACGTGGATCTCGCCAAATTCAGCAAGGCGGACTATCCCGGCCACGACTTCGCCAACGTCTCCCCCGCCAAGGCGAAGACTGCCTGTGGCTCCCAGAACCGCATCATCACCGACGGGGAACAGGTCAACAAGGCCAAGTCCAACGCCGGAACGCCCACCGACATGGCCCGCTATCGCGACGGCTTCGACCGCGCCGGAGGTCTGGTGAGAGACCGCACCCTCAACCAGGCGGCCACCAAGCTCCACCTGATCAACCACCGGCTGCAGAACGACGGTGTTACCCAGGGCAATCCCAACAACATCATGCTGGGAACCCAGCGGGCCAACAACCCCCGGCATCTCCATGAGGTGGAGAATCCCGTGATCGGTGCGGTCCGTAAGTACGGGTCCAGACAAAACACTGACTATGAGAACGAGATCGGCGCCGGTGTGAAGACCAAGGACGCCGCCACTCATGCCGACAACTACCTCTTTTGGCCGGAAGACGCTGTACCCACTTCGTTCGACACAGGCGGTGTTTTCGTCCTCAAGAGCAACGATCCCGCCGTCGGGGTGGAACCCGTACTCCTCCCCGCCGTTCCGCCGACGAAGAAAATCAAGACTACGGACGTCCGCGGTGAAGCCCTGAAGGTGGACGCCAACGTCGCGGCGCTGCGACCGGCTCACCTGTGGCTCGAGTACACGGTGACCGCCAACTACCCGGCCAACGCGGGGCAACGCCTGCAGTACGTCAAGGACAACATCGACCACGAGCAGAACGCCAACGACGCCGGCGCCAAGGACGCGGCGATCGACCAGAAGATCCAGGACTTCAAGAACTTCTGGGTGGACAACGCTCATCCGGTGGACTTCACCGCCGACGTGACTTACTACTGGGCGTCTTACGACCCCTGGCAGGGGATCTACCGGACGGAGGCGGAGAACCACACCATCCCGTCGGACGACGCGTGAGCGGCGCGGCCGGCGAGGACCGGGGAGGTAGCGTGGACGGATTCCCGGAGGGCTTTGCCGCGCTCTCGCGGAGCGAGCTCTGGCGAGCCCAGAAAGAGTTCTTCTCCGAAGTGGGGGTCGAGGCCTGGCGCGAGGAAGTCCCCTACTACGTCACCAGCAACTCCTACCTCGCCAACGCCTACGCGGCCCTCCTTTTCGCATTGCGGTGCGACTGCCCCGCGGAAGAGCCGGTATACGTGCTGGAGCTGGGGGCCGGGCCCGGGGTGCTCAGCTTTCGCATCCTGCGGCGACTGCGAGAGCTGCACGAAATCGCCGGCCGGCCGCTGGCCGGGTTGCGCTACGTGATGTCCGACGTGGCGGAGAAGAACGTCCGGTTCTGGGAAGGGCACCCCTGGCTGCGGCCGTTCGTGGAGGAGGGGGTCCTCGACTTCGCCGGCTTCGACGTGAGCGGCGATTCCCCCCTCGACCTCCGGCGCTCCGGGGTCCGTCTGGACCGGGATGGTCCAGGCTCGCCGGAACGGCTGCTGGTGGTGATCGCCAACTACCTGGTGGACGTCACGCCTCAGGATCTCTTCCGCGTCCACCGCGGCGAGCTCCAGGAGGTGCTGGTCCGCACGGCCGTGGAGCTGCCGGAGCCGCCGTCGCGGAGCCTGCGGCTGGACGCCGTGCCGGACAACGTGCGCTGCAGGCACGCCGACTTGCCCTACTACGGAGTGCCGGCGCTGGACGGGCTGCTCGAGCCGCTGCGAGACCACGGCGAGGACAACCTCTTCAGCCTGCCGGTGAGCGCGTTGCGCTGTCTGGAACGATTGCGCGAGAGGGTGGCCCGACAGGTCTTCCTGCTGGTCGCGGACAAGGGATTGACGGAGCCGGAGCCCGCCCCTGGGACCAGTGCCCTCGTCTTCGGGATCAACGGCCGCTGCGTCTCCGCCCTGGTCAACTTCCACGCCCTGGCCCGCTACGCCGTGGCCAGCGGCGGCACCGCCCGCCACGTCTCCTCGCGCGGCATCGTGACCGGCGCCTACAGCATCGGCTTCGACCTCGCCTCCCATCCCCGGACCAGGCTGGCCCTCGCTCAACACTTCGAGACCTGCAACCCCGGGGCGCTCTTCGACGTCCAGGAGCACTTCCAGCGTACCCAACCCCAGACCAGCCTGGAGACCCTGGTTGCCCTGCTGCGCCTGACCTCCTGGGACCCCACCCTCTTCCACGCCTGCCACGAGACTCTGCTGGCACGCCTGCCCTACGCCAACGCCGGAGCGGTTCAGGACCTGGTGGCGGGCCTCGAACGGATCACGGCGCAGCAGCTCCCCATTCCCGGCGCGGCGGACGTCTGGTTCGACGCCGGGGTCCTGCTCCAGGAGCTACGTCGCTACCGAGAGGCCCTGGAGCTCTACGCAGGGTCTCTCGAGCACTGCGGCCTGAGCGACTTCTGCCTCTACAACATGGGCCTGTGCCACTACTTCCTGGGCGAGATCGATCGGGCCCTGGAGCGCTTCCGCGAGGTGCTGGAGATCACCCCGGACTACGTCAGCGCCCGCGGCTGGATCGCCCAGATCGAGCACGAGCGCCGGGCAAACGCCCCCGAAGGCTGACTTCTCCCTCGGATCGATCACCCCCCTCCGATGGATCAATCCAGGCCATCCCGCAACCCACGCACGAACTCGAGAAAGTCGTCGACCTGTTTCGACAACGGCTCCCGCACTTCCCAGGCTCTCTCGAGGACGATCGATAGACGGCGAGCATCCAAGCGGAAACAGTATACGGACCGGAACACGTGGCGAAACCCCCGCAGCTCGTCAAGTGCTTCATAGGTCGAGGCGTCGATCACAGCGGGTCGCACAGGGCTGAGGTCCAGACGCATGCGGCGCAGCAGTTGGACATGCCGGCCCGTGGCGTCGTCGAGGGAGTTCTCGAACACCTTGGCGACGTTGCGGAAGATGTTTTCTATGGCGGTGTAGAGAGCGTGGAGGCGGTATGCCACGACGATCAACTCCTCCTGCGACTCCTCCCCGGAAAGCGGAAACGGAGCCAAGGAGGCGTAGATCTCCGCGATGGCTTCGAGATCCTCCCGGAGGCTACGCTCCAAGACCAGGAACTTCTCGCTCATACACACATTCCCCATAGACCTCGACGACCCACGCCACTGCGCCCTCGAGGGGCCGCAGGTCGACGCTCTGGCGCAGCTCCTCCTCCAGCGCTCGGCGAAAGCTGCCCTCGCTCGCAATGTCGTCGCTTTCGATGGCGACGTCGATGTCGGAGAGCCGGGAAAACTGCCCGGGTTGGAGCAGGGAGCCGAAGATGTAGACCCTTCGGATCGGCGCAAAGGCCGGCGCCAGGCGCCGGATACCGGTTCTGGCCGCGGCCAGGCAACGCTGTCGACGCTCTTCTCGCCCCTCGCGTCGCTCGCGAGAGCGCTTGGCGTGATACTCGCGGTAGGGCGCGAGGTCTCTCTGCGACAGCGAATCGGTACCGGCCATAGGACGAGTCTATCATGAGCCATCCGCGAGGGTGGGCTCTGCCGCGTTAGGTACGAGTGCGTTTTCGCTTGGCACCGCCACCGCCGCCACCGCCACCGCCGCCACCACCGCCGCCACCGCCGCCACCGCCGCCGCCACCGCCGCGACCACCACCGCCGCGACCGCCGCCACCACCGGCCTGATTCGCTGCGAACGAACCAACCATCGCTATCGGGAGGTTGCCGCCGTCAAGGGCGATTCTCTGCAGGTCTGTGACTGCATCCCTGGCAGTAGCCAGGAGGCTTTTGTCTCCCATCTGTGCTGGTCGCGCAGGCCGAACGAATCCGCGAAGGATTCTCCAGCCGCCGGTCTGGCCCGTCGACGCCTCGTTCCGCCTCAGAAACGTCTGAGGACTCGAAGTCGTAGACCGGTGACATACTCAGGGTATAGAAGCCGAAATTACAAAAACAAACTAGTTACGGCTCTTCGAGGAGGGCTAATAAGCCTCTGCCTCAGCATCTTGAGCGCCCTCTTGGCAATCATGATCTGACCTTCCAGATCCTGGCCTGGCAAGATCAGGAGATTGTCGACCTTAGATTCCAATTCATTCAATTCATCCTCGATCTCGTCGAACCCGAGTTGACTTGCAGCGGTGATAACGACCTTCACGAATTTCCGCGCATCGTCCAGCCTCTCACCCAGCCTCTCGTCCAGCCTCTCGTTGTCCTTGACGGCATCGAGCGCGCTGTCAAGCACGTCGAAGTCGATCAGGAGCGACTTGAGCCGTACAGATCGCGGTCTTTCTTCGAACCTATATGCATACGTGAGGGCGCCCTTCTGGTCGCTGTCGTACTTCAACATCAGATCGTGGCCTGGCCAACTATTTTGTTCAAGACGCTGGTCCCGCTTGCCCCCTGTTCCTGGTATGAAAGTGCCCAGGCCACACAGTTGGGTCGCGCGGAGGGCGTACCACTGCGCTTCGAGGTGCGCCCTCTTCTCACCGCCCGCTGGTTTGATTTCAACAATCTCATTGTGTGGGTAGAGTAGATCAGCAAACCCGTCTGCCCTATTAGACAATGCGGCCTGCACAGCTTCACTATTTTTTACCTCATCTATGACTTGCTCCGTAAGTGGCTCCGGCTTCTTGGCGTGCGGGATCTTGACTTCGGCCTTGGCGCCGCCGTGCATACGCTCTACATGTTGGATAACGACATGAGCGTTGTTGCCGGCCTCCCTGAGGTCTTTGGCGACCGTGCCTGGGCCGGGATCATTTAAGACTCTTGTCCAATCGATACTGCGGATTTCTTCTTCTTTAACGTTGAAGGTTTCTTTGCAGTCCCTTTGTATCACTCTATCACCACGAGATAGGGTGTGTATTGCCAGCGGTGAGAAAATATTCTCGTCACCTCGTCTGTTTACGCTCCTGTCGTCACTGATACCGGGAGATATCGTTATCATCTCGCTATGCGTCTGTTGAATGACGTGCGTCAACTCGTGTGCCAAAAGACGTTGACCAGATTTTGTGTTTGGTCGATAATTTCCTTTCATGAAAAATATATCGTTGCCTGTCGTGAACGCTTCCGCATTCAACTCTCGGGCCGATCTCGAAGCGTTGGAGTCGGAGTGGATCCGGACTTCACTGAAACTGCAATGAAACTGGGACTCCCAAAAACTGCGGTTGTTGGGATCCAACGGCCTGCCGTTGAGCCCGATGGCCGTAGGTGTCTTGCTAGGAACTTCAAGCTGCTCCTGCGTTACTCCTTGAGATGACTCGGACCTGCGCGACATCAATTCCGCAACCTGACCGGCTTCCTTCTCGAACTTGTCACTTGGATGACTTAGGATCGGCTTTAGTCGCGGATCAAGCCTTTCCCTTGAGAGACTGCCGGATCGCCGCTCGTCGCTACGGGTAGGGGATAGGTGCAGAATCCCTGTGACACCTCTCCCCTCCGGGGACTCGGTTCTGTCGATCGACTTGGTTCGGTCCGCGGGCTTCGAGCCCAACACGGCCTCGGGGGAGCTGGCAAAACGCGGGCCAGCCCGCTCGGACCCGAAACCGACCTGGGATAGCCGGACCGGCGCGAACCGGGGCTTTGGATCGCTTGCGATACCACGTGGCGATAGGTTGGCATTTACCTTCATGTCTCCTCGTGAGGGGCGGAAACCTTCGCATTGACCTCTATTGGTCAGGGCGTCGGTTCTTGTCCAACTGGGGCGCCGGACTCGGCTCCGGCCTCCTCTTTCCCGTCTCCGGGCTCCCTTCCCCCGCCAGCTCCTCCAGCACCTGAATCGCCCCGGCGATGCGCAGCAGGGACTCGCGCAGGCGATCCCGCTTCTCGTCGAGCTCGGCGAGCATCTTCTGGCCGGCCTCGAACTCGGCCCGCAGCTCCTCCAGCCGTTGGGCGATGCGGTCCTGCACGCCGGCACCTCCGCCCTCGCGGTCCCTCACGGATAGAACCCGACGAGGTTGATCGTATAGCCGCCGGGGAATCCGGGATGGGTCACTCGGAATTGGAAGCTCGCCTTGTCGCCCTTCCTGACGGGATAGATCCCCTGCCCGGCCCAGGCGACGCTGTCGCCCCCACCCGCGGCCCGGCCGCGGAGCAGGAGGAGCTCCGCCTCGTCGGGTCCCCTGCGAATCAGCAGCCGCGTATCGACGTCGCCCGAGTCGGGGCCGGCCTGTGCTCCCTCGGCCTCGAGGATGACCGCGGAGGCGTCGGGCGGCACCTTGGCGGGATCGATCTCGAAGGTGACCCAGCCGCCGGTCTGGCCGCTGCCGCCGGCGACCAGGACCTTGTTGCTCAGGAAGGCCGGTACGCCCACCTGGCGCTCGGGCAGGTCCTTCCACTCGGCCTGGCCCGCGCTGTCGATCACGGTCAGGACCTGGTCCCTTTCGGGTGCTCGGTTGCCGGGAATGAAGAGAGGGCCGTCGAGGATGATCTTGCTGACGTCGACGTGGAGCCCGGCCTGCGGATCGGAGGTGCCGATGCCGACGTTGCCGTCGCCGGTGAGGGTCACGAGGTCCTGGCCGCGCTGTCTGAGGCTCAGGACCTCGTTGCCGGAGTTGCCGACGCCGAGGACCAGCTTGCGCTGGGTTCCGGAGGCGAAGCGGCGCAGGAAGGCCTCGTCGGTGGCCTGGGCCGGGGAAGTGACCTTGGGGAAGTAGATCCCGCGCTCGGCGCCGTCGCCGGTGGCCGGCTCGATCGGCGTCTGGTCCATGACGAGCTTGCCCTTGACGCCGGCGGAGGTCTGGTCGCCGATGGTGGCGACGCCCAAGACCATGAGGTCGGCGTCGATGGTGAGCTTGCCGGTCATCATGTCGCCGGAGACCTTGACCTTCGGTTCTCCGGGATCGGTGGTGACGGGGCGGAAGGTCTTGCGGCAGCGTTTCGCCATGTCGGGCGGCGGCGGCTGCCAGTTGCCCGCCTCGAGCCGGACGGTGGCGAGGGGCGCGAAGTGGTGTCGTACGCCGTGGGGCTCCAGGGGCACGGGATCGCCGGTGGCGTCGACCGGCCACAGCACGCCGGCGGTGGCGCGGCCGGCGACCACCCAATAGTCGCCGGTGTGGTATTCGTCCGGGTCTTCGAAGCGGATCTCGACGCCGTCTTCGAGGGCCAGGAATCCGTCGTTGGTGGCCGGCGTTTCGATGGTGAGCTCCCCCGACTCCCAGCGGCGCAGGATGGCGTCGGCGGCCAGGGTCGGTGCCGCGCCGCCGGGCCAGCTCTGGACGGTGAGCACCTGGCCTTCCACGGTGGAGAGCTGGGCGAAGACGCCCGGCTCACCTTTGAGGAGGCGCTCGTCGTCGGCCACCTCGATCCACTGGCCGGCGGCGAAGCCCCCGGCGAGGTCCTGGCTGATCTGGGCGCTGATGCGGATCTCGTTCATGGCCGGGTCGTCGATGCGGGCCGCCACGGAGCCGTTGTCGCGCGACCACTTGTAGGTGGGGGTTTGGGTGGCGCCGGCGGCGTCGACGGAGCCCCGGTGGACCTCGATGCGGTAGAGCTGGTTCTCGCCGGGCTGGCCGGTGCTGCGGGCGGAGAGCCGGGGCACGTTGCCCGAGCGCGGGGGGAGGAAGTCGGAGCAGCCGGGATCGGTGCCGGCGACCGGCTGGAGGCGAACCTGCCACACGGTCTTCTGTCGGGTGGAGGTGTCGGGGCCGCCGAGGGCGGGCTCCAGGACCTCGGGGTCTTCGAGCCCGGAGAGGTGGCGCGGGAAGACGTCGAGGTAGACCACGTACCAGCCGTCGGCGGTGGGGTGGGTGTAGCCGGGCAGGTCGGGCTGGGCGTCGACGGCGACGTCGGCGTCGTTTTCGAGGAGGATGCCGTCGACGTAGTAGCGGCCGGCGGTGAGGGTGACCTTGTTGCCGACGATCAGGACGTCGAAGCCTCCTCCGTTCTCGGGCGCGCCGTGAGCGCCGACGACGTCGCCGATCGCGGTCTCGCGCAGGTGGGTGGCGATGTCGAGCTGCTCGTTCCAGTCGGCGTCGAGCTGCACGCGGCCCTGCTGCATGCGGACCCCGCTATAGTGTTTTCGCTTCACAAAGGTGAAGCGGGAGAAGTCGCCTTTCATGCTTCAGACCTCCCGGATGGTCCCTTTCGGGAGCGGTTTTCTATCCTTGTTCATGGCTTTCCTCACGTCACCTCGAAGATCCCGGCGTCGAGCCCGAAGCGGAGAAACTCTTCGAGGAGCTCGCGCATCTGGGCGCGGCGTCGGGGCTCGTCGAGGTGGCTGAAGGCGCCGAGCTCGGAGCCGTTCTCGGCGCCGGTGCGCAGCTCGGCGGCGGCGTCGAGGGCGAGCTGGGCATAGCCCGGCTCGCCGAAGACGGTCGAGGTGAACCGGGGCTCGAGGCGCTTCAGGGTGCGGTCGCGTTCGTTGGCGGCGATGGCCGCGCGCTCGGCGGGGTCGAAGCGCTCGGCCGAGACGAGTCCCCGCTCGCGGGCCCGCCGCTCGAGAGCGTGGCGCACGGCGAGCTCCACCGCCGCGTCAGGCTGGGCGCGGAAGCGCCGGGGCGTGCGTGAGCCCGGCGGCAGGTAGCTGAAGCGCACGCAGCCCACGTGCCGGCGCACGGCCACGACGGGCTCGGTGAAGAGCACATCCGAGGCCAGGACGAGCTCTTGGAGGGTGAGCCGGCCGAAGACGGTGGCGCGCGCCAGCGACATCGGGGGTCCGGGCCGGTCGCTCGCCCCCACGGCCTGGCCTACGGCGAGGCCGAGCTCGGCGAGGGTGGCGGCGTCGGCGGCGGTGGTGGCGAGCTCCACGGTGACGGCGTCGTCGCCGGGCACCACGAGCAGCCGTTCGCCGTCGACCGTGATCACCATGGCGTTCTGGAAGGCGGGGGTCGCGCCGGTCCGCAGCTCGGTCTCGAGATGATCGCGGATCTCGCCGAGGGTGGCCGCGTCGGCGGGAGGCGAAACCACGAGGGCCGGAGCCATGTCGACGACGAGGAGAGCGGGGTCGGGGATCATCCGGGCCGCGAGCTGCGGCGTGCTCGAGCTGAGCTTGACGCTGGCGGGCAGCCTGCCCGAGAGCAGGGCTCCCGCCCGCCGCTCGCCGGCGGTGAATCCGAGGTCCTCGGCGGTGGTGGCGTCGGCGGCGCCGGCGGTGATCGTGACCGGCTCGGGCAATCCCGGGACGACGACCAGGCGATCGTCGGCGGCCTCGACGCGGGCGCGGGTGAAGGCCGGGTGGTCGACGGCCGCGCGCAGGGCCGTCTCGAGGCTCAGCCGGGCTTCGGCGAGGTTCGTGGGCGTCGAGGTGAGCAGCGCGGTGTGGGGTCCCTCCTCACCGATGCGGACCTCGATGCCGGGTCCGCTCGAGAACCTCGGGAAGACCCCGAGGTTGCCGGAGAGGAGGGCGCCGTCGCCGGCGTCGACGGCGGTCGGGGCGTCGAGCTTCAAAGCCGCGGCGGTGGTGCTCGCGCCGGCCTCGGCGAAGCTCACCGTCTCGCCGGGGTCTCCCGAGGTCACGAGCAGCCGGTCGTCGATCACCTCGACCCGCGCCTGGGCGAACGAGGAGTCGCCGGCGGCGGCGGCACGGAGGGCCTCCTGGAGCAGCGTGGCGGCTTGCGCCAGGCTCTGCGGCGGCGCGGCGAGCGTGAGGGTCCGGGCCGTGCCGCCGAGGGTCGCTTCGAGCTCGAGCGTGGCGAAGGCGTCGAGGGGGCCGGAGAGCAGACCGCCGGCAGGCGTCAGGAGGTCGAGCCCCAGGTTGCGCAGGGTCTGGCTGTCGCCGCCGGCGGGGCTCACGGCCACGGCGTCGCCGGCGCGGCCGGGGGTGATCAGGAGGCGGTCGAGGTCGGGGACGGACTTGACCACGGCGCTCCGGAAGGTGGCGCTGAGGGCGGCGTCGCGGATCGCCTGCTCGAGGGCGGTGGCGGCGGTCGCGAGGTCGGTGGGGATGCTCTTCAACCGGGTCCGGCGTGGCCCGTCGGCGCCGAGCGCGATCTCGATCTCCGGCGTGTCGAAGGAAAGACCGGTGAAAGCGGGGAGCAGACCCGAGAGCAACCCGTCCGCGGCCACGCTCTGGGCCGCGTCGAGCATGAGCTCGTCGGCGATCGGGCCGGTGAAGGGATCGACGGTCATGCCGGGATCGCCGGGGGTGACGAGGAGCCGGCCGTCGACGACGCGTACCGTGGCGTCGGCGAAAGCGTTCTGGAATTCAGCGTCCGAGGCCCCCGTGGCCCGGCGGCGGATCGCGGCCTCGAGGGCGGTCCGGGCCTCGGCGGGGGTGTCGGGCAGCGAGCTCAGGGCGAGGCTGAGGGCGTCGGTCGAGCTGTCCGAGATCTTCACGAGCGTCATGCTCACGAGGGGGGCGCTCGACAGGACGGGGAAGACCGCGGGATCGCCGGACAGGAGCCCCTGGGTGAGGGCGCCCGTGTCGAGCCCGAGCTCGGTGATCGTGGCGGGGTTGTCGGCGCCGGCGAAGACCTCCACCCGGGGGCCGGTCTCGCCCGGACCGCGGGGGGTGCCCGGAAAGATCAGCAACTGGCTGTCGACCAGGGCCACCCGGGCCCGGGTGAAGGCCGCGGTGGTGCCGGAGCGGTGGAGGGCCCGTTCGAGGATCCGGCGAACCTGCTCGAACGAGGCGCTGCTGACGGTTCCGAGGAGCACGGGGAAGGGCCCTTCGCTGCCGAGCCGCACTTCGAGGGCGGGATTGCTGGTCAGAGTGACGGGGGCGGCGAGAGAGCTCGACAGGAGCCCCTCGATGGATGCCGCCGGGGGTTCGACGAGAGCCAGCTTCAAGGCGGTCTCGCCATCGCCGGCGGTGGTCGCGAAGCGCAGTCGCCGGTCCTGATCGGCGGTGCCGGGCAGCACCAGGAGCGCGCCGTCGAGCTCGCGCACCCGGGCGCCGGCGCTGGCGCCGGCCAGGGCCGTTTCGAGCGCCGCCCGGGCTTCGGCGAGCGA
The DNA here is from genome assembly GCA_036397835.1 of Thermoanaerobaculia bacterium. GTDB lineage: Bacteria > Acidobacteriota > Thermoanaerobaculia > Multivoradales > J023 > DASWIG01. Next base: position 20,878 of record DASWIG010000664.1, read on the forward strand.
GTCGATCGGCGGCGTGGGTGGGGCCGGCAAGGCCAGGGTCTGGGCGGGATCGCTGCCGAGGGTGAGCTCGACCTCGGCGGCGGCGGCCAGGCTGGGGAAGGGCAGGAGGGCCGAGGCCAGCCCCAGCTCGCCGATGGTGGCGACCTCGACGGTGAGCGACAGCGAGGTCGCGGTGGCAAAGCCGGTGGGCGTGTCGGTGAAGGCGATCAGGGCGGTCTGGGTGGCCGGATCGGCGGGATCGGTGGCGGCGGTGACGAGCAGGCGATCGCCGGCGGCCTCGACCTCGGCGTTGCGGAAGAGCGTGTCGGTGCCGGCGACGGCGTGGACGGCTTCGCGGAGCAGGCCGGCGGCCTCTTCTACGTTGCCGGGCAGACCGGAGAAGACGGCGCGGAGGGTGTTGGCGCCGAGCGTCACGTCGAGCCGCGGCGCCCGGGTGAGGGCGATTTCCGGCAGCGCGGGATCGGGGAGCAGGCTGCCGGAGAGCAGCCCCTCGAAGCGATCGGCGTTGGCGTCGTCGAGCTTGAGGAGGCTCACCATCTCGGGGCTGTCGGCGTTGGGCGCGAACGACACCGGGTCTCCCGGCACGCCGGGCACCACCACCAGGCGGGTGCCGGCCACCCCGATCCGGGCCTCGGCGTAGCTCGGGCTCGAGTCGGCGCCGCGGATCGCCGCCTCGAGCTGCAGGCGCGCCTCCTCGATCGTGCTCGGGTCGGCGAGGGTGAGCGAGCGGGTGAGGCCGGCGAGGGTGGCGTCGAGCTTGACCGGCGGGGTGGCGAGCCCGGCGAAGCCGGCCAGGTCGGCGGAGAGCAGGGCCTGCGAGCTCGCGGCGCCGGTGAGCTGGAGCAGGTCGGAGGTCGCCGGGCCGCCGGCGGCATTGGCGAAGGACAGGCTCTGGCCGGCGGTGCCGGGCTCGGCGAACAGGAAGCTGCCCAGGAGGCGCACGGCGGCACCGGCGAACTGGGCCTGGAACGCGCCTTCGAGCAGCGTCCGGGCCTCGGCGAGAGTGGTGGGTATGGCGGTGAGGACGGCGGTCCGGGTGATGCCTTGGGTGATCTCGATCCGCGGCGTGCGCTCGAGGCCGATGAAGCCGGAGAGGTTGCCGGAGAGAGAGCCGAAGGCCGCCACGCTCAGGGCGTCGGTGAGCGCGAGCGGCACGGCGGCCGGCTCGTCGGTGACGGCGTCGTCGACCATGCTGATGCTCTTGCCGGCATTGCCCGGCTCCACCAGGAGGCGGCCGTCGACGACGGCCACGGTGGCGCCGGCGAAGTCGGTGGCGGGGTCGGCGGCCCGGATGGCGGCCTGGAGCTTGGTGGCCGCGTCGTTCAGGCTGGTGGGCGGCGGCGTGATCGTGGCGGTATGGGTCGTGCCGTCGATGGTGACGGCGATGGCGAGCGTGTTGGCGGGGGTGAAGCTCGGGAAGGTGGCGAGATCGCCCGACAGGCGGCCGGAAACCGTCCGCGCCGCGCTGCCCAGGGCGAGGTCGTCCACCGTGACCGTGTCGCTCGCGCCGGCGCTCAGGACCACGGTCAGGGTGACGTCGAGGGGCTCGCTGCGCACCAGGATGCGGTTGCCCACCTGGACGGCGGCGGCGGCGACGCCGGCGTCGGTGAGGCCGGCGCTCAGGGTGGCGGCCGCCGCGGCGAGGGTGGTAGGGAGCGTGTCGGGCGCAGTCACCGGCAGGGTGACGGATTGGGCGCCGGCGCCGCCGATGGCGATGCGCACGACGGGCTGCGGAAAGCTCGGGAAGGTGGCGAGGTCGCCCGAGAGCGCTCCTTCGAGCTGGAGGGCCGGCGGCGCCACGAGCCCGAGGTCGGGGGCGGTCATGTCGTCGGCGGCGGTGACCGCGAAGGTGACCGCGTCGCCCGGGCTGCCGGGGCGCACCAGGAGCTGGGTGCCGACGAGGTCCACGGTGGCGTTCTGGAAGGTGGCGCTCGCGGCGGCGGCGCGGATGGCGGCCTGGAGCGCCGCCGGCACCTGGGCCAGAGTCTGGGGCACGGTGGCGAGGCCGGCGGTCACCGGTCCGGCCACGCCCAGGGTCACCGTGACCTCGGGCGAGCCGAAGTCGGGAAAGGGCTCGAGCTCGCCGGAGAGCAGCCCCGCGGTCATCCGTGCCGGCGGAGCCGCGAGAAAGAGCTCGGCGGCGGTGAAGGGGTCGGCGGCGGTGGTCGAGATCCGCACGGTCTCGGTGAGCAGGCCGGAGATCACCAGGAGCCGGTCGCCGCCGAGCAGGGCGACGAGGGCGTCGAGGAAGGGGGGATCGTCGCCGGTTCTCCTCAGGGCGTCTTCGAGCGCCAGCCGGGCGATCGCCGGCGAGGCCGGCAGGGGGCGCAGGAGCACGGTCAGGGTGGCTCCGGTGGCGAAGCGCACGTTGATCTCGGGCGGCGGAAACGACGGGAAGGGGTCGATCCGGCCCGAGAGGAGGCCGCTCGAGGGGGTGCCGGCGGCGAGCCCCAGCTCGGTCGCGGTGGGATCGGAGCCCTCGTCGCTGAAAGCCACGGTGACGGAATCCGCCGGATCGGCCTTGCCCGGCAGCACGAGGAGGCGCCGCGACAGGGCCACCACCCGGGCCGCGGTGAAGGCGACGCCGACCGGGCCGGCGGGGCCGGAGGTATCCGGGGCGTGGAGCGCGCGCTCGAGGAGCTGTGCCGCCGACGCCAGGTCGGTGGGGACATCGTCGAGCGTGAGCTTGCGGCTCTCGCCCCCCAGGTCGGCGCGGAGCGCGGGCGCCGCGAGGCCGAGGGAGGCGGGCAGGACCCCGGAGAGCCGGCCGCGGATCAGCTCGGCGGGCGGCGCGGTCAGGGCCAGGTCGGCCACCGTCAGCACGTCGCCGGGGGCCGGCTGGAACCTCACCGCGGCCGTGGGGTCGGCGGCGGCCACCAGGAGCCGGTCGCCGACCGCGGTCACCGTGACGGGGGTCGGCAGGCCGGCGGCGGCGGCCGCGTTGCCGAGGGCGGTGGCGGCCTCGCTGACGCTTTCGGGCAGGGTGGTGAGCCTGAGCTCGGTGAGCGGGTCCGACCCGACCCGGATCAGGAGCCGGGGGACGTCGAAGCCCAGGTTGGGCTGGGCGAGACCGGGCAGGACGTCGGAGAAGACCCCGTCGACCCGGGCGGGCAGGGCGAGGTCGGGCACCGCCGGCACGGGCTGGGCGGCGAGCGGGGCCAGGCCCAGGTCGGCGGCGGCGGTGCCGCTGCCGGGGACGTCCGCGAAGACCACGGCGTCGCCGTCGACGCCGGGACGCACGAGGAGCAGCGTGCCGTCGAGCGCGGCGACCTCGGCGCCGCGGAAGGTGGGCTCGTCGCTGGCGGCCCTCAGAGCGTCCTGCAGCAGCGTCGCCACGTCGCCGAGTTGGGCCGTGTCGGGGATCTTCGCCAGAGCGGCGATCCGGGGCCCGAGCAGACCCAGGGTGACCCGCACCACCGGACGCCGGAAAGGCACAAAGGCCTGATGGCGGCCGGAGAAGAGCCCTCCGACGGCGCGGGCCGGAGGCGCGACGAGCTCCAGCTCCTTGGCGGTGAGGTCGCCGCCGGCGGTCTGGAAGCGCAGCGCCTCGCCGGCGGTACCGGAGCCGGTGAGGAGCCGGGTCTCGAGATCGGTCACCGCGGCGCCCGCGAAGCCTCCGGCGGCGAGCGCGGCGGCGAGTCGGGCGCGGGCCGAGGCGACGTCGGTGGGCACCTGGTCGAGCTCGATCGTGACCGGCGCGCCGGTCCCCTGGGCGACCTCCAGCCGGAGCCTATTCCGGATCGTGACCGCCGGCAGCCCGCCGGAGACGAGCACCGGGGTGGGAACGGCGCCGCCGCTCGCGGCGTCGAGGATGCCGTCCTCGACGACCAGCGAGGCGAGGTCGGCCGGCAGGCCGCCGAGGGCGCCGATGACGCTGAAGCTCACGTGCACGCGGAGCTCGGAGGCGTCGCCGGAGTGGGCGAGGCTGCTGCGTCCGGCGCGTGGGACCAGGGTCGAGTGGGTGAGGAGGAGGCGCAGGCTCTCCTCGAGCCCGACGACGCCGTCGATCCAGAAGCCGTTGACCGCGAGCTCGCTCCTGGCGCCGGCCCCGACCACGCGGAAGCTCGCCGGAGCGAGCACCGGCCGCTCACCGTCGGCGGCCTCGAGGGCCAGGCACCCCACGGCGGGCAGCACGATCGTGACGTCTTCGGAGTAGATCTCGCTGTCCTCCACGCGGACGACGGCCTGGGGCTTGCCCTGGGCTTCCCAGGCGTCGACGGCGTCCTGGAGGGTGGTGAGGCTACCGGTCTTGGAGACCGCGAGCACGAGCGTGGCGTCGTCCTCGCCGGTCAGGGTGTCGCGGCGGTCGTAGGGTCCGCCGGCCATCGGGGCGCTGAAGCCGTAGTGGTAGCGCACCCGCACGGTGGCCGCATCGGCGGGGGGCGTCGCGAAGAAGATCCGGCCGCGCTCGGGATCGATCGCCACCTTGCCGGCAGCGAGGGCCGGAGGCGAGCCGATCCAACTGCCGAGGTCGGCGACGACGAGGTCGGAGAAGAGCTCGGCGGCGCCGTCGGCCTCGACGAGGAACGCCTTGTCGGCGCCGTAGAAGCGCGGCGGGTCGTTCTCGAGCAGGTCGCGGCTCAGGGCGTCGCGGCTCAGCGCCACCGGCAGATCGTGCTCCGCGGCGCGGCGTACGAGGTCGCCGGCGACGGCGCCGCGGTTGAAGAGCGGGACGTCGCGGCCCAGCGGATCGAAGTGGAAACGCCGGCCCGAGAGATCTCCGGCCGCGGGTACGGCCGGCCCCGAGGGGACGGCGAAGCCGGCCAGGCGCCACAGGAAGACGCCGAGGTTGGGGACGTTGAAGCGTCCGCGCTCGGAGGCGATGCGCCGCACGTCGGCGTTGTGGAAGACGATCGGCGTGCTGAAGGGATCGCCGGGCGGTTTCAGGTCGCCGGCGCGGCGCAGGTCGAACGTGCCGCCGCGGCCGGGGCGAGGGAAGTTGACGTTCTGGGTGTGGGCGAGGAAGTCGAAGTACTCCACCACCCGGGCGTACCAGCCCAGCACGTCGTGCAGGGTGCGCTCGATCACCACCGGGGTGCCCTTGCGCTGGCGGTAAGCGAAGGCGCTGGCCACCTGGGCGCGCGGGTCGGCGCCGGCCAGGGGCGGCGCGCCCAGGGTCCGCAAGCCGAGCAGGTCGGCGAGGTAGGGCACCACCCATTCCTGGCAGGTCTCGATGAAGCCGTTCTCGTAAAGGCCCTCGACGTCGTCCTCGAGGAGTGCGAGCTCGCGCTCCATCACGGCCATCAGGGCGCGCAGAGGCTCGCCGTGCTCCAGGTCGCGCTGGCGGTAGATCCGGGGCAGGCGCTGATAGAGGCGTCCGGAGGACGGGGCGGAGGAGGACGGCGCAGACGAGGTGACCGGGCTCATGGCGTCCTCACTCTCAGGGTCACCGCGCCGGGCCGGACCAGGAGCAGTTGGGCGGGCCGCGTGCGTCCGCCGGCCAGGCGCGCCGCCCGGGCCTGGAGGAGGGTGTGGAAGCCGGGCTCGGTGCCCTCGACGTAGAAGCGGTCGAGGTCCACCGCCACCACCCCGCGGACCGCCTGTGCGGTGGGGATCACCTGCGCGGCATAGAGCGGCTCGGCGAGCTCGCGCCGGTCGAAGGCGAAGGCCGCGGCGAGGGCGGCTTCGACCTCGGCCAGCACCTGCTCGCTGCGGAAGCGCGGGTCGACCACGACATGGGCGTCGATCACGACCGGCAGGGGCTCGTAGCTCTGCAGGGTGAGCGGGGGCCCGGGCAGGCGGGCCGCCTCGATGGCGCGGAAGAGGTTGTCGAAGAGGGCCGAGCCCGGCACCACCGCGCTGCCGCCGACGCCGGCCACGGTGAGGTGGACGCCGGCGAGCGGCTGGCACCGGACCTTGCTGATGCCGGCGAAGGTGCGGGCGAAGTCGTTGAAATCGGAGAGCGAGACGATGCGCCCCAGGGTGCGGACGCGGACCGGGGCGTTGTGGCGCGCCTGCTCCACCTCGTCGCGCGGCGCGGCCCCGGAAGCCGGGAGAGGGTTGGTCACCTCGCGGATGCCGAGGGGCCTGGTCTGGAGCAGTTGCAGGCTGTCGGCGCCGACGTTGCCGGCGGGCCCGAGGCCGCTGCGGTACACGCCGGCCACGTTCTCCTCGCCGCTGGGCAGCCGGGCGCCATGGCGGCCGTCGCCGAAGGAGACGCGGGTCGCGCCGTCGTCGTCGAGGCGCAGGGTGAAGACCTGGGCGTCGCCCGGCTGGCCCTGGAGGGTCGCGACCTCGCGCCAGAGCACGCCGTCGACCCGGAGCTCGAGGGTGCTCTGGGCGCCGCCCGGCACCGGCGCCGAGAGGTAGGTGAGGGGCAGGGTCTTGAGCTGGAAGCTCTGGTCGGCGACCTCGGCGGCGCCGGAGCCCAGGACCTCCGCCGCCACGGTCTCGCCGTGGGTGGCGAGCACTACGTTGGCGTTGACGGTGATCGTCTCGCGCACGAAGTAGCCCGCTTCGAGACCGGTCTGGAAGAGCAGCCGGGTGTGCCCCGGATCGCTCTCGTGGTCCACGCCCTGGAGCACGAGGACGCGCGTCTCGCGGACTCCGCTCGGGCCGCCGGGCCGCTCGCCGGCGACGGCGAGGAGCCTTCCCGCGCCAAGGCCCTCGACCTCGCGGTCGAGGGTGAGGATGCCGCGGCCGGAGTCGACCTCGTCGTTCGGGAATGGCTCGGAGAGCGGCTCCTCGGCGAGCGTCAAGGCCTCGCTGACCACCAGCGCGGTGGTCTTGCGCACGTCGAAGTCGACCACCTCGACCTCGCCGTCGGCGAACTCGACGCGGCCGTTGATCAGCTTCAGGGGGGGAAGAGGGGCGCCGCTCTCGAGACCCAGGGCGAGACCGGTCGCCTCGCCGCTCAGACCGTAGTCGGCCAGCGTGGCCTCGGTGGTTCCGAGCACCCGGTAGACGGCGCTCCTCGGAGCCGGCGGGCTCCCCGCGGCGTCCACGACGGGCAGGCCGGTGAAGACCGTCCAACTGCCGGCGACGATTTCCGAGATCTTGCGCTCGAGAAAAACCGCCGGCCGGAGGGGATCGCCGCCGCCGTAGAGCTCGCTGCGCGAGTCGGTCCAGATCGTGCGTCCTTGGTCCCAGTCGGTGGCCGGATCGTCCTCGCTGAACGGGTCGTCCTTGACCACGTCCTGCCGGGGCAGGGAGCCGTAGCGCGGGGCGTTGTGGCCGAAGAAGGGGGTGCGCTGGCGCAGGGCGAAGACGCGGGTGGCGGCGAAGAGCTCGGCGCGGGCCAGGCCGCGCACGTCCCGGCTCGTCCACTCCAGGGCGCTCGCCAGCTTCACGCGGGTGAGGTCGCGGCCGGCGTCGGGAGTGACCTCGCTGAGCACGGCGGTCCGGGTCTCGAGGGTCTCTCCGGTGCCCGGCGCCTCGACCACCAGGAGCAGCGTGTCGCCCGCGGTGAGCCGGGTGTCGACGCCGCCGAGGTAGAGGCAGCGTGCGCCGCGCAGCTCGAAGGGGCGGCCGAGGCGGGGACGCATCGCGTTCCAGGCGCTCTTGGCGAGGACCTCCTTGCCGGTCTCGAAGGTCTGGGGCAGCTCGTCCTGGCCGGGGATGCTCTGCACCTTGGTGCCGCGGGGTATGCGCACCTCTGCGGGGGAGCCGGGGGCGTCCTCGGCGTTGAAGGCCAGGAAGGCGCTGGCCGCGACGCCCGGTCCCAGCTCCTGGCCCACCAGCCGCGCCAGCTCGAGCACCGAACGGCGCTCGACCGCGGTGCGCAGGTAGCCCTCGTCGGCGATGCGCTCCTGGTAGAAGGTGAGGACGTCGGCGGCGGTGGCCCAGGTGTCGAGGAGGGCGACGGCCGGGTCGTCGAGCTCGCGGGTGGAGAGCCCGGCCAGCGGCCGATTGCCGGCATGGGGACCGTCGGGCAGGGTCTCGAGGGGCAGCCGCGCGAGCATGCGGCGCAGGAAGTCGGGACGCCGGCCGATCCGGTACTCGAGAGCCGCGAGGCCCGGCGGGTTGAAGAGCTCCCGTGGCTGCTCGAGGCGAGGGTCGCAGAGCTGGGCTTCGAGGTTCTTGCGTGGGTCGCTCATCGGCCGCCTTCCATGAAGAAGCGGATCCGGCCGTTCTCCGGCGCGTTGGGATCGTTGTCGACGCGGGCGATCTCGGTGCCCGTCAAGCGGATCTGCCCGATCGCGAGCTCACCCCGGGCGGGCTCGCCGAAGCGGCGGAAGCGGTTGAGCCGGGGCGGCGCGTCGTCGGTGTCGACCGCCACCACGCCGTCGACCGCCATCGCCGTGGCGATCACCTGGCTCAGGTAGACCGATTCGCCGAAGGTGAAGTTGTCGGGATGGAAGAATCCCCGGCTGCCGTCGGCCAGGGTGCGGTTGCTGAACGCTTCGAGAAGGCGGCGCTCGACGGCGGCGGGGATGGCGCCAGGCGCGACGTGGACGGTGAGCAGGATGTCGAGGCCCACGAAGGACAAGGGCTCGACCACCAGCTCCCAGCCGCCGAGGCGGTAGTCTTCGAGGAACGCGCGCAGCTCGGCCTGGAAGGCCTCATCGACGCCGGCGTGGCCGTGGCGTTCGACGGCCACCACCAGGCGGTGCCAACTGCCGGTCCAACGCAGGCGGGCGGCGGCGCGCTTCACCTCCGGGTGGCGGCTGGCCACCTTGGCGAACTCCTGCTCCCGGGTGCAGGCCTCGAGGTCGAGCAGTCGTCCCGGGGCGGCGCGGCGCGTCTCGGCCAGGGTCTCGGGGTCGGTTCCGCCGCGCGCCGCGATGGGGTTGGTGACCGCGGTCACCGGCGGCGCCGCGTCGCTCACCAGGTGGGCGAGGCTCTCGGCGCCGAGGTTGCCCGCCGCCCCCCGGCCCACCCGGTAGCGCGGGGTCAGCACGGTGCCCGGTTTCGGCGGCCGGCCGAGGGAGCCGTCGCCGAAGCGCAGGACGCCGTGGCCGTCGTCTTGCATCTCGACCACGAAGTCGGGCGCGAAGCGGTCGCTCAGCAGCAGGTCGGGGCGCGGGTTCCACACGCGCTCGGCGTCGCGCACGGCGATCACCGGCAGGGCGTCCCGCGGGTCCTGGGCGAAGGCCTCGGCCGCCGGCCGGTACAGGGCGGCGCGGTGGTAGTAGGGCACCCGGTGGGTGAGGCCGGGGTGGACGAGGCGCGGCCGGAACCTCCCCTCGGTGGCCGTGACCGCCTCCGCGGCTCCTCCGACCGTGCGGCCGTGGTCGGCCAGCACCACGTTGCCACGGGCCACGGCGATGCCCGCGGTCACCGTGCCGTCGGCCAGCACCTTGCTGACGGCGAGCGTGAAGGGCAGAGCGTCGGCCGCGTCCCATTCGATCTCGGTCAGCGCCTCGGCCACCGGCGGATCGGGGAAGCCGCGGCCGAGCGGGTCCTCGGCGGCGGTGGCCCGGGTCAGGCGCACGGCGTGCCGGCGCTGCGGGTCGGCGTCCTCGGCGAGGCCCGTGTCGCGGCCCCTGACCTCCTCGAAGACCACCACGTCGCCGCGCCGCAGGTCCGGCAGCGAGCCCTCGAGAGAGGTTCGGGTGGCTCCTTGCGGCAGCGCATACTCGGGCGAGCCCCAGGTATAGATCGGCATCTCGTTGTGCGCCTGGTAGAGCTCGATCGGGTGGACCGTCTCGAAGGTCACCGGGCCGCCGGCGAGATACTGCCGGAGCTCCGGCGAGCTCGTCGGCAGCACGGCGGCGCTCAGTCCCGGCACCCGCGGCAGGAGCTGCGCTCCGGGACGCAGGAAGCCCGTGCCCGGCGCCAGTCCGGCGCTGAAGGGCTCGTCGAGCTCGAGCTCGGTGTCGGACGGGATCGCGACGGCGAGACGGGTCTCGCCGTCGGCGCGAATCGCGTCGCCCACCCTGAGCTCGGTGGTGAAGCGGGTCCCGGTGCCGAGGACGGCGGTGCCGGCGGTCTCGATGGTGCCGGATCCCGGCTGGATGCCGACTGCGTCGCCGGCGGTCTCGAGCCGCACCCAGGCGCGGGCGTTGGTGCCCTCGCCCATCCGGTGGCCCACCAGCCGGGCGTGGCGGCGCACGGAGACGCGGCGCCGGGCCGTGCCCAGGTAGGCCTCGGTGGCCACTGCGTCCTGGAAGTAGGCGAGTTGGTCGGCGGCGTCGGCCAGGACTTCGGTGAGGGCCACCATTTGATCGGCGGCGCTGCGCTCCGTCCACCGCGGCAGGCGCTGGCCGAGGCGCTCGATGAGGACCTGGCGGAAGCTCCCGTAGTCGCGTGCCAGGTAGTCGATCGCCTCGGGCGCCTCCTCGGGAGGGGGCGGGCACTCGGCGGCGCAATCCTCCTCCAGCGGCGGTTCGAGGGCGACCGAGAAGCTCGTCCGCGAGAAAAAGGGATCGACCTCGCTCAGGCCGGCGAGCTCCAAGGTGAGGATCGGCTCCCCGGCCCGGCGCCGGTCGCGGTCGGTCTCGCCGGCGAGCCTCACGCGCAGGGTCAGGACCTCCTCGAGGCGCGTCGAGTCGAGCGTCTCCGTACCGCCGACACGGTCGAGCTCGAAGAGGCCGTCCTCGGCGACGTCGTCCTTGAAGAAGCGGACGTTGTCGGCCGTGAGGCCGTCGAGCACCTGGTGCTTGGCGTCGGTGTCGACGGGGTTGGCGGGGTCGGCGGGGACGAAGTGGAGCTCGAGCCGCAGGCGCGTCGGGTCCGCGACGTCACGCGCCACCACGACGTAATCGATGCCGATCTGGCTGGGATGCCGGGCGACGGCCTCCCGGCGCCGGCGCAGGAAGCCGGCCACCGCTTCTTCGGGGGGGCGCGGCTCGCTCACGTCTCGACCTCGCGCTCGAGGACCGTCACCTGCCGTTGACGGTTCCTGATCTTGGTGAACTGGATGGTCACGCGCAGGACGCCGTCCTTGCTCGCGACCTCCACCGCCTCCACCAGGATGCGGTCGCCGAGCCATTGCTGGAGCGCGCCCTGGACGGTCCCCTGGACGCTCGAGGCGACGGTCGGGCTGCTCGGTCCGAAGATCAACTGCTCGAGACCGCTGCCGAAGTCGGGACGGTTGACCCGCTCGCCCGGCGCGGTGAAGAGCACCTGCTCGATCAGGTCGCGCAGGTGGTCGTCCTCGTCGGTGACGGCGGTACGCCGCAGAGCATCGAGGTGGAAGGGGAAGTCGACCTGCATCAGATGGCCTTCACGCGGATTTGGGTGAGCTTGATCGTCAGCGGCGTGCCGGTGGGCGTACAGATCGCCTGGCTGTCGCGCAGCAGGATCGGCATGCCCATCGACTTGACCCGCAAGGAGCCGACGAGCCATTGGGCGGTGACGCAGGGGCCGTTGGCCGCCGGCGGCGGCGGCAGGGTGCAGCCGGCCACGGTCCACGGGAAGGGCTGCAGGATGACCGGCTGGCCCGAGACGCGCACCCGCGGGTTGGGCACCGTGGGCTGCGCCAGGCCCTGGTGGGCGCACTGCACGACGGCGCCTTGGTGGACGAGGGTTCCGGGCATCAGATCACCTCCAGCGCTCCGTTGTTGACGTTCACCGAGACCGGGGTGAGCTTGATCGAGTTCTTGCCGCCCTGGATCTCGATGCCGGCGGCGTTGAAGATCAGCCGGAGCGGGATGCCGACGGCCGGAGGCTTGACCTCGAGCGTGAAGCCGCCGGCTCCCGGCAGGTCGCTCAGGGTGAGGGTGACCGCCTTGGTCTTGAGCATCATGACCTGCTCGATGGCGGGCCGCGCCGGCACCTGCCCCGGATCCCAGAAGCAGCCGGCCCAGATCGGCGAGTCCGGGTCGCCGCCCTCGAATTCCACCCACACGTTGCCGTTGACCGGCGGCACGGCGAAAAAGCCCGTGTCGGGCCCGGCCACGGGCACGCAGGGCATGGCCCAGGAGAGCCGCCCGTCGCCCAGCGCCGCCGGCACGCTGACCTGCACCCGGCCGAGCTGCAAGGGGTCGACGTTGTTGGTCACCTTGCCGCGGTATTTGCCGAATAGCTGCATAGGCCTCGCCTCCGTCGAAATCTCCTTCAGGGCCGCACCACGGGGGTGATCGAGCCCACGCCTTCCCGGGTGAGGGTGAAATTCTGGGTGTACTGGCCGCGGCGGATCGAGTGGGTGACCGACCTGACGTAGTACAGGCCGTCGTAGGTGAAGCCGGCGCCGCGCAGCCCCACGAGCCCGCGGGAGCGCAGGACGTCGCCGTAGCGCAGGGCGTCGAGCTCGCCGGTGGCGGTGACCACCTGGTCGGTGGACAGGTCGGTCTCGGCCTGAGCGCGGCCGAAGGCCCCTATCGCCGAGACCCCGCCCGCCCGGAACACCGAGCTGCGGATCTGGGAACGGTGCACCAGGGCGGTGGGCAGGGCTGCCAGCGGCGGCAGGCGCAGGCTGGCGAAGGTGCGCACCGGGAACTTGCGATTGGTGCGCCTGTCCTGGACGTCGCCGTCGACCAACGTCGGGGCGCGGCCGTCGTGCTGGAAGCTGATCGAGCTCACGTTGGTCTCGGAACCGAAGTTCACCGACAGGGCGCGCTGCGGCACCCCGATGCGCTTGGGCGGTCCCCAATAGGCCTGGTTCACGAAGGGCGCCGGTCCCGGCGTGACGTGGAACACGTGGCCGTGACGCTCTCCGAGCTCCGCGATATAGCCCAGGTCGCTGAGGCCGCACTGCACCGGAATACGCTCGAGCGGGATCGGCGGGTCGATTACCCTGGGCGGGATGACGACCGGCACCAGGCCGAAACGGGCGTACTTCAGGATCAGCTTGGCAACGATCGCGAAGTCGGGCTGGGCCGGGTGCTCGGCGATCCTCTCATCCTGGTCCATCATCACGCTGACGTCTTCGCCGGTGACGGTGATCGTGGTCTCGCCGGGATTCGCGCCGGGGTTGAGCTCCTGGTTGACGATGATGCCGTCCATCAGGACCCGCGGCCGCACGTTGAAGGTGACGATGAGGATCACGCGGTTGAAGGGCTTGAGCAGCGGCGACCTGAGCAGAGGCTCGTCGAGCGCGCCGAAGAAGCCGGAGCGTCCGCCCTTGAAGACGAGCTGGAAGCCGGATCGTCCCTGGTCGGCAGCCGTCACCTCCACCGACTCCAGGTTCTCGGTCAGGAGCACCGGCGCCGGCAAGGCGAGGGTGCGACCGATCAGCAGGGTCAGGTGGATGCCGAGCAGACTCATCGCACTCCCTGGAGCTGCGGCACCGGCACCTTGAGCGCCCGGTCGGGCTCGAGCAGGTCACGCGGCTTCATGGCGTTGTTGGCGTCGGCGATGCGCCAGCTCTGCTCGGCGTCGCCCAGGGTGGAGGCGGCGAGGTGGTCGAGGGTGTCGCCCTGGCGCACGGTGTGCTCGGTCAGCATCGGGAGGTCCTCGCCGCGCGGCAGGAAGCGGCGCTTCTTGTAGGTGATCTCGCGGCCGTCCCGGGTCACGTGGATGGCGTTTTCGATCTCGGCGTAGCGGCTCTCGGGTCCGAACATGGCTCTCGTCCTCCGGAGGTTCCGCCTAGCTAGACCAGGCGCACGTCGCCGCTCACCACGCTCGACAGGTTGTCGAGGCTGCCCAGCGTCGCCATGGTCTCGCGCAGCACCTGGTTGGCCAGGAAGATGGCGCGGCCGGGATGGATGATCGACAGGTCGTCGTAGGTCAGCACCTGCATGTCCACCGAGACGGTGGCGCGGATGGGATTCAAGCTCGTGTCCCAGGCCTCCTCGGTGACGCTCAGGCTGGTGATCCGCACCGGCACGATGCGCCGCAGGCCCCAGACGAAGAGCGTCAGGGGGGCCTCCGGCGGAATGACCTCGATGGTGCCCAGGGCGGCCAGAGCGCTGTTGGCGACGACCAGCAAACTCTTCGGGAAGAGCAGCATCTCGAGGGCCGAGAGCTGTGGGTAGATGCCCATTCGCAGCGCCGTCGGGTCGGAGGCCTCGAGCTGGTCGGTGGCGTCGATGAAGAGCTCGGCCGAGATGGTCTCGGTCGGCGCGCCCTTCAAGCGCAGAGCTTCCGCCGTGCCGCCGCCCTCGGTGGTGTTGGGGGTGAGCGAGCGGGTCAGGCTCTCCGGGTTGAGCTGAAAGACGATCACCGAGGCCACCGGGTTGAACGGGTCGACGGCCACGATGGCGCCCTTGGCGATGCGGGGAGAGAGCGGGGTCGGCATCTAATCGGTCCCCCTGGGGTCCGTCCTCATTGCGAGCCTTGCGCAGACGACTCGCGCCGTTTCGCTGCCGACGGTCCCGGCCCTCGAACCGGGTGCCATGACGAAGGACCCCGCGTCCACGCGAGCGGCGGTTATGCCCCTGGTGGGGATCGCGGTTTTCTCCGGAGCGGCCAGCCTTCGTTCCATCTCCCGCTTCACGGCCGCACCCGCGGCACGGCGCTCGGCAGGCGAAAAGCCGTGCAGCACCAGCGCCCCGATCTCGATCTCGACCTTCACGGCTCCCAGCTCCCGATCTCCCCCGTCGTCAGGGGTTTCTCGAGCTTCGCGTACTCGCTGCGGGCCGCCTTCAGGACGTGCCCCATGCCGACGGGCTCGTCGCCCTCGGCGGCCAGGAAGGCGGCGGCCAGAGCGATGTTGGCGATGTTGCCCCCGGCCACGCCGAGCCGGGCGAGCTTGGCGGCCTCGAGGCCCGCGGTGGGGGTCTGCGGCGGGAAGATGCGCCGCCAGATCTCGGCCCGCGCCGCCGCGTCGGGAAACGGGAACTGGACGGTGAAGCGGAGGCGCCGCAGGAACGCCGGATCCAGCGCCGTCTTCATGTTGGTGGTGAGGATCGCCAGCCCCCGGTATTGCTCCATGCGCTGGAGCAGGTAGCTGACCTCGATGTTGGCGTAGCGGTCGTGGCTGTCCTTGACCTCGGAGCGCCTGCCGAAGAGCGCGTCGGCCTCGTCGAAGAGCAGGATCGCGCCGCCGGCCTCGGCGGCGTCGAAGACCCGCTTCAGGTTCTTCTCGGTCTCGCCGATGTACTTCGAGACCACCGAGGCCAGGTCGATGCGGTAGAGGTCGAGGTCGAGCTCGCGGGCCAGCACCTCGGCCGCCATGGTCTTGCCGGTGCCGCTCACGCCGGCAAAGAGCGCGGTGATCCCGAGCCCCCGCGAGGTGCGCCCCGCAAAACCCCATTCCTCGTAGACGCGGTGGCGCCGGCGCACGTGGATCGCGATCTGGGAGAGCAGGGCCTTCTGCGCCTCGGGCAGCACCAGGTCGTCCCAGCCGGCGATCGGCCGCAGGCGCTGGGCGAGCGCGTCGAGGCTCGGCCGGGCCTGGCCCAGGCAGCAGCGCCACAGGGCCTTGGCGAGCGCTTCGGGACCCGCCTCCTCCCCCGCCTCCGCGGCCGTCTCCACCCGGCCCAGGGCCTCGGCGCCGGCGGCACGGATGGCGCCGGCGGAGAGGTCGAACTGGGCGGCGAGGGTGCGGCAGTGTCCGTTGAAGCGCTCGGCGTTCTCGCCCAGGACCGCCCGCCACAGGGCCTCCTGCTCGGCGGTCTCGGGCCGGGCCACGTCGAGCGGCACCGAGGCTCGCCGCGGCAGGTGACGGCGCTCGCGGCTCGCCAGCACCAGGACGCCGTGGTAGCCCTCGGCGAAGGTGGCGACGGCGCGCGACCGCGCCGCGTCGGCCGGCTCCTCACCTTCGCAGTCGAGCAACAGGGCCCGCCGGCCGAGGGCGGCCTCGCGGCCGAGCAGGCGCAGCAGGCCCTCGAGCTCGGCGTCGGCGGCGGGCAGCGAGGTCGCCCGCAGCACGTTCACCCCGATGCCCAGGGCGGCGCAGGCGGCGGCGGCGATCGCGCGCTTGCCCTCCGCCTCCTCGCCGACCAACTGGATCACCGGCAGCGGTCCCTGGCCCCATTGCCGAGCCCAGGCCGCCGCCAGCCGCTCGGCCACGAGGCGGTGCGAGGGCACCAGGGTGGCGCCGGTCTCGAGCGCCGTGACCAGCCCGGCGAGGCGCTCGTCGGGCGCTTCGATGCCGCGCAGGAAGTGGAGCACCCGTTCCTCGATGCGTAGCGGGCTCAGGGTCAACGCGCCCCCCGGCGCCACCTCGACGAGGCGCCAGCGGCGCAGCGGGCCGGCGGGCGAGAGGGCGCTCCAATGGGCCGCGGGCAGCGCCGCGAAGGCGAGCGCGAAGGTCGGGTAGCGGCGCTCGGGATCTCCCTGGGCGGCGGCGGCGAGCGCCGCGAAGCCCGGGTCGAGCTCCGGGGCGGCGGCCAGCACCAGGAGATCGCACTCGAAGGGCGACAGGTCGAAGGCGCCGCGGATCACCTCGAGCGCCGGCGGCGCGAGGCCTTCAGGCGGCGCGGCGTGGTCCGCTGAGCCGGCCGGCGCCGCCGCGTCCGCCGCGAGGCGCGCCACGTGGCGCCGCACCCGGTCCAGGGCCGCCTGGAGCACCCGGTCGTTCCACGTCTGCCAGTCGATCTCGCTCATGGCGGCTCCAGGACCACGGTGGGACCGGTGAACTGCTCGAAGGTTGGGCTTTCCGGATCGTCGTCGAAGGCGAGCGGGCTGCTGGCGCCGTCGACCTGGAGGCGCACCAGGTAGGTGCCCTGGACGACGCCCGAGACCGGGATGGTGAGGCTCGCGAGGTCGCTCGTCCGCGCCGGGACCGAGAACGAGTAGGCCTGCGGCACCGCAGTGCCGGGCACCGAGCTCAGCACCAGGTTCACCCGCTGCCGCGACCCGGCCGGCGGCGTCACCTCGAGCGTGACGTCGGCGCCGGCCAGACCGCCGCCCAGGTCCTGGACGTTGGCCGCCTGCACGTTGGCGAGGTCCGGCACGAGCACCAGGGGCGCCGGGTTCGACTCCGAGCCTGCGCGCTCCTGCGGCGGCTCGCCGATCAGGAAGGGATGGATCACCTGCACGGCCTGGACCCCGGCGCGCAGCAGGTCGGGGGCGACGAGCGGCGCGTCGAGGAGGAAGCGGATCGCGCCGTCGGTCACGTCGTCGTCGGCGGGCTCGAAGTCCTGGCCGGTGAGGCGCACGACGGTCTTCGCGCCGCGCAGCCGCCGGCCGGTGATCTCGATCGTCGAGCCCACCACCACCGGCGCCGCGGGGTCGGCCGCGTCGGTGACCTGGTCGATCGCCGGCGAGCGCAGGGGCAGCACGAGGAACTGGCGCCGCCGCACCGGCAGGGCCGGCTTCGGCCTTTCCTGCTCGGCGGTGAGCAGCACCACCGAGCCGCGGTAGGACACCGACAGGTGGTACTGGGTCTGGTGGAAGATCCCGGTCCAGAGCTGCGAGAGCTCCTCGAGGCTGCCCTGGGGTACGAAACGCACCTTCTCCACCTGGTCGGCGAGATCGGAGGCCGCCAGGAAGCTGAAGGCGGGATCGGCCACCGTGTCCTCGATCGTCTGCCGGTCGAGGATCGGCTGGGCGTGCAGCGTCCGGGTCACCGAGCCCAGCAGCCGGTGGCTCTCGAGCTGCGCGTCGTCGCCGTGGAAGCTGAACAGGTAGTGGAGGTCGATCGCCGCCTCGGGCAGTTGCAGCAGGGAGCCGTCGGAACGCCGGGTGGGCAGGTCGTTGTTGCGCCAGTCCGGGTTGGGCACGACCTGGTAGAGGAAGATGTTGACCCCGACCGCGGGCAGGGAGCCCTGCGGACCGGCGGGGTGCACGGAGGTCACCGTGGCGCCGGTGACGTCCTGGCTGACCACCGCCTGGAGCGTGCGGCGCAGCGCGGCGGTGACCGTGGCGACGGCGAGGAAGTTGCTCATCGGCGCCTTTCGTTACGGGCCCGCAGGTAATCGCCGAGCGTGAGCTTCGGGCCTGAAGGACGGCGATCTCGGACCGGCGGCGACGGCGGCGCCACCGCCCGGACGTCGACCCGCCCGATTTTCACCTTGACGACCGGCTCGCTCTCGGCCCCGGCAGGGCGGCGTTTCCCCACCCGGTCTCCGAGGGGGCCTGCGCGGCGGCTCGGCGCCGCGGAGGCCGGCGTCACGAGCCCAGGTCCCGGGTCGGCGGCGCCCTCCGGTGCCTGGGAGCGGCGCCGTGAGGGCGGCTCCGCGGCGACCTGGCCCTCCGGCCGTGCGCGGGGAGGGGCGGGCGGCGCCGCCTCGGCCCGGGGCGAAGCCCCCTCGGCAGCACTCGCGGGCGGCCCCTCCGGCCGGCGCGGCGCCGGCCCGGAATCGGGCGCCGTGGGAGGCCGCCTCGGCGTTTCCGGCCTCGCCGATCCAGCCTCCCACGGGGCGGCCGCGGCGGCCACCGAAGCCTCCCCCCGATCCGCCTGCCGGTGCGGCGTCCCGCGACGGCCGGGAGCGGCCACCTCGGGGACGAGGGCCTTCGGCTCGGACGTGGGGGCCGGCGTCAGCGCCCGCCCCTTGCGGCGCGGGGGGTCCGTGTCGGCTCGTCCGGCCGGCACCGGCGCGGGGAGCTCTCCCGTGCTCGGCGCGGCCGGGATCTCTTCTTCGGCTGTCGTGGGAGGGAGACCGCTCGCCGCGGACTCGGAGAGAGGGGAAGGCGCCGGGTGCTCGAAGCGCGAGCGCTGGCGCGGCCTGGCCAGGCGCGCCCTGCCTTGCGAGCGATCCGCCAGGCGGCTGAGGAAATCACTCACCGGCGAGCATCTCCAGGTAGGCCCGGCGCCGGGGAGCCGCGAGCGCCAGGATGTCGGCCTCGCACCAACCGTAGCTGCCGGCCAGCACGTGGACCTCGCGCAGCAGGTGCCGCGCGGCGGTGGCGAGCTGGTGCCAGAAGCACTCGGCGACGTCACAGAAGGCCTGCCAGCGGTGCTGGCAGGCCTCGCACCGGAGGTCGAAGACCACCTCGGCCCGGGGGTCGGCCGCCGCCAGGCTCTCGGCGAAGCGCGTCAGCTCGGCCTCGCCGAGCTCACGCGGATCGACGGCGGCGCCGCCCCGCCGTGCCTCGACCACCAGGCGCTCGACGAGGACCGCCCGCGCCGCCGCCGGGTCCGGGGCGCGCGCCGCGGCGTCGACGTCTGCGCTCGTGGGCAGCCGGAAACGCAGCTCCAGGCCGTCGACGGCGAGCTCGCGGACACCGCCTTTTTCGGAGTCCCCGGCGATCTCGGAGCCGCCGGCGAGCAGGTCGTCGGCGTCGACGCCCAGCGCCAGCCCCTGGCCGCACGCCGGGCAGCGCTCGAAGAGGTCGAGGGCGGGACCGAAGGTGCTGCGGTAGAGCTCGAGCAGCAGGCCGTCGCGGCGGCCGAGCGGGAGCGCGGCGAGCGACTCCGGCGAGCGCTCGGGACAGGCGCGGGCGAGGATGGCGAGGGCGCGCTGCGTCGGCCCGGCGCCGGCCGTCACCTCCCAGATCGCGAGAACGTCGCAGGCGGACAACGCACGCACGGGACGCCCCCGATCACAGGCTCGGCTCGGTCGGCTCGGTGACGCCCGCATCCTGTTCCCAGCCTTCGTGCGAGAGCGTCAGAGTCTGGATGGCGATGGCGTTGTCGCCGGCGTCGAGGTCGGGCAGCGACTGGTACTCCGAGGGCCAGCACCGGAAGACGTTGTAGGCGACCGCGAGCTGGCCGGCCTCGTTGTAGACCTCGATCGTGATGTCCTTGCGGAAGTCGGCGAGAGAGACCTCGGCGCCCAGGCCGGCCCTGAAGTTCCAGACCTTGTTGGCCCAGTTCTCGAACTCCGGGTCGTGGGTCACTCCGCGCTCCAGCGTGATGGCCTCGTAGGAGGTCTGGCCCGGCGACCGGCGGGTCGAGCTCGGGTCGCCGCCCTCGCGGTGCTCGATCACCTCGGTCGAGCGGCTGAGCGCGCCCACCTTGCTCACCCCGGCGACGAAGCGGCCGTCCCACTTCACGCGGAACTTGAAGTTCTTGTACGGGTCGAAGCGCTGCGTGTTGACGCTGAACTGCATGGTTCCACCTCGCTGTCTTCCACCTCAGTCTTTGGATGCCGCCTAGGTCTCGATCTGGCCGGCCAGTTGCTGGATCTGAAGGATCACGAACTCGGCGGGCTTCAAGGGCGCGAAACCCACGACGATGTTGACGATGCCGCGGTCGACGTCGTTCTGGGTGGTGGTCTCCTTGTCGACCTTCACCAGGTAGGCCTCCCGCGGCGTCCGGCCCTGGAAAGCGCCCTGCCGGAAGAGGTTCTGCATGAAGGCGCCGATGTTGAGGCGCAACTGCGCCCAGAGCGGCTCGTCGTTGGGCTCGAAGACGGCCCACTGGGTGCCGCGGTAGAGACTCTCCTCAATGAAGAGAGCCACGCGCCGCACCGGGATGTACTTCCATTCCGAGGCCAGCCGGTCGTCGCCCTGGCGGGTGCGCGCTCCCCAGATCACCGGCCCCACCGCCGGACGCACGCGCAACGCATTGATGCCGAGCGGGTTGAGCTCGCCGTTCTCGGGATCGGTGAGGGGCACCGAGAGCTGGTTGGTGCCGTTGATCGTCGTCTCGAGGCCCGCCGGCGCCTTCCACACCCCGCGGGTCGCATCCGTGCGCGCGAAGATTCCGGCCATCGCCCCGCACGGAGCGAAGTCCTCGAGCTGGTTGTCGCGCAACGGGTTGGGCTTGCGCAGCCGCGGAAAGAAGAGCGCGGCGTTCTTGCTCGTGGTGCCGATGTCGTCCGTCACGCCGTCTCTGGCGTCGTTCTTCGTGTTCCACTCGGACGGCGGATCGATGATGAACATGGCCCGGCGCTTTTCGCAGTAGTTGACCACCGGGTCGATCAGCGTGGGGACGTAGTCGATGTTGCCATCGCTCCTGTAGGGCGGAATGCAGAGCAGGTTGAAGAGGTCGGCGTCCTCGAGGGCGAAGAGCCCCGTCTTGTCCTCCTCGGAACCTATGACGTCAGTAGCCGTCAGGTCGCCGCCGTCGGAGCCCAGGGCGGTTGCGAGCACCGGGCTCGACGCGTTGTCGTCGCTCCAGATGTCGAGACCGTCGCCTGGCGCGCCGTGCGGGATGACGGCCGAGGGCAGCGGCGGCACCGCGCGCACGAGCTGTGAGCCGTTCTTGAGCACCTTGTCCACCCGCCGCGCACTGTCGACGAAAGTGACGTTGTTGTAGGTCTCGATCACCCCGGTCCCACCATCGCGCACCGAGAGGTTGAAGAGGTCGTCGAATGCCACGCCGAGGCTGTCGGCGGCGCTCTGCAGCACGTCGTGGTCGATGCGGGCGCGCAGCGAGTTGGCCCACGACCCCGTCGAGGCCGCGTCCAGTATGAGAGCGTTGGCGTCGATCCGGGCCGTGGCCGTGCCGGCTGAGCTCACCAGGCGCACTACGACGGCCTGGCTGCCGCCGTTCAAGTAGAAGTCCTGCACCGAGAACCCCAGGGAGCTTTCCACCCAGAGTCCACCGAAGGTGCGCTCGAAATCGGCGAAGCTGTTGATGACGACGGGTGTCGAGACCGGACCTCGCAGGGCGCGGCCCACGAACGCGGTGATCGAGGTCGCCACCCCGGTGACGGTACGTACCCCACTGGGAATCTCCTCGATGTAGACGCCCGGGTAAGTAGGATTAATCGGCACCTGGTCCTCCTCTCGGCCAGAGCTATACGGGTTCCCTGCCGAGCTCCTCGAACGAGCTCGGAGCCGTAGCCCAATCCCTTGGTTGCACTCAGTCCACCTACGTTGTCTCTAAGCTAACATTCTGCGCACTACGATGCAACCCCCTTTCTTCAGGACATTGCCCGAGACAACGAGCTGGTCGGAGCTAACTACCTGACGTGGTGCGACTTACGCTGCAGCTCGTCGGCGGAGCGCCGGAGCAGGCGGCGTCCCGGAGATCTCGGAGAGGCGGCACGCACGCCGACCGGCGTGCTTGGATAGACTCCGGGCGTGGAGCTCGACCACTTCCTGCAACAGGCCGTCGTGGTGCTCGGGGCCGCGGTGGCGGTGCTGCTCGCGTGCCACCGGCTGCGGGTGCCGCCGATCGCGGGGCTGCTCGTCACCGGCCTGGTCATCGGGCCCTCGGGCACCGGACTGGTCGACGACGACGAGGCGATCCACGTGCTGGCGGAGATCGGCGTCGTGCTGCTGCTCTTCGCCATCGGGCTCGAGCTCTCGTTCGAGAAGCTCAGGCAGGCGCGGCGGCCGTTCTTCCTCGGCGGCGGCGCCCAGGCGCTGCTGACCGTCGCCGCCGCGTTCCTGGCGGCGAGCTGGTTCGGCGTCCGCCCGGCATCGGCCGTCTTCATCGGCTTCGTGATCACCCTCTCGAGCACCGCCATCGTGCTCAAGCTCTACGACGAGCGCCGCGAGGGCGGCTCTCCGCACGGGCGCGTGGCGCTGGCGATCCTCCTCTTCCAGGACTTCCTCATCGTGCCGATGATCGTGCTCACCCCGGTGCTGGGCGGCGAGGCGGCGGCCTCGCCGCGCGACCTCGCGGCGCGCTTCGGCGCCTCGCTGGCCGCCGTGGTCCTGGTCTTCCTGGCGGCCCGTTATCTCATGCCGGGGCTCTTCCACCACTTCGTGCGCACCCGCATCCGCGAGCTCTTCGTGCTCGGGGCCCTCGGCCTGTGCCTGGCCATGGCCTGGCTCACCTACTCCCTGGGCTTCTCGCTGGCCCTCGGCGCCTTCGTGGCCGGCATCATCGTCTCCGAGACCGAGTACAGCCACCAGGTGGTGGCTGACATGGGGCCCTTCCGCGACGTCTTCGCCAGCGTCTTCTTCGTCTCGATCGGCATGCTCGTGGACCTGCGCTGGGCGGCGGGCCACGCCCTCGCCGTGCTCGCCCTGGCGGCGGCTATCATCACCGTCAAGGCGCTGACCTGCGGCGCCGCCGTGGCCTTCCTGCGCTTTCCGGCGCGCACGGTGGCGGCCGTCGCCCTGGCCCTCGCCCAGATCGGCGAGTTCTCCTTCGTGCTGATGGAGGTCGGGCGCGTCCATGGCCTGCTGCCAGGCGAGAGCTATCAGCTCCTGCTGTCGGCGGCGGTGGTCACCATGCTGGCGACGCCGGGCCTGCTGCGGCTGGGTCCCGCGGCGGCGGTCCTCTGGCACCGCCTGCGCAAGACGCCGCTGCCGGAGGACGCTCCGGCCGCCGCGGCCGCTCGCAAGGACCACGTCATCGTGGTGGGGTTCGGGGTCGGCGGCCGCCTGCTGGCGCGGGTGCTGCGCGAGGTGAGGATTCCCTACGTGGTGGTGGAGCTCAACGGCGAGACGGTGCGGCGCGCCAGCGCCGAGGGCGAGCCGATGATCTACGGCGACGCCACCCGGCGCGAGATCCTCGAGCACGCGGGGATCGAGCGCGCCAGCGTCGTGGTCTTCGCGGTCAACGACCCCACGTCGCTGGCGCTGTGCGTGCCGCTGGCGCGCCAGCTCAACCCGGCGGTCCAGATCATCGTCCGCACCCGGATGCTGAGCGAGATCGACGACCTGCGCCGCCGCGGCGCCGACCAGGTGGTGGCCGAGGAGTTCGAGACGGCGATCGAGATCTTCACCCGCGTCCTGACCCGCTTCCACGTGCCGCGCAACGTCGTGCGCGCCCAGACCCGGGCGCTGCGCGGCGAGGACTACCGGATGCTGCGGGCGCCGTCGCTGGCCGCGGGCGTGTCGGACGCGGTGCTCGAGGCCCTGGTGGCCGGCACCACCGACATCTACCGCGTCGACGCCGCGAGCGCCGCCGCCGGCAAGACGCTGCGCGACCTCGACCTGCGGCGCCATACCGGCGCCAGCGTCATCGCCGTGGTGCGCGGCGAGACCACGTACTCGAATCCGGCGGCCGACCTCGTCATCGAGCCGGGCGACGACCTGGTGCTGGTGGGCAACCACCAGGAGGTCGACCGGGCTTTCGCGCACCTGGGGTAGACGAGGGCGGGCTAAAACGGCCAGATGCGCGGCACGAGCAGGCTCGCCAGCACCCAGAAGAGCAGGTTGAGCGGCACGCCGATCTTGACGTAGTCGAGGAAGCGGTAGCCGCCCGGCGCGTAGACCATGGTGTTCGTCTGGTAGCCGGTGGGCGTGGCGAAGCTCATCGAGGCGGCGAAGGCCAGGCCCATGAGGAAGGGCTTGGGGTCGACGCCCAGGCCCTGGGCCACCGACATGGCGATGGGCACCATGAGCACGGCGGCGGAGTTGTTGGTGATGAACTCCGTCATGATCGAGGTCACCAGGATCACCAACGAAAGCACGGCGAAGGCCCCGTAGGGCTCGCCGAGGCGCACGATGCCCTCGCCGATCCAGCTCGCCAGACCGCTTTCCTCGAGGGCGGTGCCCACGGGCAGGATCGTCGCCAGCAGGAAGATCACCGTCCAGTCGATGGCGCGGTAGGCCTGCTGGATGCGCACCGTGCGGGTGGCCAGGAGCAGGGCCACGCCGACGATGGCGCTCTTGAGGATCGGCATCACCTCGAAGGCGGCCAGCAGCACCACCAGGGGGATCGCCAGGGCGCCGATCCACCAGCGCCGCGTCAGCCCCAGGCGCACGGGCAGCTCCTGCAAGGGGATGAAGTCCGCCGTCGCCGTGGCGCCCGCCACGCGCTGGCGGGGGCCGAAGACGAGCAGCGTGTCCCACGGCTCGAGCGGCACCGAGGTGATCTTCTCGCGCACGATGCCGTCGACGCGGGCGAGCGCCAGCACGAAGCAGGCGAAGCGCTTGCGGAAGTCGATCTCCTTCAGGGTGGCGCCCACGAGCTCCGAGCCCGGCGCCACCTGCATCTCTACCAGTACGTTGTTCTCGTCCGCCAGCTCCCGGTCGTCGAGCTTGACGTCGGTCAGCAGCAGGAGGCCGCGCTGCTCCTTGAAGGCCAGGATGTCCTCCATGGAGCCCCGCACGATGAGCACGTCGTCGACCTCGAGCTCGGTGTGGCGGATGTCGGAGGTGATCCGTTCGCTCTCGCGCAGGATCTCCAGCACGTTGATCCGGAACCGCTCGCTGAGCTCCTCCTCGAGCACCGTCCTGCCCACCAGGTCGGACCTCGCGGCTACCCGCAGCTCGGTGAGGTAGGCGTCCATCTCGTACTTGACGGTGAGGCTCTCCTGCGAGGCGCGGGCGGGCAGCAGCCGCGGCGCGACCCACAGGTTGAAGGCGAGACCCACGACGAAGAAGATGCCGCCCAGGTAGAAGAACTCGAAGACGGAGAAGGCCGGCAGGCCGTGGCCGACGGCCAGGGCGCTGACCAGGATGTTGGTCGAGGTGCCGATCAGGGTGCAGGTGCCCCCGAAGATCGCGGCGTAGGAAAGAGGGATGAGCAGCTTCGACGGGCTCAGGCGGTAGTGCTTGGCGAGCTGTAGCGACAGCGGCATGAAGACCGAGACCGCCGCCGTGTTGTTG
>DASWIG010000665.1:0-6300 GCA_036397835.1 Thermoanaerobaculia bacterium
GGCTGGTCGCGTTAGTCTGAAAGGAGCTCCCTCATGCGCACCCTCGCGATTGCCGCCGCTTCCCTCCTCGTAGCGCTCTCGGCGCTCGCCGATCCACCCGTGGATGTCGGTGACCGCGTCGAGCTCCGCGCGACGCATCACCTCGGAGTGCCGCTCCACCGGATGGATAGCTCGTCGATGTTCGGCCGGGCTGCGGACGGCAGCTTCGGCAAGGTCGTCGCGGTCAGCGCCAACGACTGGGTTCGGCTCGAACTTCCCGACGGCCGCAGCGGGTGGGTGTCGCCCCGCTACGTCGTCGGGGTTATCGACGAGCACCCCCCGGCACCGCCACCGTCGGCTTGCGCCGCGGACGCCGAAGAGCGCGTCTGGGCGTCCAGGGAGGAATGTGAGGCGGTGGTCGCGGCCGGCTGCCGGCTGCCCAAGGAGAGCGACGCGCTGCGCGCTGGTACCTGGAACGTCCGCTGGTTCCCGAAGGGCTGCTCGCCGAGCGAGAGCTGCCCCGAGAACGCGACGGATCTGGACTGGCTCGCCTGCGCCATCACCTGGATGGACGTGGACTTGCTTGCCGTCGAGGAGATCCTGGACGACCCCGGAGCGCGGACGGCGATCGCGACGGTCGTCGCCAAGCTCGAGGCGGCTGGCGAGGACTGGGAGGTGGACCTTCAGGCGTGCGGGCCGCTGAAGGCTCAGCACGTCGGCTTCCTGTGGCGCAGCGACCGGGTCACGCTCACCGCCTTCGCCGACGTCGAGGAGCTGAACGGCGCCGCCTCAGCGGGCGGCGACCCCTGTTCGGCGAACCTCCGACCCGGCCGTTATGCCCATGCAGTCGGCGCCGGAGGCGGTGCGGACTTCCACGTCGTCGCCGTCCACCTGGATTCGGGAACCAGGGACCGGGACTACCAGAATCGGCGATCGGCCATCGATCGCCTGGATCAGATTAACGTCGGCGGGACACCCATCCTGGACAGCGAGGTGGACCTCCTGGTGCTCGGCGACTACAACACGATGGGCCGGAGTGAGCCGCCGCAGATCCCGGCCGCGCTCGAGCTCGAGCTCTTCGAAGAGGAGCTCGCGCCCGGCTTCCGGCTGGCCACGCCTCAGGTTGTATGCACGGAGTACTTCAATGGCCAGGGCGGCAGGCTCGACCACGCGGTGATGAGCGTGGGAATGCAGGAAGCTCCCCGCGATGCACGCGTCAGCGGTTACTGCGCGGTTCGGAACTGCGCCGCGTTTACGGGATCGACGCCGGCCGCATACGAGGTTCTCTCAGACCACTGCCCGGTCTTGGTCGATCTCCACAACGCCGATCTCGACGACTGACGTGGCGGCGAGGGTACGCAGCTCGCGGCGGAGCGGAGCGGAGTCGTGTACCCAACGGCGCGCGAGCGCGTCCTCATTGGGCATGGCGCGGCGGGGCATAGGGTGTGGCGAGGGAGCGCAGCGACCGGGGGCCCGCCAAGCGCCGCGAAGCGGCGCCGCGCCATGCCCTCTTCTCCGTCTTCGGGGGCTATCCTCCGTACCGACAAGCCAACCCCGACGCCAGCAGCCCCTCCCACTGACGCACGAGCTGCTTCGCGAGCTCGACGTCCTCCACCAGCACCCCGGCCTCGATCGCCTGCCGCAGGGCCTCCAGGTCGGGCAGCGAGATCGCCGTCAGGCCGCGCAAGCTCATGGACGCTCACCGAAGAAGGCCAGCTCCGCCTCGTGGCCGATCACCGGGACACCAACGGGCGGTCGAGGTAACGGTTGAAGCGCTCGCACGAGCACTCGGCGATGAACAGGCAGCCGTGGCACGCCGACCTCCAAGAAACGCTCCGCGTGGTCGCCGCGCGGCGTGTGGCCGCCGCAGACCGGGTCGTTCGAGCACAGCAGGCCCAGGTCCCAGGCCCGGCGCAGGTGGGTGGGTGCGAAGCTGACGCGCCTGCTCCACCAGGCCGCCCAGGGTGGCGTCCAACCCCGCGGTGCCCGTCGACAGCAGGATCGCGGCCATCGGCGCGACCCGGCGCGACCGATGAAACTGTGACGGTCCCGCTCGCGACAGCGGGTGGGCGTCAGGCGCGAACTGATCCTTGACTTATTTTAAGATTCGTTAGAGTCTATGAACATGGCGCGACGAAACCTCAGGACCGCGGTCTACGCCGAGGTCGCACGGATCGGAAAGGCGGTGGGCAATGCCACCCGCCTCGAGTTGCTGGAGCTTCTCAGTCAGCGAGCGTGGACGGTCGAGGCGCTGGCGCGGGAGGTCGGCGACGGGATCGCGAACGTCTCGCATCACCTGCAGGTGCTCCGCCGCAGCCGGCTGGTAGAGGCTGAGCGCAACGGCCATTTCGTGACCTACCGTCTCGCGGACCCTGACGTTGGGAACTTCTTCGCCGCCCTCCGTACGCTGGCTGGGTCGCGCCTCGCGGAGATCGAGCGCATCAGCCGCGATTTCCTCGAGCGCCGCGGTCACTTCGAGGCGGTCGACCCGGAGACCCTGGCGAACCGCGTGCGCGCCGGAGAGGTCGTTCTGCTCGACGTGCGCCCCGAGGAGGAGTACCGAGCAGGCCACCTACCCGGCGCCGTTTCCGTCCCTCTGCCGCAGCTCGAGGCCCGGTTGGCCGAGCTGCCGGCGGACCGGGAGGTGGTCGCCTACTGTCGTGGGCCCTACTGCTTGATGTCGCTCGACGCAGTGGAGCTGCTGCGCGCTCGCGGCTTTCGGGCGCAGCGACTCGAGGAGGGCGTCCTGGAGTGGCGCGGGCGCGGCCTCGCGGTCGCCGCAGCCGGACCATGAGCCTCGCTCGCGGGCGAGCTCCATTCAGTACCGCGGCCGGGCACATCCCGAAACTCGCCAATCCCGCTCGCTCGGAGAAGACCCCATGACTGAGATCCTGATCCTGCTCAACGATCCGCCGTACGGGACCGAGAGGTCCTACAACGGGCTGCGGATGGCGCTCGCCCTCGCCAGGGCCGAGCCCGAGGTCCGGGTGCAGGTCTTCCTCATGGCCGATGCCGTCCTGTGTGCCAAGGCCGGCCAGCAGACGCCCAAGGGTTACTACAACCTGGAGCGGATGCTACGCGGCGCGCTCCGTCACGGCGAAGTGCTGGCCTGCGGCAGCTGCATGGACGCACGAGGATTGACCGACGCCGACCTGCTGGAGGGGGCTCAGCGCAGCTCCATGGACGAGCTGGCGCGACGAACGCTCGATGCCAGCAAGGTGCTGGTGTTCTGAGGAGGTGGTCATGCGAACGAAGCGCCTCGAGGGGATCTTCGCCTGCGCGCTGGCTCTTGGGCTCGTCGCGCCGCTCGCAGCGGCCGAGGAGGAACGCCAGCCACCGCGGCTGGAAGTCCACTTCCGCACCCAGGGCTGGTATCAGTGGGTCGAGGACGGGGCGCCGGACGGCGCCGGCGCGCTTCACGACTTCCAGTTGCGGCGAGTCTACCTATCGCTCGCCGGGCAGGTGACACCGAAGCTCGGGGTCTTCGCCCACCTTGCTGCTGACCGTCTCGGCCAGCAGGGCCTCGACGTACCTTCGCTCGGGCTGGGAAGCGGGCTGGCAGTGCGGGACGCTTGGGTGGTCTTCGACCTCGCCGAGCCCCTCAAGGTGCAGGTGGGCAGGATGTACGTGCCCTTCACGCGCGCCTTCGGCACCGAGTCCACCTTCACGCTCCTGGCTCTCGACATCCCCTGGACGCAGGGAGGAGTACGGGGCGCGACCTTCTATCCCGGGAAGGTCGGGCGGGACGATGGGCTGGTGGTCTGGGGCAACTTCGCCGCGCGGCGGCTCCAGTACCGCGTCGGAGTCACCGAGGGCGTCGAGGACGCCGCCAATCCCTCGGACGCGGTGCGCCTGGCGGGGAGACTCGCCGTCAACCTGCTTGAGCCCGAGAGCGCGTGGTTCAACAGTGGTACGTACCTCGGCACCAAGCGCGTGCTGGCGATCGGCGCGGGATTCGACAGCCAGTGTGATCTGACGCTAGCCGGACGGCAGGCCGAAGACTACTCCGCCTGGACCGTGGACGTCTTCCTCGATCACCCGGTCGGCCGCGGCTCGTGGACGGCGGAGGCGGGCCTCATCCAGACCACCAACACCCCGGGTGCGGTCGCGTTCACGCAGGTCGTTGCTGGCGACGACCACCGCATTACCTATCTCCAGGCCGGCTACCTGCTGCCTCCGTGGGGCCCGCGGGGGCGCGTCCAGCTCTACGGCCGACAGGAGCGGCTCGATGTCGAGGAGCGGCCGGACACGAGGTTCACCAGCCTGGGGCTCAACTACCTGCTCGACGGCCATCAGCGCAAGCTGACCCTCGATTGGACACGCGTCGACCAAGGCGAAGCTCGCACGGGAGCACCGGCTACCCGCGACCGGCACCTGGTCACGATCCAGGTGGCCGTGGGGTTCTAAGGTGAACTGACGGGTTCCGGGCATGGTCGACAGAACGGCTTCGGGCTGCTCTTCTTGCTGGAGCGCGTGGCGCCGCTGCGCGAGCCGAAGACCGCGCTCTTCGGCCGGCTGGTCGTCAACCTCGCCGGGAGCCCTCAGCGGTATTGAGGGACTCCAGTCGCCGCAGCGCGTCCTGCGCCGTGGTCCATCCATCCATCCGTTCCGCCACGCCGAGAGCAATCCCAGCGCGAGAAAGGAATGGGGGCGACCCGTGAGGGTCGCCCCCTACTCCCCAGGAGGGCGGCGGGAGCTACGGGATCTCCGGAGCCTTGTTGCGGAGGACCGCGATGCACTTGCTCGATGAACGCACCACGGCGCGGGCCGCCATGCGGCGACTCGAGTCCCTCAAGACGACTTCCGCTCAGGGCTCTCGCCCCAGCTTGTTCTTCTTCTACGGCCACCGGCCTCTCCCCGGCGGCCGGATCGGGAAGGCGTGCCTGAGCCAGTGGTGGCCATCGTCCTTCACGGTCGAAGGCGACCGGTACGCGACTGCCGAGCACTTCATGATGGCGCAGAAAGCACGCCTCTTTTGCGACCGCGACGTCTTCGCGAAGATCCTCGCGGCGCCGCACCCCGCCGAAGCGAAGAAGCTCGGCCGTCAGGTGAAGGGATTCGACGAGCGAGCCTGGCGCGAGCACCGCTTCGACGTCGTCGTGCGCGGCAACCTCGCCAAGTTCTCTCAGTCGCGGCGGCTTGGGCAGTTCCTGCTCGCCACGGGCGGCGACGTCCTCGTCGAAGCGAGCCCTACGGATCGCGTCTGGGGGATCGGGCTGGCCGCCGGCGATCCGAGATCGAACCGTCCCGAGCTCTGGCGTGGCCTCAACTTGCTCGGCTTCGCATTGACCGAGGTCCGCGACCGCCTTCGCTCGCAGCGATCTGATGCCCGATGACGGCCGTCGCGCCCGAGCCCAGCCTCGGGCGGCGCGCAGGCGCCGCCCTTCATCCCCCTTTGCGGCCGACTCCAGCGTCGCCCGCGAAACGACCTTCAGTGGGAGAGACAAGATGACCGATCGGTAAGCACAGGAATCCCCCAAGCTCGCGGCCGGCCTCCTGGTCGAGCGCATCTGTTGAACAGCGGAGATGCCGCCGAGAGCGGCATCCGGAAGCGGGGGGCGGGGCGAGCGTCCCGACCCATGCCGCTCCGCTCCATGAGTCCGCCACGCCCGCGGCCGCCGCTCGCCCCGCCCCCTCCGGCCCAAAGCCAAAGCCAAGGGGAAGACCCGGACGGATTCAAGAGACCGAAGCAGGGAGTCAAGTCGGACGGGGAGGAGACTGGTCTCGGAGGGAAAGACGGATCGCTGATCCCGAGCAGGCCGATGGCCAGGAGCGAGGTCGGCGCAGCGTCCTTCAAGAAGGTTGATTTTGACCCTTGATTTCTGGCGAAAGGGTCAACAAACAACCTCAAGGAGGACCAGGCGATGTTTGGAAACGTCACGAATCAAGTCACTCTCATCGGCCGTCTCGGTGATGATCCGACCTTCTTCGGCGAGGAGGGCCAGGGCGCCCGCTTCGACATGGCGACCAACGAGTCTTTCATGTCGGGCGGCGAGCGCAAGCAGCGCGTCGACTGGCACACGGTGGTGTGCTGGAACGGTCTCGTCAGAGCTGCCAGCGCCTCGCGAAGGGCGACCGCGTGGCGGTCGCCGGCGCGCTGCGCTCGCGCAAGTGGGAGGACGACGCCGGCAAGAACCGCCGCGTCGTTGAAGTCCACGCCTCGAGCGTCGAGTTCCTCGACGTCAAGGCTCCGCGCGAGGCGAAGGAGAAGTGAGGCGAACGGGGCGGCGCTGCCGCGCCGCCCCGTTTCGCTCCAGGTCTCCTCGCTGGATACTCGGAAACCGTAGAGGATCCCGAGTGCCAGGAAGACGCTTCACCTCG
>DASWIG010000666.1:0-15128 GCA_036397835.1 Thermoanaerobaculia bacterium
CGGAAGACACCCGATGGACACCCGAGGCGGACTTCCGCCTACGGGTGCCGGTACTAACTCTTGTGTCTGGAAGACTTAGAGCTACATGGATCCCCACCTACCCCCTCTCCCCCTGGGAGAGGGGCCGGGGGTGAGGGTTCCAGGTCTCATCAGCCGTCGATCTCCGTCATCCCCGAGCCGCCGGTGCGCCGGATGCTCTCGACCTCGATGGTGACGCCCTGCTGGCACGTCGAGATCTCGGCGCGCTTGCCCGTGACCTCCACCCGGTCGCCCACCTTCACCGCGGAGAGGTCGCCGACCAGGGTGTAGAGGCGGCCGTCGTCGCCGGTCATCGCCTGGCATTCGACGCCCTCGTCGGTCAGGACGCCGCGCAGCCGCACGGTCTGAGGCTCTGGCGGCGGCGACTCGGGCGGCGCCACGGCGGTGGGCGAGCCTTCGTCGGCGAGGCGGACCTTCTTGATCGTCACCTCTTCCTTGGGCACGTCCTGCAGGTTGGCGCGCGGCCCGGCGGGCAGGGCGGCGATGGCGTCCACCACGTCCATCCCCTGCACCACGCGGCCGAACACGCAGTAGCCCCATCCCTCGTCCGTCTTGTCCTGGTGATCGAGCCAGGCGTTGTCGCTGGTGTTGACGTAAAACTCGGCGGTCGCGGTGTGGGGGGCGTAGCGCGCCATGCCCACGGTGCCGCGCTCGTTCCTGAGACCGGCGTCGGCCTCGTTGGGGATCGGGTCGCGGGTCGGACGGCGGCTGAAGTCCGGGTTGGTGCTGCCGGCCTGGATCAGGAAGCCGGTCACCCGGTAGACGATGGTGCCGTCGTAGTGGCCCTCGCGCGCGTAGGTGAGGAAGTTCTCCACCGTGACCGGCGTCCGGTCCGGGTAGAGCTCGACGACGACGTCGCCCAGAGTGGTCTCGATCACCACCCGCGGGGACGACCCGGCGGCCAGGGGGGCCGCGAGGCTGGTGCCGGGCAAGGCGAGCCCCACGGTCAGGACGAGGAGACCTCGGAAATAGCGCATCGGGCTATGATAGCGCCATGGCCGACGAATCCTACGTTCAGCTCGTGGTCCGCGAGCTTCGCCGCCAGAAGGACCTCGCCGACCGGGCCATGGCCCAGGTGGACGACGACGCCTTCTTCGCCACCCTCGCCGCCGACGACAACAGCATCGCCGTCATCGTCAAGCACGTGGCCGGAAACATGCGCTCGCGCTGGCGCGACTTCCTCACCACCGACGGCGAGAAACCCGACCGGGACCGCGACAGCGAGTTCGACCTGACCTCCGCGGACACGCGGGAGTCCCTGCTGCGGCGCTGGGATGCGGGGTGGCGGCTCGTCTTCGACGCGATCGGCGCGCTCAGCGCCGGCGACCTCGACCGCAGCGTGACCATCCGCGGCGAGCAGTTCACGGTCCTGCAGGCGATCAACCGGCAGCTCACGCACTACTCGTACCACGTCGGCCAGGCCGTCCTGCTCGCCAGGCACCATGCCGGCGGCGAGTGGAAGAGCCTCAGCATTCCGCGGGGGCAGTCCGCGGCGTTCAACGAGAAGCCGGGGAGGTATCCAGCCGCCGACGCACCTTCTCCTCGGCGAGCGTATCGGGGCGCGGCGGAGTGATTCCGAAGACGCCGGGGTGCGTCCGCTCGGGAACGGCCAGCGCGGCCGCCAGCTCCGGAGGTAGAACCCGCACCGCCGGCGGACGCGCCAGCGCCACGCCCGCCAGGTACGCGTAGCGGAAGCGCCGCGCGTGGACGTCGACCCACTCGCCGCGGCCGGGCACCGGGATCACGACGGCGTCGGCGGGCGGCGCCGGCACAGGGGGCTGCGAGCCCACCCACAGCAGGCCCGCTTCGCCGTCGTCGGTGGCGAGGTCGAGGGTCAGCACACCCGTCACCTCCTCGCCCCAATCGACGACCAGGCGCGCTCCGAGCTGCGGGAAGGCGTCGCGGAACCGCTCCAGGTCCACCCACGGGCTGTCGTCCCATTGCGACCGCGCGCGCCGCGCCCGCGCTTCGACCGGCCCCGGAAACTCCACCGGCAACGACGGCCGCGGCGCCGGCGGCGCCAGGCGCCAGCGTCCGGTGGGGTGGAGCTGCCAGAGCGCCGGCGCCTCGCCGGCACCGAGGGGCCAGCCGCGCAGCAGCGCGCTCTCGTAGCCCCGGAAGACGCGCCACGACGCGTCGGTCGCGGCGGAGGCTTCGCCGTCGACGGTGAGGTTCGCCAGCAGCCCCCCGGCGCCGTCGCTGCTCGCGAGCCGGACGGTCAGGCGGTTCCAGCCGGCGTCGAGGTCGGCGGTCACGTCGTAGAGGTCGAGCGGCGCGCCGTGACGGTAGCTCCCCGACCCCACGTGGCGGCCGTTGACGTAGAGCGCGTAGGACTCGTCGGCGGCGATCGCCAGCCGCGCCACCGCCGGCGAGCGCGCGAGCTCCACGTCGCGGGCGGCGTAGAAGGCGACCGCCTCGCCCGAGCCGGCGAGATCGGCGGCCCAGATCCAGCGCGCGCCGCGACCGGTCTCGCCGTGGCCGCGCAGCGACCGCACCGCGCGCTCGGCGCCGGCGGCCGCGAGCGCCAGGGCCAGGACCATCGCGAAAAAGCGCGCGGGGCGGCGAATCATGTCCAGGATCGTCCTCCGGACGACGTCCCCTCCACGTCGACGTGGCGAACCCTAGCACTGTGTCTCGTGTCCTGTGTCGCGCATCGTGTGCTCCGTCTTGCGAAAGATACGCCCGCTGCTATAGGCTGGGACGTGCCCGCCGCGAAAACCCGGTCCGCCGTCGTCGCCGCCATCCCCGCCCGCTACGCCTCGGAGCGCCTGCCGGGCAAGGCCCTGCGCCTGCTCGCCGGGCGGCCGATGATCGAGCACGTCTACCGCCGCGCCCGGCAGGCCGAGGGGCTCGACCGCGTCGTCGTCCTCACCGACGACGAGCGCATCGCCGCCGCCGTCACCGGCTTCGGCGGCGAGGTCGTGATGACGCCGGCCGACTGCGCCTCGGGCACCGACCGCATTGCCCACGCCGCCCGCGGCTGGGACGCCGCGGCGATCGTCAACGTCCAGGGCGACGAGCCGCTCATCGACCCGGCCGCCGTCGCCGCCGTGGCCCGCCACCTGCGCGAGCACCCCGGCGACCCCATGGTCACCCTGGCCTCGCCCGCCGAGGAGCACGAGAAGGACGACCCGAACGCCGTCAAGGTGGTGCGCGACCGGCGCGGCTACGCGCTCTACTTCAGCCGCGCCCGCTTGCCCTTCCCGCGGCGTCCCGGCGCGGTGCCGGTGTGGAAGCACGTGGGCGTCTACGGCTACCAGCGCGCGGCCCTGCTCGAGCTCGCGGCGCTGGCGCCGGCGCCGCTCGAGACCAGCGAAGCGCTCGAGCAGCTCCGCGCCCTCGAGCACGGCATCGCCATCCGCGTGCTCGAGGTGGCGCGCTCCGAGCCCGGCGTCGACACCGAGGACGACCTGGCCCGCGCCGAGGCGCGGCTGCGAGAGCTGCAGCGTGAAACACTGCAACCTTCGACCTGAGGAGGAACATGAGCACCAAGTACATCTTCATCACCGGCGGCGTGGTCTCCTCGCTCGGCAAGGGCGTGGCCGCGGCCTCCGTCGGCCTGCTGCTCGAGTCGCGCGGCTTCAAGGTCACGCTGATGAAGCTCGATCCCTACGTCAACGTCGACCCGGGCACCATGTCGCCCTACCAGCACGGCGAGGTCTACGTGACCGACGACGGCGCCGAGACCGACCTCGACCTCGGCCACTACGAGCGCTTCACCCACACCACGACCACCAAGCTCCACAACTACACCACCGGCAAGATCTACAAGACGGTGATCGACCGCGAGCGCCGCGGCGACTACCTGGGCAAGACGGTGCAGGTCATCCCCCACGTGACCGACGAGATCAAGAACGCCATGAAGCGGCTCGCCGAGGGCCACGACGTGGTGATCGTGGAGATCGGCGGCACCATCGGCGACATCGAGTCGCTGCCCTTCGTGGAGGCGATCCGCCAGTTCCGCCAGGAGCTCGGGCGCTACAACGCGGTCAACATCCACCTGACGCTGGTGCCCTACATCGCCGCCGCCGACGAGCTCAAGACCAAGCCCACCCAGCACTCGGTGCGCGAGCTGCGCGCCATCGGCATCTCGGCCGACGTGCTGCTGGCGCGCGTCGACCGCCCCCTGCCCGACGACCTGCGGCGCAAGATCGCGCTCTTCTGCAACGTCGAGCCGAGCCACGTGATCGCCGCCCAGGACGTCAAGACGATCTACGAGGTGCCGCTGATGTTCTCGCGCCAGGGGCTCGACGAGATCCTCCTCGACCTCCTGCACCTGCCGCACTACGACCGCAACCTGTCGCGTTGGGAATCCCTCGTCAACAAGTTCAAGAACCCCAAGCGCGAGGTGAAGATCGGCATCGTGGGCAAATACGTCGAGCTGCCCGACGCCTACATGAGCCTCAACGAGGCGCTCTCGCACGGCGCCCTGGCCCACGACTCGGTGGTCAAGCTCGTCTACATCAACGCCGAGGACATCGAGGGCGGTCACTGGCCGCCGGAGATCTTCGACGTCGACGGCCTGCTGGTGCCGATCGGCTTCGGCCGTCGCGGCAGCGAGGGCAAGATCCGCGCCATCCGCTACGCGCGCGAGAACCGGGTGCCCTTCTTCGGCATCTGCCTCGGCATGCAGTCGATGATCATCGAATACGCGCGCAACGTCTGCGGCCTCAAAGAGGCGACGTCGACCGAGTTCGACCCCGACGCCCACATGCCGGTGATCTACAAGCTGCGCGACCTGCTCGGCGTCGAGGAGATGGGCGGCACCATGCGCCTCGGCGCCTATCCGTGCCGCCTCAAGGAGGGCACGCTGGCCCACCGCGTCTACGGCGCCACGGACGTCAGCGAGCGCCACCGCCACCGCTACGAGGTCAACCAGAAGTATTTGAAGCCCCTGGTGGACCACGGCCTCGTGGTCGCCGGCATGAGCCCGGACGGCAAGTTCGTCGAGATGGTGGAGCTGCCGGGCCATCCGTGGTTCCTGGGCTGCCAGTTCCATCCCGAGTACAAGTCGCGTCCGGTCGAGCCCCATCCGCTCTTCGTCTCCTACATCGGCGCGGCGCTCGAAGAGCAGCGTCGCCTGCGGGAGAGCCCGGAGCGGGCCGAGGAGCGGACCGAGGTGCCGCCGCCGGTCGAGGTGATGGCTTGAGCCGATGAGACATGCCGGGAAAGAGGCAAGGCGCGAATACGGAGAGCCGGGGCCGTGATCACGCGTATCGAGGCCACCAATTACCGGTGCTTCGAGCGGCTCGACGTCGACCTCGCGGAGTTCGGCGTGCTCGTGGGCGCGAACGGTGCCGGAAAGACCACGCTTCTGGACATTCCCGTGCTCCTGGGGGATTTGCTCAAGGCGCGTAACATCAGCTCTGCCTTCCTCGAGAGCGCCGAGCCGCGGGGGCCGCGAGCGAGCACTCTGGGCGAGCTCGTCTACCAGGGCCGCGGCGACCGTTTCGCGTTCGCCGCCGAAACTCGACTCCCGGAGACCGTGGTCCACGCACTTCTGGCAAGCGCCTCTGAATCCGTTCGGCAAGAGGAAGAGCTGTGGCCACGCTTCATCCGCTACGAGCTGCGGCTCCGGGTGGCCGGCCAGCGAGCGCTTCAGGTGCAGAGCGAGTATCTCTTCACCTTCTCGGAGAAGCACAAGCCGTCGCGTGCCACGAGCTCCTCCCGCGTGCCAAGCGAGATGACGCCCCATCATTCCTGGACTTTTGTCATCCACCGTGAGGCCGGAGAGGAGTTCGAGCTTCGCGAGGAAGTCCGGGAGGCCGGCAAAAGCCGCCGCGCGCCCGCCAAGACGGCGGCAGTGCCGGCGGAGCGCCTGGCGCTGGACAGGGTGGGTTTCGAGGAACCGGAGAAGTACCCGGCCGCGACGTGGCTGCTCGCGCTTCTGACCGAGGGCGCCGTCTTTTTCGAGCCCGATTGGAACCAGCTCCGGACGGCGAGCCCGCCCGGGCTGCCCTCTCAGCTCACTGCCGATGGACGCAACCTGCCCTGGCTGGCCTTACGCTTGAAGGCCGAGGCGCCGGAGCAGTTTCAGGCCTGGGTCGAGCACGTAGGGATCGCGCTTCCTCAGGTGACGGCGATCGATGCGGTCGAGCGCGAGGAGGACCACCACGCCTATTTCCGCGTGACTTTCAATGACTCCTACGAAGTGACCTCGTCCGGATTGTCGGACGGTACGCTGCGGATTCTTGCGTTGACGCTGCTCTCGTATCTCGACTCTCCTCCGCGGTTGTTGGTGGTGGAGGAGCCAGAGAACGGCATCCACCCTCGCGCCATCGAGGTGGTGCTCGAGGGACTGTCGTCCATGTACGACAGTCAGGTTCTCGTCTCGTCGCATTCGCCGGTCGTCGTCGCCAACGCCCAGCTCAAGAATCTCCTGGCTGCCCGATTGGAACGCGACGGATCCGTGACGATCATTCCTGGTGCCGAGCACCCGAGGCTTGTCGACTGGAAGGGCGGTATCGACCTCGGATCGCTCTTCGCGGCGGGAGTGCTGGGGTGAGAGAGCTGGTCATCCTGGTCGCGGACGGGACAATGAAAGCCGTCTTCGATGCCTTCTTCGGCAGGCAGCGGTGGGACCTCACCTTGCAGTGCCGCGCCTTTGACATCTGGCCACAGGAGGACATCTTCTACGACCCGATGGAACGAGACGGGGGCGTCTACAGGCGGGCGCATGAGCTCCTCCGCCCCTATCTCAGGACTCATCGGCGGGCTCTGGTGGTGCTCGACCAGCAGTTTGGTGGTGAGCGGCCTGCTGGGGAGGTGGGAAGCGAGATTCTGAGCCGTCTGCGGCAAAACGGTTGGGAAGACCGCTGTGAAGTCGTGGTCATCGATCCAGAGCTCGAGGTATGGCTGCTGCAGGACAAGTCGCATGTCAAGCGTGCGGTGAAGTTCTCTGGCGCGTCGATTCGCGCTCACCTCGAGGAGATGGGGAACTGGCCGGGGGACGCGGCAAAGCCGCTCGCACCGAAAGAGGCTCTTCAGGCACTCATTCGTCCCCACAGGGCGTTGAAGACCAAGGTGGTGTACTCGCGGATCGCGCGTGCAGTGTCGGTCAGCGGCTGCGAGGACCCGGCCTTTCTTTCCTTCAGTGAGACAATCAGACGCTGGTTCCCACCGGAGGTCTCATGAGAGCAGGTCCGGTTTCTGCTCTCGATCTTCAAGCGGAAGGCGCTCGCTTGACGGCCGGCTTCCATTTGTCAGATGATCAGCAGGCTGTTGTGCGCCTGAAGCATCTGGCTTCAAAAAGCACGCCGCATCACAAGCTCTGCGAAGGTCGGAAGATTCTTCGTGGCCCTATCTTTAAAAGGATCTATGCGGCGAATGCTGACTACGGCGAACCTTACGTCTCTGCGAGAGACTTGTTGCAGGCAGAGTTCCGGCCAGCATCGTTTGACCGCCGGTGAAGGTCTTCGGGAGAGCCTGGTGGGCCGTGCCCAGCTTCGCCGCCTGTGGCCGCTCGGGCTCGCGGAGACCCTGGCTGACACTGAGTCCCTGGGACCGCGGCCGGCGCCGGCGCCGGCTCTCGTCCGGCTGCTCGAAGAGGGTGCGTCCGCTCTCGAGGAGCTGCCGGAGGTCCTGTCGGTCCACCCTCGGGCCGCCGAGATCGAGGGTCCGGAGCTCCGGGAGCTTGGCGCGGCGGATACGCCACTCGAGCGCCTGGTCGTTTTTGGCGTGCCCTGGCCGCACTATCGGCCGCGGCCAGACCTAACGCACGCCTCCGGCGTGGATGTTGTAGGTCTATTCTCGGCTCGACTTCTGGATCGCGATCACGCCGCCTGATCCGAGGGCGGCTCTGTTTTGGCGAGCACTGGTGGGTCATTCTTGCCGAGCGTCGAGGATTGCTCAGCCCAGTGCCGTCCGCCGTCCTCACCCCTGCCTTAGGCGGCCCGCGTCGAGATTCGCCCACGATTCGGTTCTAGCCAGCCTCACGATACCGTGATGCTGTCACGCTGAACCTTGAACGACAATCGCTCGATTATCGGAAGAGCGACATCAACACGATTTTACAGTATAGCTCCCTCAAGTTCACTCGCCTGGAATTGCCCCGGTTGACCGTCTGGACGATTCCAAGAAGCAACGCAATCCACCCAACCATGGTCGAGGAGAAGAATAGATACTGAGAGAACCTTAGATCCTCGATCTTGTAATCGTCCGGAAAAATGGACCGCGAAAAGCGCCGAGCCAGCCACAATAGGGAGTTCTCCTTGTAGAGATACTGCGGATCACCGCCGAACTCTAGGAACAGTGCCCTCAACGCTTCTACCGAGGGGCGATACTCAAGACCGAACACGCTCTGAAAGTAGTGGACACCAGAGTAGATCTCATGCCCCGGACATGCTCGTCTCAGTTCCGAGAATCTGTCGTACAGTTGAAACTTCGACAGATTCGACAACCATGTGTAGTTGTACTTGATGCCAGGAACGTCAGAAGGATTTGTCACGTGGAGATCATCCCAGGGAGGCTCCTCCAAAATCTGCACCTTGCCGAGCATAGAATTGTCGGGACAAGCTGCCCCAAGGTAGTCCACCCCTGATAGACCCTCAAAGTGTATCTGGGAGAACAGTACTCCTGTGAAGTGCTCAAGATAACACCACATTCGGCGGTTGTAGTCGCCCTCGCCGATGACGATGGTGGAGCTTTTTGACTGGATGCTAGCGATTCTCGGCAATGTGTGATTGAAGAACTCCTCGTCTCTGAGGTTCCTTGGAGCCTGGGGTAGGCACGAATAGTCGATCCAGTAGAAGGCCTCCTGGTCCCTCGGCTGATTCTTTGCGTGTTGCCGGAGCAGCTCAAGGTGCTTGCCTTCCGGATCTGGGTGTTCTTTGGTCAGCCAGGGATGTGACACGAAGAATGTTTGGCCCTGGGGATCCTTGGCGAGATTGGCGGGATCGAAATCCGGGAAACGACGCCCTCCGTTCAGTAATACTGGTGCGGGCACGAAAAAGACACCCATCAACTCGTCGGTGAATCTCGCATGTTCTTGTTTGCTACTTTCTGGTCCCCGACATAAAAAGTGACAATACAATCGCCCTTCAGGTGTTGCTCAAGGTGCTCAAAGAAGTCCAGCTCCGGTTGCGCCCCAATGATGTTAGTGGGTCCGAGACGTTGATTGTTGAGGTAGAAATGTATGTCCTTGAACGATGCCATTATCGCCTCCCCGGGTAGTCCGCTTCAGGGTGCCGAAGCGCTCGTCAAGCCTGTAAGTTGCCGACTTTAATGGGTTTAGAATCGTCTGTGACCTTAAGGGGTGCGCCGTGGTGCCCGCACCAGTTGACCCTCTCGACGTGGATGGCGTCGACAAGACCACAAGGAAGGCGGTCGTTTTCCAATTGATCCTCCTAACCTATCAGTCGAAGTTACCTACTGTCGTATAATCACCCTGTTCCAAGGGTCACGGAATCACCGTATCCTCCGTGTTTGCCGCAGTTCGGGAGTTTGCCGCAGTTCGGGAGTCTACAGGGCTCGTCGCACGCTGTCAAGTACGACACCTCCCCTGTCGCACAACAGACCGGCGCGCCGGCTGAGGCGGGGGCGTGCAGGTCGAGGCGATGACGCCGACAGGGCCGCGGGTCGTAGAGGCGACGCCGGATGACGATCCGTGTGCTAAGACGGTCAAGATGACCGGGCTGGGAGGCCGAAGATGCGTTCAACGTAGCAGAGGCCAAGAAGCAGCTCTCCGAGCTTCTCGGGCGTGTCGCCTACGGTGGCGAGACGATCCTGATCACTCGCCGCGGCAGGCCGATGGCCAAGCTGGTCCCACCTGACGCCGCGGACGAGCCGGATCACCTCGGCAACGCGAAGGGGGCTGGACGACGACGATCCGTTCTTCGCCGCCGTCCATGAGATCGTCGGAGACCGTCCCCGTCATGTGCCGCGCGTGTTTGCCGAGAGCCCCGCCCAGCCGAAAACGAGGTCGGAGTGACCTCGGGCGCCAGATGGAGCCCGGACGTGGTATAACGCGGCAATGCGATACGCCGCCAGCCGCCCAGCACCGCTGTGTCTCGCCCTCGTGGCGACCCTGGCGCTCGCCGCCGGCCTCACCGCCGGCGGCGAAAAGGCCGGCGGGGACCTCGAGGCCCGTCACGCCCAGGAGGTCGAAGCCTGGCGCCAGGACCGTCTCGAACGCCTCAGGCAGCCCGACGGCTGGCTCAGCCTGGTGGGCCTCGCCTGGCTCGAAGAGGGCGTGAACGCCTGCGGCAGCGATCCCGCGAACGCCGTGCCCCTGCCGGCGCCGGCGCCGCCGCGGGCCGGCGTGTTCGTGCGCCGGGGCGACCAGGTGACGTTCGTGGCCGCGCCGGGCTCCGCCGTCACCCACCAGGGCCAGCCGGTCGAACGCCTGCCGCTGGTCGCCGACGCCGACGGCGCGCCCACCGTGCTCGAGCTGGGGACGATCAACTTCCACGTCATCCGGCGCGGCGAGCGTCTCGGCGTGCGCAGCAAGGACAGCCAGAGCCCTGTGCGCGCCGCCTTCGAGGGCATCGACCACTATCCGGTGAGCCGGGAGTGGCGCGTGGAAGGGCGCTTCGAGCCCTACGAGCCGCCCAAGCCGGTGCCGGTGCCGAACGTGCTCGGCACCGTGGACGACGAGCTCTCGCCGGGCGCCGTGGTCTTCGCGGCGGCGGGCCGCACCCTGCGCCTCGACGTGCTCGAAGGCGCCGACGAGGACGAGGTCTTCGTGATCTTCGGCGACGCGACCAACGGCGAGGAGACCTACGGCGGCGGCCGTTTCCTCTACGCCGATCTGTCTCCCGGCGGCCTCGTCGTGCTCGACTTCAACAGGGCCTACAACCCGCCCTGCGCCTTCACGCTTTTCGCCACCTGCCCCCTGCCGCCGAAGCAGAACCGCCTGCCGTTGGCGGTCCGGGCGGGCGAGAAGAAGTACGGCGAAGGCCACCACTGATCGGCCCCGTGACCGGGAATTCGTGACGCCTGGCGCATTCCTGGCCCGGATCGGATAGTATCGGAGTTCAAACCGTCCGATCAGCGGGATTCTCAGAGGCCGATGCAGAGCCTTGGCGACATCCTCCCCGCCGCCGGCGTCCCGCCGGCGTGGCAGACGTGGTGGCAGACCGGGTGGCCGTGGGCCGCCGCCGCGGTCCTGGCGGTGGCCGGCGCCGTTGCGTACGCGCTGCGGGCGCAGCGCCGCAACCGGCTGCTCGAGTCCGAGGCTCGCCAACGGACCGCCGAGCTGCGCGCCCACCGGCAGGCGCTCGCGCGCCAATTCAAACGCCTCGAGGTCAACAACACGATCATCAAGTTCGTCAACGCGCGGGTCGGTTTCTCCGACCTGCTGCAGACCATCCTCGAGGGCATCCTCTTCGTCCAGAGCTCCGACCGCGCTCTCGCCCTGGTGGCGGCCGCCGCGGACGGCGAGCGCTTCTCGCTGCGGGCGGCGAGCGGCTGGCGCCACGGCGAGCCCCCCGCGGACTTGACGCTCGAACGCCGCGAGATCGAAGCCTATCTGGCGCGCGCCCGCGAGGTGCAGCCGGGGATCTGGACCGGCGCGCCCGCGCCGTCGCGGCTGCTCGAGGAGGAACGGCGCCTGGGCGGCGAGGCGAGGTCGATCCTGGTGATGCGCATCGAGGTCGAGGACGAGATCGCCGGCTACCTGGTGATCCACAACCTCTCCGACGAGGATGCTTTCGACGGCGAGGACGCCGAGGCCCTCGAGGACCTGCGGGACCATATGGCCTCCGCCTTCCTCAAGGGACGTATGATGGAGCAGCTCCGGGAGCTCAACGAGAAGAAAAACGAGTTCCTGGGCATCGCGGCGCACGACCTGCGCAATCCGCTGACCGGGGTGATCGGCTTCACCGACATCCTCCTCCACTTCCTCGACGAAGGCCACCTCGACAAGACGCTCTGGAGACGGTACCTCGGCAATATCCAGGTCCTCGCCGAAGACATGAGCACCATGGTCCACCAGCTCCTCGACGTGGCCGCCATCGAGGCGGGCAAGGTCGAGCTTCGGCTCGAGCGGCAACGCCTCGACGCGTTGCTGGCCGAGCGCAGCGACCTCCACGCCCAGACCGCGCGCGAGAAGGGCATCGACCTCGAGCTCGACACCCGCAGCGCCGCCGGCGTCGAGGTGATGGTCGACCGGGTGCGCGTCGGCGAGGTGCTCGATAACCTGGTCTCGAACGCCATCAAGTTCACCTGGCCCGGCGGCCGCGTGCGCGTCTTCTGCGAGCGCGACAACGGCGAGGTCGTGACCCACGTGGAGGACACCGGCCAGGGTCTCGAGACCTATGAGCTGCGCGAGGTCTTTACCGGCAAGAAGCTCTCGGCGCGGCCCACCGCCGGCGAGCCGTCGATCGGCCTCGGCCTGGTGATCGTGAAGAAGATCGTCGAGCTGCACCGGGGGCGAGCCTGGGTGGCCAGCCGCAAGGGCGAGGGCTCGACTTTCAGCTTCAGCCTGCCACGTCCGTGAGGGTATGGGGCATGAAGGTCCGCAGCCTCCTCCTGGCGCTCACCCTCGCCGCCGCGGCCGCCGCTGGCGAGGAGCTCGTCGACCGCGTCGTCGCGGTCGTCGACGACGATCCGATCTTCCACTCCGACGTCGAGCGTCTGATCGCCCTGGGGCTGGTCGAAGCGGCGCCCGGCGAGGACCCGCGCGCGTTGCGGCGCCGGGTGCTCGACGACCTGATCGACGAGCGGCTGCGGCTGCGCGAGGTCGAACGTTTCGAGGCGGCGCAGGTCTCCCTCGCCGACGTCGACCG
This sequence comes from Thermoanaerobaculia bacterium, assembly GCA_036397835.1. Taxonomy (GTDB): domain Bacteria; phylum Acidobacteriota; class Thermoanaerobaculia; order Multivoradales; family J023; genus DASWIG01. The sequence continues at coordinate 12,765 of DASWIG010000666.1, forward strand.
CCAGGTGGCGCTGATCCGCGAGCGCTACGGCGGCGAGGACCGGCTCGCCGCCGAGCTCCGGCGTCTCGGCCTCGACGAGGAGGGGCTGCGCCACCTGCTGACGCGCCAGCTCCGCGTCCTCGCCTACGTCGACGCGCGGATCAGCCCCCGCGTCTTCGTCGACCTCGACGACGTGCGCGCCTACTACGAGACCGAGCTGACGGCGGAGATGGCGCGCCAGGGCCTGCCGCTGCCGCCCCTGGCCGAGGTCCGCGAAGCCATCCGCCGCTTGCTGCGCGAGAGGCGCCTCAACGAGGAAATCGAGGCGTGGACGGAAGAGCTCCGCCTCGCCGCCGACGTCGTCGATCACTTCGAGCGTCCGTCGCGCGACCTGCCGCCGGTGGTGCAGCGCATCGAGGACGAATAGCATGTAAAGTCCCGCAGGGGGGAGCCGGAAAGACCCGTGCCGCGGCCCAAGAGCAACAACGAGCTGATCCGCGAGCTCCACGAGCTCCGCGACAAGCTCGCCTACCTCGAAGGACGCTACCGCGACCTCTTCCAGCAGGCGCCGGTCATGTACGTGATCACCCGCAACGAGGCCGGGGCGCCGCTGGTCGAGGACTGCAACGAGCTGTTCCTGAAGACGCTCGTGCTCGCCCGCGAAGAGGCGGTCGGACGGCCGCTGTCAGACTTCTACACCGAGTCCTCGCGCCGCCGGCTGGAGGGCGGCGGTTACCGCCAGGCCCTGCGCGGCGACTTCGCCACGCAGGAACGCCGGCTCGTGACCCGCGGCGGCGAGATCGTCGACACGCTGCTCCACGCCTTGCCGTTCACCGACCCGAACGGCGTGGTGATCGGCACCCGGGCCATGTTCGTCGACATCACCGAGCGCAAGCGGGCGGAAGAAGCGGTGCGGCGCTCGGAAGAGAAATACCGGTCCCTGTTCGAGGAATCGCAGGACGCCATCTTCATCTCGACTCCCGAAGGACGGCTCCTCGACATCAACCGCGCCGGCGTCGAGCTCTTCGGCTACGGCTCCAAGGACGAGCTGATGACGGTCGAGATCGGCCGCGACCTCTACCGCGACGCCGGCGAGCGCCGGCGGCTGATGGCGATCCTGGCCGAGCGGGGCGCGGTCAGGGACTTCGAGCTCAAGCTGCGCAGGAAAGACGGCAGCAAGCTCACGGCCCGCGAATCGGCGGCCGCGGTGCGCGACGAGACGGGCCGGATCGTGGCCTACCGCGGCATCCTGCGCGACGTCACCGAGCAGCGCGAGCTCGAGGAGCAACTGCGCAAGGCGCAGCGCATGGAAGCGGTCGGCCAGCTCGCCGGGGGCGTGGCCCACGACTTCAACAACCTGCTCACGGCGATCATCGGCTACGCCGAGCTCGGGCTCAAGAGCTGCCCCCCCGAGTCCGCCCATTGCCGCAGCTTCCACGAGATCGTGGCGGCCGGCGAGAAGGCGGCGGCGCTCACCCGGCAGCTCCTGGCCTTCGCCCGCCGGCAGGTGCTGCAGCCCAAGGTCCTCGACCTCAACGCCGCGGTGGCGAGCATCCACCAGCTCCTGCGGCGCACCATCGGCGAGCACGTGGAGCTGGCCACCGAGCTCGATCCCGAGCTCGGCCGCGTCAAGGCCGACCCGGGCCAGATCGAGCAAGTCCTCATGAACCTCGCCATCAACGCCCGCGACGCCATGCCCGACGGCGGCCGGCTCACCATCCGCACCGCCAACGCCCGCCTCGACCCGGCCACGGCGCGCGGCCCCGGCAAGGTCGCGCCGGGCCCCTACGTGCTGCTCACGGTCAGCGACACCGGCTGCGGCATGGACGAGCCGACGCAGTGCCGGATCTTCGAGCCCTTCTTCTCGACCAAGGAGCCGGGCAAGGGCACTGGGCTCGGGCTGTCCACGGCCTACGGCATCGTCAAGCAGAGCGGCGGGTACATCTGGACCGAGAGCCAGGTGGGCAAGGGCACCACCTTCGCGATCTACCTCCCCCGCGTCGAGCACCCCGTGGAAGCGGCGCAGCCGGCGCGGCCCGCGACCACCGGCGGCGGCTGCGAGACGATCCTGGTGGTCGAGGACGAGCAGGTCGTCCGCGACCTGACGACCCAGGTCCTGCGCGGCCTGGGCTACCGGGTCATGGCCACGCCGGACGCCGAGGAGGCCCTCAGGATCCTCGACGCCGCCGACTCCAACGGCGCCGTCGACCTGCTCTTGACCGACCTCGTCCTGCGCGGCATGAGCGGCCTGGACCTGGCCAGGCGGGTGGCGGCGTCGCGCCCGCGGGTCAAGGTGCTGGCGATGTCGGGCTACACCGACGAAGCCGTGCTGCGCCGCGATCCGCTGAGCGCGGCGCTCTCGTTCATCGCCAAGCCCTTCAGCCC
>DASWIG010000667.1:0-7983 GCA_036397835.1 Thermoanaerobaculia bacterium
GGTCTCTGCGATACCATCCCTCCCGGGTGGGTTCCCCGGGGTTTCGCTTTCCATTCGGCCAGGAGCGTCACATGCCTCAGCCTTCACGCCTTCGCCGCCGGCACGGCTGGCGGCCCGCCGGGATGAACATCCGGACCAAGCTCTTCCTCGGCTACGGAGCGCTCCTGACGCTCCTCCTCGGCGCCGGCGTGCTGGGGCTTCTGCGCCTCGAGCGGGAGATGCGCCAGCTCATCGGCGAGAGCTCCCAGACGGTGGCGCGGTCCCTGGTGGAGCAGCTCGAGCAGCACGTCTACGGCCGCCTCGAGATGATGCGCGAGCTCGCCCTGACGACGCCGGAGCTCGAGGACGCGCTGCGCCGCTCCAACGGCGAGCTGGCGGCGAGCGGCAGCCCGCAGGAGATCCGCCGGCGCGTCGTCCGCGACGACGAGATCTGGCGCACCCTGCCGCCCGGCGCCGCGCCGCCCGACTTCATGGTCGCCGTCGACGCCAGCCCGGCCTCCGACCTGCTGCGCCGCAAGCTCGAGTTCTTCCGCGAGGAAGCGGGCTACGGGGTCTTCGGCGAGATCTTCGCGACCAACGTCTACGGCGCCAACGTGGCCCAGACCGGCCGCACCTCCGACTACCGGCAGGACGACGAGGACTGGTGGAAGGCGGGCTGGAGCGACGGCGTGTGGATGAGCCCGGTGGCCTTCGACGACAGCTCGCAGGTCTACTCCATCGACTTCGCCCTGCGCGTCGAGGGCCGCTCGGGCGAGGCCCTCGGCGTCATGAAGGCCGCCCTCAACATCGAGGAGATCCACCGCGTGCTCGCCGACTTCGAGGCCGCGGCGGCCGACGACGGCGGCGCTTTCGAGCTCTTCGACGGCCGCGGCGCCATGATCTACCCGCGTTACGAGGCCGCGGCGCCGCGGCCCCGGCTTCGCGCCGGCGAGGACGTCTGGACGGCCGCGGGCGAGGGCGGCGAGCGGCTCTACGCCGCGGCCCGCACCGCGCCGCACGCGCGCTATCCGGATCTCGGCTGGCACGGCCTGGTGAGCTACCCGCGGCAGCAGATCTTCGCGCCCGTGCTGGCGCTACGCTCCCGGCTCTTCACGCTCGGCGGCCTGGTCCTCGTCCTGGCGCTCGCGGCCACCGTCCTCATCTCGCTGTCGATCACGCGGCCGCTCGCCAGGGCCGTCGACGCCGCCCACCAAATCGCGCGCGGCGACCTGCGGATCGAGCTCGCGGGCCACCGGGGCGGCGGCGAGGCCGGCCACCTGCTCGACGCCCTGGGCGCCATGGTCGCGATCGTCCGCCGCACCGTGGAGAGCCTGGTGCAGGTCTCGCGCGGCGTCGCCGGCCTCGCCGCCGCCCTGACGCAGACCGGCCAGCGAATCGCCGCGGGCGCCCGCAACCAGGACGACGCGAAGGACACCGGCGTGGCCGCCGTGGCCGCGATGGCCGAATCGGTCAAGCAGGTGGCTCTGAGCTCCGGCAAGGTGCGCGACGAGGTCTTCGAGACCTCGGCCGCGGTCGAGGAGCTCGCCGCCTCCACCGAGGTCGTGACGCGCAACACCGGCCACCTGGCGCAGGGAGTCGACGAGACGCTCGACGCCGTGCGCCACCTGGCGGCGTCGATCGGCGGCGTCGCCCACCAGGCCGAGACCGCCGGGGCCGCCGCCCAATCCGCCGTCGAGGAGGCCGAGGGCGGCGGCGAGGCCGTGCGCCGCACCACCGCCGAGATGGCTGCCATCGCCGAGGTCTACGAGGAGACCGCGCGCGTCAACGAGCGCCTGCGCGCCAACAGCCAGAGCATCAACCAGGCGACCGAGATTATCGAGACCCTCGCCAAGCAGACGCACCTGTTGGCCTTGAACGCGGCCATCGAGGCGGCCAACGCCGGCGATCGCGGCAAGGGCTTCGCGGTGGTGGCCGAAGAGGTGCAGAGGTTGGCGGAGCGCTCGGCGGGGGCCACCCAGGAGATCGCCGCCCTGGTGGCCGCGGTGCAGAAGGAGACCCTCCACGCCAGCGAGGTCAGCCGCCAGGGCGCGGCGAAAGCGCGCCACGGCCTCGACCTCGCCCGGCGCGCCGGCGCCGCCCTGCAGCAAATCGTGAGCGTCGCCACCGACGTGTACGCCGCGACCACCAAGATTCACGGGGCGGCCGGCGAGCAGAGGAGCGTCGCGGAAGAGCTGGTGGCCACCTTCGAGCAGATGCGCCACCGCACCCGCGAGGTGGAGCAGGCGGCCGCCGAGCAGGCGCTGGGCAGCGAACGCATCCGCGAGGCCATGTCGCTGCTGACCGCCCTCGTCCACCAGGTCGCCGACGTCGTGCGCCAGCACCGCCAGGACGGCCGCCAGGTCGACGAAGCGATGACCCGCATCGCCGGCGTCACCGCCGAGAACGTCGAGACCGCCGGCGAGATCGTGCGCGCCACCGCGGCGCTCGAGCGCGAAGCCGAAGCGCTGCGCGCCCTGGCGGTCTTCTTCACCCTCGAGGGCGAGACCACCGGCGGCCGGCGATAACCGGCGGTCAGTGATTTTTGCGTCTGCCGGGAGTCGCGGCCGGGCGGCACGGCTCGCCGTTGAATCGTCAGCGCCGCCCCGCCGCGGTCGGTTAACGGCAATCCATTGCCGCAAAAGGACGACGCGATCCATATACAGGCCGGCGCTGTCCGTGATGTGATGTTTGCGCTTTCGCTGAAACTACCTTAGGATGCTCGTCATGGCGGACGACAGAAAATACAAACAAGCCTTGTCCAACACCCTCAAGGCCCTGCGCGGCGCGCGGACGCAGAAAGAGGTCGCCGCGGCCGCCGGCATCCCCACCTCTACCTGGTGCAAGATCGAGCAAGGCCGTCAACTGCCGCGTGACCTGACGTTCGCCAGGATCGCCGAAGCCCTGGCACGCTCGGTGCCCGAGCTCGAACAGATCGTGTCGCGAAGCATCTTGAGCGAGCTGGCCGGCGCCCCGGCCTCCGGCTCCACGTTGAGCCGCGGTCCGGCCGGCGACCACCGCGGCGGGCAGGAAGCGCTCGACCTCACCGGCGTCCCGGAGTCCGCCGCCCAGCGCCTCGCAACCACCTTGGGGACGATCGGCGCCCTCCACCGCCAGCTCGACGGCCTGGAGCTCGACATCCACTCCCTGTGCCGGGAGTTCCAGGCCCTCGCGCAGGGCGACGAGCAATAAGCCGGCGCCCCGCCAATTCCCGCACCGGCCCACTGATCGAACTTTTTTGACTGTCGTCTATTCAGAATCCGTGGGCGGTTTCTGAAACTTTCTCGGTTTCTCAATTCCGCAATCACCGGCCGTGGAGTTGTAGCTCGCGCGCCGCTACTCGCCGCTTGAAGATCTCCGGTTGCACCAAGTGTAAATTTTTCTCCTTTGAGGAAATACCTTTGACATTTTAAGATGATTGCTTCTCGTGACAAATGTATCTATGATGCTGCCCATGGTCGAGGAAAGAAAATACGCCAAAGCCCTCGGGAGGACCATCAAGGCGCTGCGAGGGACGCGAACTCAGAGGCAGATCGCGGAGGCCGCCGGCATCCCCATTTCCACCCTGTCGAAAATCGAACAGGCGCGACAAATTCCCCGCAACGAGACCTTCGGCAAGATCGCCCACGGCCTCGGGCTCTCGGTCTCGGAGCTCGAGCAACGGGTCGTCGAGCGCACCCTGGGCGCCATCGCCCGGGCGGGGGCCGGCGGTGAGGACGAGGAGGCGCCCGAAACCGCCGCCCCGGCCACCCGCCGCGCCGCCCACCCCGACGAGGTCGACCTTGCCGGCTTGCCGCGGGCGGCCGCCCTGCGCATCAGGAGCACGTTCGGCACCATCGACGCCCTGCGCCACCAGCTCGACAGCCTGGATCACGACGTGCGCTCGCTGGTGCGCGAGTTCCAGGCCTTGCGGCCGGATTCGTAGCCGGGGCGCCGAGCCCGGCGCGCGCAGCGACTACGGCAGCGGCGACGGCTGCTCGGCCGCCACCTTGTCGTAGTAGTCGATGATCTGCCGCACGTACGCCCTCTTCTCGCGGTAGGTCCCCGGGAAGAAGCTGCGCTTGAAGCCGTGGATGATCACGCTGCGCAGCTCCTTGGGCGTCATGCGGAACGCCGCGCACGCCTGGGCGAGCTCGCGGGTGACCGTGGTCCGCGACACCAGGCGGTTGTCGGTACACAGCGACACCGAGAGCTGGTCGCGCAGCATGCGGCCGAAGGGATGGTCCTCGGGGCGCCGCAGGAAGGGCATCGTCTGCAGGTTCGAGGTGATGCACACCTCGAGCGTGATGCGGTTGTCGGCGACGTACTCGGCGAGGTGGTGCACGTAGCGCTCGGGATCCTCGGCCTTGACCACCTGCTCCACGGCGTAGAGATGGGTGCCGTGGCCGATGCGGTCGGCGTTCAGGCGGGTGATGGCCTGGAAGATGCTCTCCGGGCCGTAGGCCTCGCCGGCGTGGACCGTCTTGCGCAGGAAGTGGCGCTGCGCCACCTCGAAGGCCTCCATGTGGTCGGAGGCCGGGTGCCCGGCCTCGGCGCCGGCGAGGTCGAAGCCGACCACGGGCAGGCCCAGGCGGTCGCGGGCGTCGACCACCCGGCGCGCCAGCGACAGCGACGCGACGCCGTAGACCTCGTGCATCGGCCAGGCGTCGAGCACCTCGAGCAAGGTCTTGAAGTAAGGCGCGAACCCGGGGCGGAACATGCGCATGGCGCAGGCGATGATGCCGTAGCGCAGCGGCGGCTCGCCGGCCTCCTTCACCGCCGCCGACGCCTCGTGCTCGCGGCGCGCGCGGTCGAGCCCGCGGTCCACGGCCCTCAGCACCCGGTCGAGGTCGAAGCCGGGACGCACGTGGAGCTGCGGCGCGAAGCGCACCTCCACGTAGCGCACGCCCTCGGCCAGGCAGTCCTGCGCCAGCTCGTAGGCGATCCGCTCGAGCGCCTCCTCGTCGATCATCACCGCGCAGGTGTAGGCGAAGCCGTGGAGATAGTCCGGCAGGTCCGTATACTGCTCCTTGAACACCAGGTCGAGCAGCCCCTCCGGCGTCTCCGACGGCAGCTTCACGCCGCGCTCCCGCGCCAGCTCGATCAGCGTCGGCAGGCGCAGGGAGCCGTCGAGGTGGACGTGCAGGTCGGACTTGGGAAGGGCCTCGAGGAAGCTCTGCGAGAAGGTCGTCGTCATTGGCGAAGAATACAAGATCCGGCGCTCAGCCGGCCGCCGACCTCAGTCGGTCAGCCACGCGCGGACGCCCTCCGCCAGCGCCGCGGCCTCCGGCCGCTCGAAGTCGGCGTCGAGGTAGACCACGTCCCACGCCAGACGTCCCCCCGCGAGGCGCACCTGGGCGGTGAATTCCGGCCCCAGCGGGATGTCCGAGACGAAGGCGTGCAGACCGAGGACGCGCGTCTCGCCGTACGCCGGCGCCAGCTCCAGGGACCCCGTGTAGCTCACCGCGGTCTGCGCCATGCGCTGCGAGCCCGCGCGCAGCAGCCAGCGCATGAGGTGCGGGCTCAGGTACGCCGCGAGGTATTTGTCGCCGCGCCGCAGCGCCGCCGCCGTCTGCGCGTTGAGACGCCGCGCCAGCGGCCAGAGGCCCTCCCGCGGATCCACCGACGTCTGCAGACGCATCAGCACGAAACAGCTCGCGAGGTCGGCGTCCTCCACCCGCGGCCGCAGGTGGGGGCGCAGGTTCGGGAAGGCCAGGCTGCGCAGCGGCAGGCGCCGGCCGCCGTAGAGGCGCTCGGCGAGGGCCAGGAGCGCCGCGGCTCCTGCCACGCTGGCGAGCGACACCCGCTCGCGGCGGCTGCGGCGAACGAGGGCCCGGGTCTGGTCCGGCGACAGCTCGAACGTCAGCACGCGGTTGCTCGCCGCGGCCGCGATCGGCGGCCGGCGTGCGCCGCGCATGCGCCGGCGGTAGACGGCCTCGTCGGCGAGCTGGCGCGCCATGAAGAGCGCCGTCCGCCACCGGCGCCCGAAGCCGCGGAACGCGGCGGGAAAGCGCTCCTCGATCGGCGGCAGCGGCGCCCGCGGCTCGACGTCCGCGCCCGGCTCGGCGCACCTTTCGAGGAGCTCGTGGAGGAGCCGCGTCGCCGAGGTCGCGTCCATGATCGCGTGCTGGAACGTGAGCACCAGGTCGCAGCCGTCGGCGTCCTCCACGCAGGTCAGACGCAGGAGGGGGCCCCGCTCGACGTCGAAGCGCTTATTGAGCTCGTGCTCGGCGACGTCGCGCCAGTGCTCCTCGCCGCGCCGGGCGAGGTGGACGACGGGGATCTCGGGCGTCCCCCCGTCCGCGAAGGCGTAGCCGCGCCGTGAGCGAACGAGGTGGACGCCGAGGAAAGGATGACGCCCGCGGAGGACGTCGAGGGACCGCCGCAGGTCCTCTCGTCCTGGCCCCGGCGCCAGGCGGACGACCACGACCGCGTTCAAGGGCGCGGCGGCGTCGGTGAGGACCTGGGCGAGCTCGAAGCGGCCCAGCGGACGGTGCATGGCCGTCAAGCTATCACTTGCTCTTGCTCACCGCAGCACCGCGCCCCTGCACCTGGTCGGGCGAGGACCTTGAACGGATCGACCGTCCGGACGGGACGGCGCTGGAGTACCTCTACGACGACCTTTCCCACCCGGGCTTCCTGACCCGGGTGACACTGGTCGGCACCGACGCTTCGGAGCGCATTCTCGCGGCCTACGAGCACGACGCCGAGGGCAACGTGGTGGCGACTTGGCGGGGCGCGGCCGCACCGTCGGATCCCGGAGCCGTCGACCAGTGGACGCTCGCGTTCGACGACCCGGAGACGCCGGAAGAGGCCATCGTCACCGATCCGCTAGGCAACCTCTCGATCTACGCCCTCGCCAGCCGCGCCAACCGGAACGTGAAGCCGAGGCTCGTCCTGCTCTCGGGCTCCTGCCCGGCGTGCGGCCTCGGCCCTGACACGCAGCTCACCTACGGCGACGCCGCCAACCCCTACCGCCCGACCCAGGAGATCGACGGCAAGGGTCACGTGACCCGCTTCGCCTACGACGTCAACGGCCAGATGACCTCGCGGATCGAAGCCTTCGGCACGGCGCTCGAGCGCGAGACGAGCTGGCAGTACGACGAGCCCGGCTTCCCCGCTTTCGCGACCGTCACCGAGCGGCCGTCGACGAGCGGCAACCCCTTCGACGTGCGCCGCGCCACGGTCACCTATGACGCGGAAGGCAACGCCGTCGACACGACCATCGAGGGAGTCGAGGACGGCTTCGCCTTCGCCCACACCACGGTCACCACCTACAACGCCGCGGGCCAGCCCACGTCGATCGATCCGCCGGGCTTCGGCACCGCCGACCAGACGGCCTTCACCTACGACCCGGTCCGCGGCGACTTGCTGCCCTTGACGCGCACGGATCCGCTGATCGGCACCACGAGCTTCGACTACGACGCCTTCAACCGCCGCACCTCGGTCACCGACGTCAACGGCGTCGTGACCGAGACGGAATACGACGAGCTCGACCGCGTGCGCCTGGCGATCCGCAGAGGCGCGAGCGCGCCCGAGGACCTGGTCACGGAGCACGAGTACGACGTCTTCGGCGACCTCCTGCGCACGACTCTCCCCCGCGGCAACGCGATCGAATACGGCTACGACGACGCCGGCCGGCTGGTCTCGATCGAGCGCAAGCCCGACGCCGCCACGCCTGGCGAACGGACCCTCTACACCCTCGACGCCTTCGGCCACCGCACGCGCGAAGAGCTGCAAAGCTGGGACGGGGTGGATTGGGCGACCGCCGCGGCGACGGAATTCCAGTACTCGACGCGCTGCCATCTCGACCGCGTCGTGCAGGCTCCGGGCACGCCGGAGGAAGCGGTCACCGAGCACGCCTACGACTGCGACGGCAACCTCGAGCGGACGTGGGACCCCAACCATCCGCGCTTCCCCGCTCCTCCTCCGCCACCACCGCCACCGCCGCCGGCTCCGCCGGACGGCGACGGGCTGCTTTTCGTCGCGAAGTCGGAGTCGGCGCCGACCGAGCTCTTCGTCTACGAC
>DASWIG010000668.1:0-1981 GCA_036397835.1 Thermoanaerobaculia bacterium
GGTCTCTGCGATACCATCCCTCCCGGGTGGGTTCCCCGGGGTTTCGCTTTCCATTCGGCCAGGAGCGTCACATGCCTCAGCCTTCACGCCTTCGCCGCCGGCACGGCTGGCGGCCCGCCGGGATGAACATCCGGACCAAGCCCCCTACCACTGCTGTCTGACGTCTATAACTACCAGCCCGCCGGGATGAACATCCGGACCAATCCCCCTACCACTGCTGTCAGACGTCTATAACTACCACTGCTGTCAGACGTCTATAACTACCACTAAATCAACGACTTACGGCCAAGCGACTGACTGTGACGTCCCTTTGGGACCTCGTCAGGACGAGCTGAGGACGCCGCTTGCGGCAAGAATCGGGCGTATTGGCTTGAAAATCGACTCAGACGGCGGCAAGATCGGCCGCTGACGCGGGGGGCACTGACACCTCATCCGTTGACGCGCGCAAGCAGCGCCCAGATCGGCCATGCTGGGAAAAAGGCGGAGTGAGTCGGCATCCAAGCTGGCTATGGCCGAGCCTGCCGGGAGCCCCGATGAACGCGCGACGTCACGTGGGATGGTCCGGAGACCCGGACCACACTCTCCCTGGTATCTCGACCACCGGGATCGCACCCCGCTCGGTCTGACCGGACTCCAGAACCTCGATCCGACGTGTCGGCGGCGACGGCGGACGCGGTGGCGACGGCAGGCCCAGGAACGGCAACTGCGGACGGTAACAGCCGTCCGGAAACCAGTCGATGGCCTCCATCATCCCTGACTTCAGCGCCTCCGACGCGTACCGGTATTCCTTGAGGAACGCCTTGAGCTCGCCCCACAGGCTCTCGTTCGCCTCCCGCGCGTGGAAATGGAAGACCGGCCGCGCCGACCGCTTCGGCCGCCGCGTCGGCGGCTCGTACGGATTCTGGCTCAGGATCGTCTCGACGCCGGCCACCGGATCGCCTTCGCGCTTCGCCCTGCCTTCTTCTTCGATCTCCACGATCAGCTCCGCTACCTTCTGGCGGTACTTCTCGGGCGTCAGTTGGCGGAACGCCGGCAACGGCGAGAAGCCCAACAGGTACTCGGTGGCGAAGTCGTAGGTACTGACTTCGAGCCCGCGGTTGCGGGCCGCCCATTCCTCGCTCCTGTTGAACCAATGGCCGCTGAGAGGCTCGCCATGAACGAGCGCCTTCGCCGCGTGGACGCCCGGCCAGAGGAGGGGGCTTTCCAACAATCCCTCCTTGACGCCGTGCGAGAGGAGGTACTTGAGCCGGTGCCACTGGACGTCCGGCTCGTCGCTGACGACGATCCCGTCGTAGCGTCGAGCCCATAGCGGGCCGCTCCAGTCGCGCAGCCGGCCCACCTCCTTGGAGACGTTGCAGGCCAGGTGCTGCATGAAGCGGGAGAGCTGCTGCTGCTCGCGGACGACCACGAGCAGGTGGTAGTGGTTCGAAAGCCACACGCAGGCGCAAAGCTCGAGCGGCGAGACCCCGAGCGCGCGGCCCATCACCCCGATCACGATCTCGTTGAACGTCCTGGGATTGGGGCCGGGCGTCAGGAGAGCCCGGGCGCCGATCGTTCGCCCGGTGACCTCGACGAGGACGCCGTCCGCCCTCTTGGGAAGGAACCGCGGCCACGGATTCAAGGCGTCCCCCTGGACCTGGCCGCCGGCCTGTTCGGTGGCCGCCGCCATCGTCGCCGTCGTCTATGTCGTCTCATCTGCTCTCGTCTCATCTACGGTCCTCCAGGTTGTCGGCGGCACGGGTCGCCACGGCCCGGCGGGCGCCGCGGGCTCGCCTGGGCTGGCCGATCCGGCCGAACCGGTTACACAGGGGTGTAGACGAACGAGAGCCTCGAATTCTGACGCCGAGTTTTTGACCGTGCCTACAGGGCAAGGCCGCCGGTGCCGCGAATCGTTCGGCGCGCGCCGCGCGCGGTCTCTGCGATACCATCCCTCCCGGGTGGGTTCCCCGGGGTTTCGCTTTCCATTCGGCCAGGAGCGTCA
>DASWIG010000669.1:0-3300 GCA_036397835.1 Thermoanaerobaculia bacterium
ACGTGGGCATCGACCTCGGGACGTCGCGCAGCGCCGTCTCGGCGTCCAACGGCGAGCGCCACCTGGTCGAGAGCTACGTCGGCTGGCCGGTCGACATGGTGGCCCGCAAGGTGCTCAAGAAAGAGGTCCTGATCGGCTCCGCCGCGGTCGAGAACCGCACCATGCTCGACCTCCACCGGCCCCTCGAGCGCGGGCTCATCAAGGAGGGCTCGGAAAAAGACCTGCTCGCCGTGCGCGAGCTCCTCAACCAGCTTCTGCGGCTCGTCGGCGCCGTAAGCGACGGCGGCGGCGGCCCCAAGGTGCGGGCGGTCGTCGGCGTGCCCGCCGAGGCGATGCGGGTCAACAAGCAGCAGCTCCGCAACGCGCTCAAGGACTCGGTGGACGGCCTGATGATCGTCTCCGAGCCCTTCGCCGTGGCCTACGGCCTCGACGCCCTGCTCCACAGCATGGTCATCGACATCGGCGCCGGCACCACCGACTTCTGCCTGATGCGCGGCCGCTACCCCACCGAGGACGACCAGCGCACCCTCCTCAATGCCGGCGACTCGATCGACGCGATGCTCGTGAAGATGGTCGCCGAGCGCCATCCCCAGGCCCAGTTCACCGTCTACATGGCGCGCGCCTGGAAGGAGGCCTACGGCTTCGTGGGCAAGCCGCAGCAGAAGGTGGAGGTGCAGGTGCCGATCGCCGGACGGCCGACCCGCATCGACGTGACCGAGCCCATGCGGGCGGCCTGCGAGTCGATCCTCGAGCCGATCGTCGAGACCATGATCGAGCTGCTGCCGCGCATCGAGCCCGAGTTCCAGGAGATCGTGCGCAACAACGTGATCCTCTCCGGCGGCAGCTCGCTGCTCTCCGGGCTGCGGGCGGCGCTCCAGGACGCCCTGAAGGAGCTCGGCGGCGGCAAGGTGCGCAACGTCAAGGACCCGGTCTACGACGGCTGCGACGGCTGCCTCGCCATCGCCCTCGACGCGCCGGACTCCGACTGGGAAAAGCTCCGTGGCTGACCCGCCGGACGACGCCGCTGCGGACGACGCGGGGCCGGAGGCGAGCGCAGAGCTCATCGAGCTGCGCGAAGCCATCGCCGAGGTCGACCGCTCCCTGCTCGAGCTGCTCCACCGCCGCATGGACCTCGCCGCCGCCGTCGGACGCCTGAAGGCCGCCGAGAAGGCGCCGATCTTCGTGCCCGAGGTCCACGACCGGGTGCTGCGCCGCGCCCGCCGCCACGCCGACGCCTGCGGCGTCTCCGAGCAGGTGATGGAGGCGATCTTCAGCGCCGTGATGCGCGGCTCCATCGAGCGCCAGCACCAGATGGCCGCGGAGATGCGCTCGACCGCCGGCGGCCGCATGCTGCTGGTGGGCGGCGCCGGCAACATGGGCGGCTGGTTCCAGGGCTTCGCCCGCCGCGTCGGCCACCGCGTCGACGTCGTCGACCCGGCGATGATCCCCCTGCCCGCCGCCGGCGGGCGCTTCGGCCGCTTCTCCGACATCGCCGACCTCGACCCTTACGACGCCATCCTCGTCACCGTGCCCCTGGGCGTCATGCCCGCCGTGCTCGCCGAGGTGGTGGCGGCGCGGCCGCGCGGCCTGGTGATCGAGATCGCTTCGATCAAAGACCACCTGCAGGACGTGATCGCGCGCGGCCTCGACCTCGGCGTGCGCGTCTCCTCCCTCCATCCCATGTTCGGCCCGGGCAAGTCGCACTACGAGACGCTGACCTTCGTGCTCGCCTGCCACCGCGACCCGCAGGACGAGAAGCAGACGATCGAGAGCTGGCTGCGCTACCCCAACACCCACGTCGTGTCGGTGCCCTTCGACCACCACGACCGTCTGATGGGCTGGCTGCTCGGGCTGGCGCACTTCTCCGGCATGTTCTTCGGCTGCGCCCTCACGAGCTCGGGGCTCGGCGCCGAGGAGCTCGCCGCCTGCGCCTCCACGACCTACAACCGGCAGCTCTCCACCGCCCGCTCGGTGCTCCAGGAAGACCCCGACCTCTACTTCGACATCCAGAGCCTGAACCCGCACCGCGGCGACGTCTACCGGGCCGCCCGCGAGGCCCTCGACCAGCTCGTCGCGGCGGTGCAGAGCGGCGACCGCCAGCGCTTCCGAAACCTCGTCGGCAAGGCGAGCCAGTTCGTCTGCGGCGCCTGAGGGGAGGCCCGAGGAGACCGCGCATGGATCCCAGCGTCCGCCAGCTCGCAGAGGCCCTCGAGCCGCTCTCCCGCGGCTACGTGGTGGTGGTCACCGGCGCCGGCATCAGCCTGGCGAGCGGCATCCCGACCTTCCGCGGCAGCGATCCGGGCGCGGTGTGGAAGCGCGACCTGACCGAGCTGGCCACCTACCGCTTCTTCCGCCAGGACCCGGTGGAGAGCTGGCGCTGGTACATGACGCGCTTCGACATGGTGCTCGGCGCGGCGCCCAACCCGGCCCACCTGGCCCTGGCCGCGATCGAGCGCTGGCAGCTCGCCCGCGGCGGACGCTTCCTGCTGGTGACCCAGAACATCGACACCCTGCACGAGGCCGCCGGCTCGCGCGAGATGGTGAAAGTGCACGGCACCGCCGACCGGGTGCGCTGCCCGCGCCACGGCTGCGTCCACGGCTCGCCCCGCGGCTCGCTGCCGCGGGGCGACTTCGACGTCGCGCCCTTCCTCGCCTCGCCGTCGCTCGAGCTCGTCCCCCGCTGCCCCGCCTGCGGCGACGTGCTGCGCCAGCACGTGCTGTGGTTCGACGAGTATTACAATGAGCACGAGGACTACCAGTGGGAGCGCGTGCAGGAGGCGGCGGCCACCATGAGCCTGGGGCTCTTCGTCGGCACCTCGTTCGCGGTGGGCGTGACCGAGACCTTCCTCCAGCACGGCATTTTCGGCAAGGTGCCGATGCTCTCGATCGACCCGGCGGGCGCGCGGGTCTGCTACCCCGGCCTCGAGGTGCTCGCGGCCAAGGCCGAGGTAGTGCTGCCGGCGGCCTGCCGCGAGCTCGGCATCGACCTGGCGGGTGCTGGCGGTGGCCGTCGTCATCATGAAGCCGAAACCCTCACCCCCGGCCCCTCTCCCAAGGGGAGAGGGGAGTAAGATGTCGGACGTCCGGCCCCTCTCCCCCTGGGAGAGGGGTGGGGGGTGAGGGTTTCGGGCAACGGAGACCACCATGGCAGGATTCGAGATCGACCTCGACGAGCTGCTCGCCAGGCTGCGCAAGGACCTCCACGATCCGGAGGGCGGCGGCGCCGCGATCGTCCCCGAGGACGATCCCGACTTCGACACCATCCCGGCCATCACCCGCTTGAAGCTCGACGTCGAGAAC
>DASWIG010000670.1:0-7443 GCA_036397835.1 Thermoanaerobaculia bacterium
CAAGCGGCGAGCGTCTGTCTTTGGTGAACGGGCGAAGTGCTTCGGCATCCGTGCTCTCTTGGAGCTTGTTGCGCTTCTTCCAGCTCACTCCGAAGTGAAAAGCGTACACGCTCGTCGGTCTGAGGCGGAGCCTCGTTAGAATACTGTCGCTCATTGCTTGAAGAAGCCAGCCTGCCTATCATGGAAGGCGACAACGAGATATAGGCGCAACGAAAAATACGCAACGAAGACGTGACCCTGTCCGGGCCTCGCGAAAGCGAGGCGCGGCCTCGTCAGTGCCGGCTGGAACGGCTACGGCCACATCGTCGAGTCCTAGGCTTCGGGGTCCGTACAAGAAGGTGCATCACAGAGGTCGCGAACGGTGTCGATGTTCATCTGATGCTTTCACCGAGCGCAGGGCTGAATACCGAGAGCAGCCGGAACCTATCATTCTGCTTTGTTCATCTTCAGATTTCATCGATCCGCCTTACGAGCAGCGCGAAGCCGAGGCCGTGGGGTTCCCGGCGGACCTGTTCGAAACATTTCACGCTTTCCGCGGCGCGCGCGCAGGCGGCAGCGCACGCCTCGAGCTCGAGCGCTTTGAAAGTCTGACTCGCGGCGACTTCCGCCACCGCCCGCAAAGTCGCCAGGGCCTCTTGAAGGCGTCCGGCCAGCTCCAGGTGACGGGCCTCGAGCAGGCGCCGACCGAGGTCGAGCTCCGTCCAGTCCTCGTTGTCGCCGCCGATGACCACCGCGGCGAGCTCGACGCGGCCAGGCCGCCGCGCTCGCCCGGACGGCGACATGGAGAGCGTTTCGGTGGCGTCACCGGGCGCGGCGTCGCCGTCGTCCGCGGGGACGGGGTCGGTCTTCTCCGCGTTCGCCATTGTCGAGATGAGCCGCCTGGGGTAGGCTGGCCGGATCAGGTCAGATCGGTCGACCTCCAAGGATCGCTGAGAGACTCTGGCATCCCGGTTCGCGAGCGCCGCCGCGACGCTCCGGACGCCGGCTCTCTTTCGTTGAATGGCGGAATCGAACCTCGTCCACCTCGAGTCGCGTTTCCGGCTGACCGGCGAGATCGCCGGCCGCCAGCGGACGTTCCTGCTCGTCCACGGCGAGAACCGCATCGGCTCCCTGCCGGCCAACGACGTCGTCCTCCGGGCGCCGGGCGTCTCGCGGCACCACGCCCTGGTCACCGTCGGGCCGAAGGGCGTGCGCCTCGCCGACCTCGGGAGCAAGAACGGCACCTTCGTCAACGGCGCGCGGGCCGCCGCGGCCGAGCTCGCCGCGGGCGACGGGATCGCCGTCGGCTCAATCGAGCTGCGGCTGACCGAGATCGAGGACGAGGAGGCCGCCATGGCCTTCGTCGTCGCCTCCCGCCCGCCGTCCGGCGCCGTCGAGGCGCCGGACGCCGAGACCGAAGTGGCGCGGCCGCACGGCGAGGGCTCCTGGCTCGAGCTGCTCGACGCTTTCCTCGGCGCCCTCCACGACGGCGGCGAGGCCGCCCTCTCGCGCGCCCTCGGCGGCGTGGTGCGCGGCCTTCCCGCCGCCGGGGCGCTCCTGTGCGAGCTGCGGCCGCCGGACCAGCCGGTGGTGCGGGCGGCCTGGGGCGAGGAGGGCGCGGCGGGCTACGAGCGCCTCCTCGAAGCGGTCGTCGAGATCACGCCGGAGGACGGCGGGGGGCGCGGCGACGCAGCGGCCGGCCGGCCTTTCCAGATCGGCTTCAGCGACGAGCCGGCGCCGCTGGCCTGGTGCCTGGCCCGCGAGCACGACGCGCTCGAGGTGCTGGTCGTGGTGGGACGCTTCGAGCACATGGAACGTTCAGGGCCGTTGCTGCGCTCGCTGCTGGCGGCGGTCCTGCTCGCCGGCGGCGGCCGCCTGACCCGGCCCGCCGCCGGGCTCACGGACGCCGCGGCGCCGGACCTGGCCTTTCCGGAAGGCCACGTGGTGGGCTCCTCGCCGCCGGCGCTGGCCATGTACCGCGAGCTCGAGACCGCGAGCCAGGGATCGTTCCCGGTGCTCGTGCTCGGGGAGACCGGCGTGGGCAAGGAGCACGTGGCGCGCATCCTCCACCTCTCCTCGCCGCGCCGCGAGGGTCCGCTGGTGGCGATCAACTGCGCGGCGATCCCGGCGGACCTGCTCGAGTCCGAGCTCTTCGGCATCCGCAAGGGAGTGGCCACCGGCGTGTCGGAGCGGCTGGGCCGCTTCCAGCTCGCCGAGGGCGGCACGCTGGTGCTCGACGAGATCGGCGACATGCCGCTGCCGCTGCAGGCCAAGCTCCTGCGCGTGCTCGAGGAGGGCGAGATCGCGCCGGTGGGCGGCAAGCCCACGCCGGTGGACGTGCGGATCGTGGCGGCGACCAACGCCGACCTGCTCGAGCTGGCGGCGGCCGGCCACTTCCGCCGCGACCTCTATTACCGCCTGGCGGGCTACGTAGTGCGGGTGCCGCCGTTGCGCGAGCGCGGCGAGGACGTGCCCCAGCTCATCGAGCACTTCCTGCGCCGCATCGCGGGGGAAAGCGGCCGCCACGTGCGCGGCATCACCCTGCGGGCGCTGCGCGCGCTGACCGAGCACCCGTGGCCGGGCAACGTGCGCGAGCTGGTCCACGAGGTCCGCCGTCTGGTCTTCGCCTGCCACGACGGCGAGGCCGTCGACCTGCCGCTGCTCTCGGCGCACCTGGCGAGCGCCACGCGCGAGGAGCGCGTCGAGGGGGAGGGCCTCGATCTCGGCGAACGCACCGCGGCCCTCGAGCGGCGGCTGATCCGCGCCGCCCTCGAGCGCACCGGCGGCAACCGCAGCCAGGCCGCACGCCTGCTCGGCATCTCCCGCCAGGGCCTGGCGATGAAGGTCGAGCGCCTGGGCCTGAACGCCGAAGACTGAGGCGGCAGATCCGTCGGACCTGTCAAGTCGTTCGACACCACCTGTCAAGCTGCTTGTCCTCCCCGGAGGACGAGTCCCGCCCGCGGCGGCCCATTCGGGCCGCGATCCGCCGCGCCTGGCAGGACGATCCGCCGTCGTCAATGCCCTTTACGGCGACTCGGACTCGAATGGCGGCTTCATGTCCCAGAAGCCTCACGACTGGCACATGGCTTGCTCCTATACCGGCGTCGCTCGGAAACAGGTCTTGACGGCCACCAGCAAGGACCGCCGAACGGGATGCACGAGGAGGAGACCAAGATGACGCTAGCCGCGCTTCAAGAACCTGGCGCGACTCGGTCTGGCAAGGCTCGGCCCACGCGGGTCACGTCGCACCCGAAACTGGGAAAAGTCGACGGGGTGACGGACGTCGACCTGGTCGCCGACATCGCCCGCGGCCGCAACGACGCCTTGTCGGAGCTGTACCGCCGCTACTCGAACCTGCTGTCGGCGCTGGCGGTGCGGATCCTCCACGACGCCGACGAGGCCGAGGACGTGACGCAGGAAGTCTTCCTCTACGTGTGGAGAAAGGCCCGTCACTACGACGCGGTGCGCGCCTCGGTCTCCTCCTGGCTGGTGCTGATCACCCGCAGCCGCAGCCTCGACCGCCTGCGCAAGCTGCACCGCATCGACCACCTGGCGGAGGAGTACCAGCACGAGGACGCGCCGCCGCGCCAGCCCGAGGGCTTCGGCGAGGTCCTGAGCCAGGAACGCGCGGTGCGCGTGCGCCGCGCCCTCGGGCGCTTGCCGGCGCCCCAGCGCCTGGCCCTGGAGCTGGCCTTCTACCACGGCTGGACGCAGAAAGAGGTGGCCGAACGCACCGGCGTGCCCCTGGGCACGATCAAGACCCGCACCTTCCTGGCCATGAAGAAGCTGCGCCGCGAGCTGACGTGCGAGCTCCGATTCCTGATGTGAGGAGCCCATCCGTGGCTCGCAACAGTCCAAGCTGCTCAGTCTCGCCGTCCAGGTATGATCCCCGAGCCGAGCGCGGCCAATGCCGCGATCCGTGCCCGATCCGTGAGCTCGCCCGCACCCAACGGCCCGTCTCCCGCCCGACGACGGCGTGTCTTCTTCTGGCTCGCCGCGCTCGGGCTGACGATCCGCGCGGTCTACTTCACCGAGCACGCCGCCTCGGCGTTTTTCGGCGTCCCCATCCTCGACGAGAAGTACTACGACGCGGTGGCGCGCGGGCTCGCCGAGGGACGGCCGATCGCCGACGTCAACCCCGGCTTCCGTCCGCTGCTCTACCCGTTCTTCCTCGCCGCCTTCTACAAGCTCGGCGGCGGGACGGCGCTGGCGCTCGCCGCGCAGCACCTGCTGGGGGTGGCGACGGCCCTGGTCGTGGCCGAGCTCGCCATGCGACTCTTCCGCCGCGCCGACGCCGGAGCCTGGGCCGGCGCCCTCTACCTGCTCGCCGGGCCGCCGCTCTTCTTCGAGGGCGAGCTGCTGATCGCCGCCCTCTTCACCTTCCTCGCCGCCGTCCAGCTCCTGCTCGTGAGCCGCCTCGGCGACCGTCCCTTGCGGTGGGGCGGCGCCGGCTTGTGGACGGGCCTCGCCGCCCAGGCGCGTCCCAACGTCCTCGTCGTCCTCGCGGCGTATCCGCTGCTGGCGCGACGCCCGAAGTGGACGCGGTGCGTCGCCGCGGCGCTCGCCGGCGCGGTGGCGGCGCTCTTCGTCTTCGGGCTCCTCCAGGGGCGCTATTCCGGGCGCTTCCAGTGGCTCGGCGGCTCCGGCGGCGTCAACCTCTACCTCGGCAACGAGCGCGGCGCCGACGGCATGGTGCCGCGCCAGGACCGTCACGTGACCTACGGCGACGAGTACCGCGACTCGGTGCAGGTCTTCGCCGCCGAGGTCTACCACGAGGAGACGGGCGCCGGCGCGCCCTCCGAAGGGATCTCGCGCTTCTGGCTCCGGCGCACGTTCGACGAGGTCCGCGCCGATCCCGGCGCCTGGCTCGCGCTGATGGCGCGCAAGGTCTGGTTCATGGTGTGGGACCGCGAGATCCCCAACAACAAGAGCTACGCCTTCGTGCGCCAGCACGAGTCGGCGACGCTGCGCGTCCTGCCGGTGCGCTGGTGGCTGTTGCTCGCCCTGGCGCCGCTCGGCGCGCGGCTGGCCTGGCGCCGCGGCGACCGTGAGCTGCTGCGGTGGATCGTGGTCTTCGCCGTGCTCTTCGCCGCCGGCGTGGTGGCCTTCTTCGTCAACGCGCGCTACCGTCTGCCGCTGTGGCCGGCGCTGGCCGTGCTCGCCGGCGGCGGCGCGGCGGCGCTCGGCGACGCGGCGCGCGCGCGGCGCTGGCGCCGGCTCGGCCAGGGCGTGGCCGCGGCGGCGGCGGTGGCCCTCGCGTCGCTCGTCAACTGGCTGGGGATCGCGCCCGAGAGCCACGCCCGCGACTTCTTCTTCCGCTCGATCGCCCACCTCGAGAAGGGCCGCCTGGAGGCCGCCGTGGCCGACGCGCGGCGCAGCGTCGACCTCGATGCGAGCGACGCCGCGGCGCATTTCCAGCTCGGCACCGCGTCCCTGGCGGCCGGCGCGCCGATGGAGGCGCTCCGAGAGTTCCGCGAGGCCGCGGCCCTGCTGCCCGACGAGCCGCGGATCTGGAACAACGTGGGCGTGGCCTTCGACCGTCTCGGACGCGCCAAGCGCGCCTATTACTCCTACTCGACGGCGCTCTTCCTGGCGGCGGACTACCCGCCCTCGCTCGTCAACGCCGCGCTGCTCGAGCTGCGCGCCGGCCTGGTGGACGACGCGGCGGCGAAGGTGACGCGGGCCGGCGAGCTGGGCGAGACGTCGGCGGCATACTTCTGCGCCCTGGCGTTCGTGGAGCGCGCGCGCGGACGCGCGGACGCCGCGCGCGCCGCCCTCGCCGAGGCGCGGCGCCGCGACGCCGAGACCGCGCGCCGGCTGGAGGAGGAGCAGGAGCGTCCGCTGCGGCCGCAGGCCCTGGACCGGGAGCCGCCATGAGCCGTCGTTGGCGGCGCGCGTTCGGCAACTTGGGGCTGTTCCTGGGCTCGGTCGCCTTCTTCCTCGGCGTGGTCGAGGTCGGCCTGCGTCTGGTCGGGTTCTCCTACGTGCTCTACCCCGAGGAGATCGAGTTCGGCAAGCCCGAGCCGGAGCTGCTGAAGGAGGCCTTCCGCGAGGACGACGAGCTCTTCTGGGTGACCAGGGACTACCCCCAGAAGCTGCGGCGGCTGGCCGCGGAGCGCCCCGAGATCGTCTTCATGGGCGATTCCTGCACCCAGTTCGGCAGCTATGACCGCGAGCTGGCGCGGCTGGTAGAGGAGCGGCGGGGCCGCGAGCTGCGCTACGGCAACCTCGGCGTCGCCGGCTGGACGACGTTCCAGGGCCGGCGCCAGCTCGCGCGCGACGTGGTGGCCCTGACGCCGCGGGTGGTGACGATCTACTACGGCTGGAACGACCATTGGATGGGCTTCGGCGTCGACGACGCGACCGTGGCGCGGATCAAGGGCGTCTTCTCGAGCCGCTGGAGTCGTCTGCGCGTGGTGCAGCTCGCCACCAAGGCGGTGGTGGCGCTGGGGGCCCACCGCGCCGCGTGGCCGAACCGGGTCTCGCTCGCGGCCTTCCGCGCCAACTTGCGCGCCATGGTCGGCGAGGCGCGCGCGGCGGGCGTCCGGCCGCTGCTGTTGACGGCCCCCACGTCGATCCGCGAGGGCGCGGAGCCCGAGTACCTGGCGGCGCGCTGGGCGCGCGACCTCTCCGAGGTCGTGCCGCTCCACCGCGCCTACGCCGAGGCCGTGCGCGAGGTGGCGGCGTCGGCGGGCGCCGCCCTCTGCGACCTCGAGCGGAGCTTCGCGGCCCTGCCGCGGGTCGAGCTCGATGCGGCGATGATGGCCGACGGCATCCACCTCACCGAGGAGGGCAGCCGGCGTCTGGCGGACGTCCTCTTCGCGTGCCTGGAGCGGGAAGGGCTCCTCGCGCCGCTAGAATGACGGCGTGACCAGCCGAGCCCGACCCCGACGCCGCGAGCTGACGCTCGACGAGTACGAGCGCGGCGTGGCGGCGGGCGACCGGACGGTGCTGGCGCGGGCGATCACCCTCGTCGAAAGCGTCCGCCCCGACCACCAGGAGAAGGCCCAGGAGCTCCTGGTGCGGCTGCTGCCGCGCACCGGCGGCGCGCGCCGGGTGGGGATCACCGGCGTGCCGGGGGCGGGCAAGTCGACGTTCATCGAGAGCCTCGGTCTACGCCTCGCCGGCGCCGGGCACCGGGTGGCGGTGCTGGCGGTCGACCCCTCGAGCGCGGTGTCAGGCGGCAGCATCCTCGGCGACAAGACGCGCATGGCGGGGCTCGCCGTCCACGAGCGCGCCTTCGTGCGTCCGTCGCCCGCCGGACGCACCCTCGGCGGCGTCGCCCGCCGCACCCGCGAGACGATGCTGGTCTGCGAGGCGGCGGGCTACGACGTGGTGCTCGTGGAGACGGTGGGGGTGGGCCAGGCCGAGGTGGTGGTGGCCGAGATGGTCGACTTCGTCGTGCTGTTGCTGCTGCCGGGAGCGGGCGACGAGCTCCAGGGAATCAAGCGCGGCATCCTCGAG
>DASWIG010000671.1:0-12246 GCA_036397835.1 Thermoanaerobaculia bacterium
GAGCTTGTCGTACTCCCCCATGACCTGGTTCTTGACGACCCGCGCCTTGGAGGCGCGGCGCTTGGCCTCGTTGATCTGACCGTTGAGAGCCTCGACCTCCTCGGCGGCCGCGCGGATCTCGTCCACGTACTTGCCGACGTCGACCGCTTCGGCGAAGAGCGGCGCGCCGAGCAACGCCGGCAGGAGCTCGGCCTTGAAGCGTTCGAGGATCAACTTGGCCCGGCGCATGATGGTGATCGAGTCGCGGGCGTCGAGGGGCTGGAGGCCGAGGCCTTCCAGGTCCGGCGCCACGAATTGGCCGATCACCGTGCGGCGCAACGCCACGATCTGGATGCCGATCCTGCCGGTTAGTTCCCGGTACTGCTTGCGCAGGGCCGACTCCAGCGCCGCCGCGGCGTAAAGCGTCGTGTCGGCGGCGACGAGGTTGTCGATCGCGGCCTTCAGGGTGCGGCCCAGCGCGTTGAAGACGGATAGGAACCCGGGCTCCGGGTCCTGCGCCTTGAGATGGGGCTGGGCGATGCCCAGCATGTCGGCGGCCACCGTCGCGCCTTCGGTGACGAAGGCGGCGAGCACGAACAGGCATGCTCGCAGTCGATCGGTGACCTCTTTGGAGAGTTGGGCTGCCATGGCAGTCCTCCTTTCGGTTGTGCCCGGCTTCGCCGGGCGGGTTTCGCACACCATACACAGGGGAGCCCGGGCGCGAAAAAACGTCCGGGATTTTTCGTAACCGACCGGGTGGTCGGTTGGACGGCGGGTTGTCTCGTCCTTCCGGCCCAGCGGCTAAACTGTTGGGGACGAACGGTTTACGGGAACCCATCGCGGATTTGCCCGACGCCTGCCCGGTCGCGCCGGTAATACCGATCGATGGCCGAACGGCCCTCCGAACGTTTTGGGGAGGTCGAATCGGCGGCCGGGTGACCCTCCGGAGTTTTCGGACGGCCCCGATCGGGAACCGAGTGGCCCTCCTGAGATTGCCGGGAGCCCGGATCGGAATCCGATTCGCCCTCCTCGGATTCCCAGGAGCTCGGATCGGAAGCCGAGCGACCCTCCCCGGGCTTCGAGGAGCCCCGGTCGGAAACCGATTGGTCCTCCTCGGATTTCGAGGAGCCCCGAACTTGAGCCGGTTGGTCCTCCTCGAACTTCGAGGAGCCCCGAACAGGAGCCGATCGGCCCTCCTCGAACTTCCGGAAGGGCGGCTCGGAGACCGATTGGCCTTCCTCGGATTTCCAGGAGGGCGGCTCGGAGACCGATTGGCCTTCCTCGGATTTCCAGGAGGCCGGATCGGAAACCGATTCGGCCT
Source organism: Thermoanaerobaculia bacterium (assembly GCA_036397835.1). GTDB lineage: Bacteria > Acidobacteriota > Thermoanaerobaculia > Multivoradales > J023 > DASWIG01. The sequence continues at coordinate 1,301 of DASWIG010000671.1, forward strand.
CTCAGGAGGACGTCAAAGCTCAGGCACCGATCGTGCCGACGGGTCTGGTGACTCCATCGTCTTCCGAGTGGCGGCGAAAGGTTGAAGGAGTTGCCTCGAGAGCCACTCATGGCGGCCGAGCTTGCACGGATTCGTCCTAGGAGCTAGACTAAGGGTGCCGGCGCCGAGCGGTCCGGCGCCAGGCTGGACGACCCGGAGCGACCACCACGGCATGTACATCATCGAGTACGCCGCCGGTGTCGCCAAGGATCTGGCGGGTCTTCGAGCCTATGATCGCAAGAGGCTTCTTGACTCGATCGAAAAGCAGCTCGTTCACGAACCAAATCGGGAGACGCGGAACAAGAAGCCTATTCCAGGACTTCAAACGCCCTGGGAACGTCAGGAGCCGGTTTGGGAGCTGCGAGTCGGAGAGTACCGTGTCTTCTACGACGTCGACGAATCGGAGCCGACAGTGATGATCCGGGCCATCCGGCACAAGCCGCCCCACAAGACGACGGAGGAAGTCCTTTGAAGAGCGTGGAGCTAAGTCAGGCACGACTCGAGAGCTGCGTCGCCGACGCTCAGCAGGAACGGATCGTGGTGACGCGCAATGGCAAACCTGTTGCGCTGGTGATCGGTCTTGATGAGGAACAGCAGCAGCTTGGAAGCAGCCAGAAGTTCTGGGATCTGGTCGCAGAACGACGAGGGCAGCCCACCGTATCCCGTGCTGAGCTGGAAAGACGCCTCAAGAAGGTGGACGCATCAGGTACATGACGTCGGGCTGAGACCGGCGGTCAGCACGCCGGGAATCCTCATCGCCTGGATCCGCAGAGACACCAATGGCAGCGGTCGTAGCCCGCGTCCAGGGCGGCCTGATCGCCGCAACGGCACCGGGATGTGCTCCGCATCGGCCTCCTCGAAGACCACCGGCACCACGAACGTCCGGCGCCGTCTGTAGATCGCATCGGTGAGGATTGCGCCCTCCCAGTCGACACCGAGCCCGCCCTCCGTCTCCTTGCCGTCCAAGCGTCGGCGATAGGTCTCCGTACAAACCGCCAGGACGCGGTCGGCCTTCTCGATCTGGTCTACCATCCAACGCGGCCAGCCGTCTTCGGGCTCCGGCTCGTATTGGTCGATCCAGGCGTCGAGGCCATCACTGCGCAGACGGTCAGCGAGGGCCAGCACGCGCTCGGCGTGTTCGGCCGAGTCGTGGCTGTAGCTCAGGAAGACGCGCAGACGCTTGGGCCGGGCATCCTCAGGCACGCAATCCTCCCGTCCCAAGCTCCGGGGAGGTGACCGCCCGACCTGAGCAAGAGGCGCCCCCGGTCCGCCCGCCCGCCTGAGCCTGGGGGGTCTTGACATCTGCTGCTTTGCCGAAGCCGAAGCTATTGTGGCCGAGTCCATGGAATTCGCCCACTTCAATGACGCTGGCCTGATTCACCTCCCGCTCGTCGCCGGAACTCCCAGGGCGGCTCGGGCGCCGAGCTTTGCCACAACCCCGCTCTCTGGACGCGTGTGCTCTGCTCGAGACGACGCCACTGCTCAGAGGCCGACGCCGTGGCCCACGCGAAGCCCTCCGTCAACAGCCTCTCCGACACGTCTTGCCTGTCGGCCGTCTCGGCGTGGACGGTGAACACGCAACTCTCTTCGCTCGCCGGACGCACCACGATTCGGCGGCCGTCGACGAGCTCGGCCAGGCGCTGCCGCGCGGCGTCGCCGAATGGCTGTTCGAGCTCGGGAGCCTCGATGTCGCGGAGGCTCATCAGATAGAGACGGTCGCCCCGGCGTGCGACGAAGGTGTCGCCGTCGATGACGGCCATCACGTCGATCCAGATTCGTTGACCCGCCACGTCCTCGCGCAGCAGGACGGTGGAATTCTCGGGAACGGCTCCGTCGACCAGCTCGTCCTGACTCAGCACCCTCACTCGACTCAATGGCGGTGGAGACGGCGGGGGTGGGGATGGTGATGGTGGAGGGGACGTCGTCCGCGAGGTTCCGGATCGTGTCCCGCCTCCGTGGCAGTGATACTGACCGGTCCGGAGCCCCCATTTCTCGCAGTTGGTGCGACACGTGTGGCAGCCGGACGAGTCCGTGCGTCCCGGATGGGCGAGGACCGGCGGAGCCGCCGCCGTCAGGACGGCGGCTCCGACGAGCACCCACGACCGGACCCTGCTCATCGCTTGGATCCGCCCAGACACCAGTGGCAGCGGTCGTAGCCCGCGTTCAAGGCGGCTTGCAGCGTCGCGAAGCACACGACGTGCTCCGTCTTGATTTCGCTGAATTGACATTGAGTCTGCTCGTTGTCCTGGTCGTGGACCTCTTTTGACTTGGAGTTGCCGAGATAGCGTTCCGTGCAGCGTCGTGCCATGGTCGTCTCTCCTACAGGTTCGGTTGGTCGTACGGTCCCGATGACCGCCTTGACCGAATGAGACCCGACTCGGGCCGAAAGGTTGAGAGCCTCGCCGTTGGTTTGGGACTCGTTGTGGTGCAGGCGTCCCGCCTGCTCCGGATGCAGCCGGGACGGCTGCACCACAAATCGGCACGCTCAGGACCGACGCAATCGGTATGGGATGGCGATGACGGAGAGGTCCGAGTCGGTCAAGGCCTCGACGGAGCCGGAAAGCAGCCGCGCCGTCGATAGCCGACCCTCGGACGCGACCAGGAGCAGGTGGCCGACGCCCCCGCCCCGCTCCTGCGGAAGGTCGTCCGGCACGAAAAGCTCCAGGGCGTCGCCGCGGCGGGCGCCGACGGTGAGGATCGCTCCGTCGTCGAGCGCTTCGTGGCCGTCGACGTCGGGGAAGAGCAAGGTGACGGTGTCCGTGAGGCCGACGTCCAACAAGTAGACGAAGAGCGCTCGCGCGTGGCCATGGCTCATGTCGACGCGCAAGCGGTCGCCCGCTACGAACGACGGCGGGCTGGCGCGTCGCCAAGCGCCGCGGCGACGACGGAAGAGCTTCATCGTCAGGCCGTACGCGTCGGGACGGCCGGCCACGGCGAGCAGGCGGCGTCCGACGCCGTGGCCTCGGGCGCCGCGGCGGGCGCCGCCGAAGACGGCCTCGTCGAGCCCGTCGCCCGAGAGCTGCGGGTGCTGATCGAGGGGATCGGCGGCGAGAGCTCGCATCGTCCGCTCGAAGAGCTCCCGCCAAGTCTCGCCCGGCGACGCTTGCCTGAGCGCCGCGATGAAATGGAAGCTGAACGCGCCCCGCGCCACGCCCGCGATCGACGGCGGCAGCTCGACGGCGACCTCGTGGTCGCGGCAGGCGGTGGCCACCAGCGGACGCGGACCCGCCTCGACGTCGCGCCGGCGCGGCACCGGCGAGGGCGGCAGCTCCGCGATCGGACGCAGGTCCGGCGGCACCCGCTTCACCCGCCAGGGGGGACGCTGCAGCGTCCCGCCGTGGCAACAGTCGAAGATCAGCGTCACGTGCGGCGTCACCTCGAGGACGCGCGACGCCCACTCGTTGATCTCGTCGTCGGTCACGTCGCGATTGTCGGCGTCGTCGCGGCCGCTGTCGTAGGGCACCAGGGTCTCGTCGAGACCGTCGCCTTCGTCGCCTTCACGGTCGGTCATCTGCGAGCCGTGGCCGGAGAAGAAGACGACGACGTGGTCGCCGCCACCGGCGCGCAGGCGCAGGTCCGCCAGGGCGTCCAGGACGGCGCGGCGGGTGGCCTGCTCGTCGGTCAGGACGAGGACGTCGGCGGGCGCGAAGCCGTGGCGCTCGACGAGGACGCCGGCCATCGTCCGCGCGTCGCGCACCGCGCCGGCGAGCTGCGACTCGGGGCCGAAGCCCGGGTAACGGTCGATGCCGATCGCCAGGGCGAGGCGGCGGCTCATCGTTCCGCCAGCTCCGCGCACGCCGGCAGGCGCACGGCCGGGTTGCCCAGGAGCGACCAACTGCGGGCGTCGTGGAAGGCGACCCAGAGGCCCAGAGGATCCGGCTCCTCGGCTTCCGGGTCCATGCGCGACCGCGCCCAGGTCACGGCCACGTCGGCGAAGCGCTGGCCGAAACCGTCGAGGGCCTCGCCCAGGCGGCGGCCGTCGAGCAGGGCGCGGACGGCGTCCTCGAAGGGTCCGCTCTGACGCGCGCCGCGCCAGAAGAAAGACGCCTCGAAGGCACGGCCGACGTGACCCACCACCGCCAGAGCGCCGCCCTCGCGGCCCAGGAGCCGGCGGGGCAGGGCGGCGACGAACGGACGCGACGTCAGGGCGCGGGCGTCCTTGCGGCGGTGGCCATCGTAGAATTCGCGGCGCGGCGTGCCGGCGGTGTGGCAGCCGAAGAGCACGGCCACGCCGCCGTCCAGGGCGCCGGTCGGGAGGTCCTCCGCGGCGACGGTGTGCGCCGGCGGGATCGCCCGCGGCCAGCGCTCGGATCCCGGCCAGTCGGCGCAGATGAGGGCTCCCTGCCGTTCGCGCTGGCAGCGGTGGTTTCGCGGGTAGGAAGCGGAATGCCCGGCGACGACGAGGAGGTCCGGGCCGCCGGCGATCAACTCCAGGAGGGCGGCGCGGGTCGCCCCATCGCCGATCAGGACGCCCGCGTCCGGCCCCGCGATGTCCGCCAGAGGACGTGCGAGGTGCTCGGCGCAGGCGGCCGTCGCCGGGTCGTCCGGGTGGGTCGGCGCGAAGACGGCGGCGCGCGGCGCGCGGTGCGGCGGCCGGTCCTCGGCCTCGATCACGCGGCGCGCGTAGGCGGCGAGGTCGTCGGCGTCGTCCGCCGCGAGGCGTCCGACGGCGTGGGGCACGTCGAGGTCGAGCTCGAAGCCGTGGGGGAGCTCTTCGGGATCGCCGACCAGCAGCAGGTACCAGGGCACCTGCCGCGGGTCGACGCGTCCGTGGCCGGCGCGCAATCGGCTGCGGAATGCGGCGGCGCCCTCGCCGGGCCGGTAGGTGAGCTCGCGGTAGCGGTCGCCGGCCTGCCGGCGGCGTCGTTCGAGGAGCGGGCCGAGGGCGTCGCGCGCGTCGGCGTCGGCGTCGACGCCCTCGGCGAAGACCACGCCCCAGCCGGCGCTCGCCAGGTCGCCGCCGGCGACGCCGTAGCGCGGGGGCCGGGCGCGGCGCAGCAGCCGCTCGGCCCGGCGCCGCGCCACGGCCGCCGGCACGGGCTCGAGGGGCCGGCCGGTGGTGGCGTCGACCCCCAGGGCTCGCAGGGGGGTGTCCATCACTTCGGCCGGCGTCCGCTTGCCGGCTTGTCGAAGCCGCCGGTCTTGGGATCGCTGCCGGAGTCGTCCTGGTCGTCTTTTCCAGCGCCGGGCTTGTCGAAGCCGCCGGTCTTGGGATCGCTGCCGGAGTCGTCGCAGTCGTCTTTGGTCGTCATGGGTTTTCTCCTTCGCGTTCTTCGGATCGTGGATTGTGGACCGCGGTCATTGGATTGGACCCGACAGCGAAGAGAAGGTTGAGGACGGCGAAGAGAAGCTCGAGGCAGACGGTGCACTCCGCCAGTCGCCGAGGAGCACGAGGGCGGCCCAATCGGACGGTCGGCGGCCGGCCGCGATGAGCTCGAGCTTGGCCTGGCGCAGGGCGGCGGCCGGGCCCGCGCCAGCGCGCAGGTGGCGGTGGAACGTAATCATCAGCATGGCCGTCGGCTCGTCGGCGACCCGCCAGCGGCTGGCGACCACGGCCCCGGCGCCGGCGCGGAGGAAAGCCCACGGCAATCCGAGGATGCCCTCGCCCGGCAGCGGACGGCCGCCGGCAGTGTCGCAGGCGCTGAGCACCACGACCTGGCCGCAGAGGTCGAGGGCCGCCACGTCTTCGAAGTAGAGGTCGCAGGTCGCGGGGACGCGGCCTTCGGCGTCAAGGCACGAGAGGGCGATCCGGGAGCGCTCGGGCGCCTGCCGATCGCTGCGGGCGTGGGACGCGACGTGGAGGGTGCGGTGCCGCCGAGCCTCGGCGAGAAAGCGCTCGCGGGTCGCGTCACCGCCGAGGACGACGGTGGCGTCGTCCCCATAGATACCGGCGATGTTCTCAACCTCCACGGCGCTGGCCGGCAACCGCTGGAACAACAGAGCCTCGTCGTCGTGGCGCGGATCGTCGGCCCCGCTCCATCGCTCGTCGCTCGCGCCGAAGATCGAATCTCCCAGAGCGAACAAACCATGCTCGGGCAAAGAACAAGTCCGAGCTCGGGCCGCGGCGAGGACGGAGAACGACGGCAGGTAGGCGATCTCGTGGCTGGCGACTAGGCGTTGTCCGCTGCGGGGATCGCGGAGGACCTCGAACGGCAGCTCTTCGAGGGGTCCGTCGGCGACGATCACGAGACGATGAAACGCGTCGACCCGGTCGCCGAGGGGACCGAGGAGAGATCGGCTGAGCTCGTCGACGTTCCTGTCGAGCTCTTGTCGCGCATGGATCGCCCCGTAAGGATCGAGACCCCGGACGATCTCGCGCGCCCGGTCCTCTATCCGTCGGAGATCCCCCTCGACTGGGAAGACCTGGATACCCACCTCGTGGTCGACAAGGAGGACGTAGACGCTCTCGACGCCGGCGGCGAACGCCAGGGCGAGCGTGCCGGAAGCGAGCATCTCCGCCGCTGCCGCCGGCCCGATCTCGGCCGGCTGGGATCCACCGCCCTGGTCGGCCTGGCGCCTGCGCAGGGCCAGTCGGCGTTCGTGGAATCGCGCCTCCTGGACGGACACGAGTGCCTGCGCAGCGTCAGGTCCGAGCGCGTCAAGATCCCGAGCCGCCGCAATCAGGTCCTGGCGAAGCTTCCTGATCGCTTCCAAGGCGTCAGCGTCGGGGATGGACGAGGGACCCAGGGCTCGCCGGCGGACGCTCTCCAGCAGGCCCTGGGCTCGATAGCCCTCGAAGACGGTCCAGGAGGCTTCCGCGTCTTCCGTCCGCACGGCAAGGTCGAGACGATGCCGGTAGTAGCTCTGGCGGTTCGCCAGGAAATCGAATCCCAGGTCCTGCCAGGCGTCGCGCGCTCCCTCCAGCAGGGCCAGCGCGACGTCTGCGGCACGGCGGGATCGGGCCGACTCTCCGAGCTTCCACAAGGCCATCGACTTCAGGTAGTGGGCATGGGCTTCCAGATTGAGGTCTGGCGTCTCGGCCGCACGGACGAGCTCGAGCGCTCTCTCCGCGTGGCGAAGGCTCTCGGTCCACTGACCTCGCAGCCCCTCGAGCTCGGCATGGTCCGCGATCACGTTGGCCAGATTGAGTGGGTTTCTCGAGTCCTTCAAGAGCTCTCGAGCCTTCTCGAGAGCCTGTTGCGCGACTTTGAAGCGGCATCCGTCGAGGGCCAGCCGTGCCTGCTCCATGTAGAGAGCGGAGCGGGTTGGCTCGGGGAAGTCCGTGAGCTTCAAAGCCGCCGCCAGAGCTTCAGCGGCGGATTTCGGATCGCCCTTGAGCCGGTCCTTCCTGGCAATGAAGAGGAGAACTGACGCCTCATCCTCCGAGGTCGGATCTCCGAGGCTATAACTCGCCCGGGCCTTTCGTAGGGCGAGCTCGGCTTGGTCCAGCCAGCCGAGGCGCACGAACAGGTCGCCGCGAGCGCTGGCGATCCTTCCCTGCAACGTCCACCGGCGACTCTTGTCCTCGTACCTGGAAGGCTTGGAGAGCGCCGCCTGCGCCTCGTCCAGGTGTCGAAGGCTTTCAGTCAGTCGCCCCTCGAGCTTGAACAGGGTGCTCAAGTTCTTCCTGATCTGGGCCTCCTGAAGGCGGCATTCCCTGGCGATCGCGTCCTCAAGGGTCCGCATGTAGAGGGCTTCCGCCTCGCGGTGGCCGACATTCCTGCGCAGACGTACGGCCTTCCCGATGGCGTCCTCGAGATCGTCGCAGGGGTCGATGTCTTCCTGTGCTGAACCCTTACACGCGACGACGAGAAGAGCAACGATCGCCAACACAACCCGGAATCTCATGACTTCGTCCTCCACCAGAAGATCTGAGCCTGAAGGGTGGCAGCCGGTGACGGGCTCAAGAGTCCCCGCCGAGCTCCAGGGCGAAGACCTCTTCGATGGGCACCGGAGCGTCCACCGGCGTCCCGGCCGGCCGCACCGTCAACTGGTACGTCCTCTCATCGAGCGCGGCCATCGGAACACGGAAGTCGATCCTCCCCGCGCGAAAGGTCTCCTTGCGAACCACATTGTCCGAAGCGTCGCGCAGCTCGACGACGACCCTCCCCGTCAGCGTCGACGCGTCGACGCGGAACTCCACGCCGGCGACGTCCCGCGGCACCGTCACCGGCGCGCCCCGATACACAACGTCGCATCTGGGGCGGCAGGTCGGCGGACGCTTTTCTGAGCAGCCGGCGGCGTTCCTCGTCGTCCAAGGCCTGGTCCGGCGGCCGATCCTCGGCCTCCGGGCTCGCCTCGGACGATGACGCCTCGGACAGTGGCACTTCATCGCCGGAACGCTTGGCCGCCGCGGTTTCGCGCATCCGGTTGCGCCAGACGTTGAAGGCGATGGTGAGCAGCCAGGTCGACGGCTTGGCGTCGAAGCGGAAGCGGTCGAACGCCCGGAAAGCGCGCAGGAAGGTGTCTTGCGCCAGATCCTGGCATTCCTCCCCGGAGCAGCCGCGGCGGGCGAAGAACCCGAGCAGGGGCCGGTACAGCTCGCGGAAGAGCTCGTCGAAGGCATCCGTCTCGTTCCGTGGCACTCCTCCATATTAAGGCATGATTCCCCTCGCGTCGGCGCCGGAGCAGGCCGGCAAGCTCACAGGCTCGCTGGAGAACGCCGGACCCGCCGCCAGGAACGCCGCCTCCAGACGGTCGAGCCATTCCGGCTCCTCGGCCCAGCGCGCAAGCGTCTCCTCCTGGCGCGGCGACCGCTCGACGATCCGGCGGCAGAGCTCCACCCGGCGCCGCCAGTCCTCGCGGCCGACGGACGGCCGCGGCAGCCGCGACGCCGCCCGCTGGCCCAGCAGCACGACGTCGATGCCCTCCGGTCCCCACAGCGGGTCCGGGTAGTCGAAGTGGCGGCGCGCGGCGCGGTCGTAAGAGAGCGGGCCGCGCTCGGCGAACGCCGCGAGCAGCTCGCCGTGGGCGGAGACGTCCACGTCCTCGCGGCAGGCACGCCAGAACCGCGTGTCCATGGCGCGGTTGAACTTGTAGTGGAGCGCCAGGAACCACCGCAGGTAGTCCCAGGCGCCATTGACCTTGCGGTTCAGCAGCCCCTGGACGCCGCGCTCGCCCCGGCGCAGCGGGAACGCCGAGAGCAGGAGCCCGATCTGGCGCACGAGCATGTGCAGCGCCGTCGACTCGAGCGGCTCCACGAAGCCGTAGGCGTTGCCCAGGGCTACCACGTTGCCGCGCCAGAAACAGGCGTGACGCCCGGCGCGGAAGGTCACCAGCCGCGGCGCGCCCATCCCGGGGTTCTTCTGCCGCATCTCGTCGCGCGCCGCGTCGGAGTCGATGAACGCCGACGCGAAGACGTAGCCGCGATGGTCCTCGTCGAGCTGCGGCGTCGACCAGCACCAGCCGGCGTCCATGGCCGTCGCCGTCGTGTAGGGACGCACGGTGCCTTCCCGCGGCACCGTCGCCACCCAGGCGCGGTCGTTGAAGAGACTCCCGGCGAAACTCACGAAGGGGGAGCCGAGCGCCTTCTCCAGGAGGAGCGACCGGAAGCCCGAGGCGTCGACGTAGAGGTCGAACGCCAGGCGCCTGCCGTCGTCCGTCACCAGCTCGCGGACGTCCTCGCCGTCTTCCGCCACGACCGCGTCGGCGACGGTGGCGTCGACGATCGCGACGCCGGCGTCCCGTGCCTTCTGGTGCAGGAAGCGCACGAAGCGCGCGTTGTCGAGGTGGTAGGCGACCTCGGTGCCGAAGCTCCTCGGGTCGGCCGGGACGCGGCCCGCCGCCATCCACATGGCGGCGAGCGAGCAGTTGCGCACGTCGCCGTCGTGGACGTAGGCGTCGAGCGGACGCACCGGGCCGAAGGGATAGCCGAAGTCGCCTTCGCCCCAGAAGAAGCGGATCCCGAGCTTCAGCGTCGGCCGCACCGCGGCGAAGAGCTCGCGCGCGGGAATCCCCAGGTCGGCGTGCAGGAACTGCGGCATCAGCGGCGTGGTGGCCTCGCCGACGCCGATGATCGGCACCGCGCTCGACTCGACGAGCGTCACCTTGAGCTCGGGGAGCTTGCGGCGCAGGGCGAGAGCCGTGAGGTAGCCGGCGGTGCCGCCGCCGAGGATGCCCACCGAGGTCACGAGCTCGCCCGCCGGCGTCGCCGCCAGGGGCTGGCGCTCGAGGACGCCGGCGGCGGCGGGCGTCGAGCTCGCGGCGCAGCACCCCAGGCGGCACGCGCCGTGGGGCGGGACGTCGGCGGCGGACGTCCCCGCGGGCGAGAGCCGGACGACGCGGGCGAGCAGCTCACCCTCCCCGGCGAGCAGGCGCCGGGCCTCGGCGGCGGCCGCCCGCAGGGCCGGCCAGGCCGCCTCGTCGCACTCGAGGGTGCGCAGGTCACCGATCGCGTCGAGGTCGTCGAGCCCGAGGACGCCGAAGCACACGCGCTGCGCGCAGCCGAAGCAGGGCGTCTGCCCGGCCACCACCGACGGGCCGACGCGCGCGCCGTCGGCGTCGAAGGTCACCCAGAGGCTGGTGACGCCGGCGGCGAGGCAGTCGGCCTGCAGCTCGAAGAGCCGGCGGTAGGGCGTGTCCTCGATGGCGACGACCACGACGTCGGCGCCCCCGCCCAGGCCGCCGAGCCTCGCGTCGAGGCCCTGCCGCGTCAGCTCCCCGACCAGGCGGGGTCCGGCCGCGCCGTTGGCGAGGACGAGGACGCGGCCGGAGACGATCGGAGCGGCGCGATGGAAGAGCACGCCGTCGAGACGCCGCAGCAGGCGGACGGCCTCGCGCGTCGGGTAGCGGCCGGCGAGGGCGTCGACGACCTCCTCGGCGGTGCGCCGGCCGTCGACTTCGGCGGCGACGGCCTCGGCGTCGGCGCGGGCGACGCCGTCCACCACCGTCAGGCCGCGGGCGTGGCGCGCCAGCAGCCGGCCGCCGGGGGTCCGGCCACCCGGCAGGTCGGCGAGCTGCACGTCCGC
>DASWIG010000672.1:0-6672 GCA_036397835.1 Thermoanaerobaculia bacterium
CCGCGCCACCGAGGACGACCGCTGGAAGCTGCGCCCGGAGGACGTGGCGCGCACCGTCGTCGACCTGCTCGCCTATCCCGAGCGGGCGCTCCCCAGCGTCGTCGAGCTCCGGCCGACGTTGACGGCGGCGATGTATCGCCAGCTCAAAGCAAACTCGTGTGGCGCATGAGGGATAAGCCGCGGCCCATCAAGAATGGCTGACTATCCGATCTCGGCGAGCTGCTTCCTGTCAGGCGCTGCCACGACAACTCGCGTGCTTTCCTGCTCGCGCTTCTTCACGTCAGCTACGATTCTGCCGATGTCGTAGTCGAACTTCGCGGCGTGCTGCTCGCGAACTCGACGCACCTCTTCAACGATGCGATCCGTCCACATGTTCATTCTCCCATGAGCTCTTCGGGCGTACAGATGATCGGCAGCGATCCCTCCCCTATGATTGCTGCCTCAGCTCTCGCTGGACCACCAAGACGCTGGTGTCGAGCACGGCGCGGATCACCCGTCGAGCTCACCGCGGGCCGCTTCGACCTCCGCGGCGACCTCTTCCTCGCTGAATCGGGCGTTTCGCTCGGCCATAAGGTCGAGCAGCCGGTCCCATCGGCGTCGAATCGCGCTCTCGCGGAAGTCCTGGAAGCGGCAGAACTCGTCGTAGGGGACGACCGCCGCCTGGGGTTGGTCACCCTGGAGCAGGACGTACTCTGCATGCTGCGAGGTGATGTCCTCGAGCACCGTCTGGATGCGCTGTGCGAGCTCGGCGATGGCGATCTTCTTCAGCATGGTCGGGCGATCAGTCCCGGAAGGACGGGACTCCTTGTAGCCTACCATGAATTCAGGCATTCACTCGTCGTCGTCCTTCTGCCCCCGGATCTTCGGCTCCTTCCCTCGGCGGCGGCTGCTGGGAGCTCGTTTTGGAGGAGCGGCACGAGGCCGACGAACGCCACGCCTACCCCTTCACCTTTCAGGTCTGGGATCGCCGGGAGGACGCATGAGCGACGACGGCGTTCTCGAATGCGGCGCCGTGGACGCTGGCGTCCTCGCCGGGCTGCTCGCGCGCTACGGCCTCGCGCTCTCCTGGGTCGACGACGGCGACGACGCCCGCCGGTGGCTCGTGGACGAGGGACTGATCGACGCGCGGGCGTCCGGTGTGGCGCGTGAGAAGATAGGCGCCATGACCGACTCGACGAACGACGACGCGACCCGCGTCGCCCTGGTGACGGGCGGCAGCCGCGGCATCGGCCGCGCGATCGTGGACGCGCTCCTGGAGCGCGGCTGGAAGGTCCACTTCTGCGCCCGGACGCAGGAGTCGGTCGCCCGCGCCCTCACCGAGCTCCAACGCTACGGCGGCCGGGTCTACGGCCGCGCCGTGGACGTGGGCGACCAGGCCCAGGTCGACGCCTTCGTCGCCGGCGTGTTGGCTGCCGAGGGCGCGGTGGGCTGCCTGGTCAACAACGCCGGCATCGGCCACTTCGCCCCGGTCGACGAGCTCACCGGCGACGACTGGCGCCGCCTGATCGACACCAATCTCAGCGGCCCCTTCTACTTCATCCGCGCGGTGGCCCCGGTGATGCGCCGCCAGGGACACGGCTACATCGTCAACGTGGCCTCGATGGCCGGCCGCCACGCCATGGCCGGCGGCGCCGCCTACAACGCCGGCAAGTTCGGCCTGATGGGCCTCACCGAGGCGGCCATGCTCGATCTGCGCAAGGACGGCGTGCGGGTGGCCGCGGTGCTGCCGGGCAGCGTCGACACGGGCTTCGCCCGCGCCACCGAGGACGACGGCTGGAAGCTGCGCCCCGAGGACGTGGCGCGCACCGTCGTCGACCTGCTCGCCTATCCCGAGCGGGCGCTCCCCAGCGTCGTCGAGATCCGGCCAACATTGACTGCGGCGATGCATCGCCAACTCAAAGCGAATTCGTAGTTCAGGGCCGACCGACTACGCGCCTCTGCGCCGGTTGCTGGCCGGAAGCACACCGAGCCGGTGGAATCGCGAGAAATGCGGAGCGGGCCGGATCCTCAGTCCCGAGGGGCCGTTCCTCCGGATCTGTGAAAGGGCTTCCTGACCCGTGAGGACCGCCCCTCTCCGAAGCGCTCGAGGCCGTCCTCACCCCTGAAGACGGCCTCCCGAGAAAGCAGAGAGCCTCCCTACCGCGTCAGGCGAGTCTTCCGAGAAACTTTTGTCGCTCGCTTCACGGTCAGGAGAGGCACTCGAGAGTCTCGAGTCGCCTCTCTCGGCTCCGAGGGAGCCTTCCCGAGAAAGCCACAGCGACGCCTCAGGCGTGAGGAGCGTCTTCAGGGATCCCGAAGAGCGCGCCTCGCGGCTGAGGGACGCCTGGCCAACCTCTCGACACCGTTCCGCGCTCGTGAGTCGAGTCTGCCGAGAAACTTTTCTCGTCCGCCTGACGGTAAGCAACGGCGGCCGAGAAACTCTTCTCGTCCGCCTCGCGGCACTACGAGAGGGTCTTGAGGACTTGGCGAGCGGCCGGACCCTGAGTCAGGAGCTCCGGCCGACGCTGACGGCTGCGATGTATCGCGAACGTCAGTCCCGGGATTCAGGAGGCGGGTAGACGCCAGCGCGACCGCGACGAGCTGCTATTTCGCCGGCAACTGGAGTTGCTTGAGACCCTCCGTCCGCAGAATCTCACCAAGCGTCAGAAGATGATCCCGGACCGCCTCATGCTGACCTCGGTCCAGCGGAGCGATCCGGGTCTTTCCGTCCTGTCTCTCGACGACGCGGACCTCCTCGACGTTGAACCGGTCCAGGAGATCCGGGCTGTGGGTCGTGAGAATGACTTGCCGGTTGCGCGAGGCCTCACGAATGAAGTCACAGAGAAGCGGCAGAGCGCCGGGATGCACTGTGAGCTCGGGTTCCTCGAGGCCAATCACAGACAGCGAGGAGCTCTGTAGAAGAGCCGTCAGGATGCCGGCCACGCGCAAGGTTCCATCGGACTCCTGCGCCGCGTCGAACCACTTTGTTCTCTTCGACGTATGTTAGCGACGTACGGCGCCGATGCCGTGCCGCTTCGTGATGGCGCCTTCGAGGCCCAGCCGCATGCAGTCCCCGAGAAACCTCAGGGCATCGACCACGTTGGTCTTCCCGGAGCCGTTTTGGCCGACGAGAGCCGTCAGCGGCCCTAGCCGCAGGTCGACGTCTTGGCCCAGGCTCCGGTAGTTCGAGATGGTTAGTCGTCTGATCATGGGCTCGCGTCGAGCCTACCATGGATTCAAGACGCTCACTCGTCGTCGTCCTTGCGCCCGCGGATCTTCGGCTCCTTCTCCATCCGCGGCTCGCGCGGACGCGCCGGCTTGACCTCGAGCTCGGTCGTCGACGCACCCTCGCCCACCGCGACGCGCACCGTGTAGGTGCCCGGCGTCACGTAGAGCGGCCAGCCGAGACGCGCCGCCTCCGCCCACGGCTGCTTGGCGAGATCGCCGGTCTTGGGCTCGGCTTCGTCGTCGTCCTTCTTCTTCTTTTTCTTCTTCTCTTTCTTGTCTTTCTCGTCGTCGTCCTTCTTCTCGGCGAGCCGCGCCTTCTCGGCCGCCAGGGCCGATTCCTCGTCGAGCAGGAGGTCCCAGGTGAAGACCGAGACGCCGGGCTCGACGTCCATCTCCAGACGCCGCAGGGGACGCTCGCCGTCGTCGAGCACGGTCAGCACCGCCGAGCCCGCCGCGGCGCTCCAGAACGGGACCTTGATCTCGGGCTCGAAGTCCGGGTCGGAGAACCACAGGGGACGACGGCCGCGCCACCCGCGCTCGTACGTCACCTCTTCGAGCGGGAAGACGTGGACGGCCTCTTCGCGGACGTTCGTGAGCTCCTGGACGGGCAACGCGTCGAGCACCCAGACGCTGCGGCCGTGGGTGCCGGCGACCAGCTCGCGCTGGGTGGGGTGGACCTTGAGGTCGTGGACCGGCACGCTGGGCAGCGCCGCGTCGAGCGCCAGCCAGCTCGCGCCGCGGTCGAGCGACGCGAAGACGCCGCGGTCGGTGCCCACGTAGAGGACGTCCGGGTTGACCGGGTCCTCGCGCACCACGTTGACGGTCTCGCTCGGCAGCCCCGCCGACAGCGGCTTCCAGGTGAGGCCGAGGTCCTCGGTCACGAAGAGGTAGGGGGCCACGTCGTCGTCGCGGTAGCCCGAGAGGCTCACGTAGGCGCGGGCCCGCTCGTGGGCCGACGCCTCGACCCGCGTCACCCAGCGGCTGTGCGGCAGGCCGCTGGCGGCCACGTCGCGCCACTCGGCGCCGCCGTCCTCGCTCACCCACACGTTGCCGTCGTCGGTCCCGGCCCACAGCAGGCCGAAGGCGAGCGGCGACTCGGCGATCGTCGTCATGGTGGCGAAGGGCACGTCGCCGCGATTCTCGGAGGTCGTCAGCTCGTCGCTGATCGCCGTCCAGGTCTCGCCGCGGTCGAGCGAACGGTAGAGCTTGTTGGCGCCGAAGTAGAGGACGTCGTGGTTGTGCTCGGAGAGCAGGATCGGCGTCGCCCAGTTGTAGCGCAGGGCGCTCTCCTTGAGCTTGTCGCGCGGCCGCACCGACTCGCGTCCGCCGCCCTTGTCGTTGCGGAAGTAGAAGCCGAACTGGAAGCCCCAGTAGGTGGTGGCGTTGTCGCGCGGGTCGACCTCGACGTACATGCCGTCGCCGCCGCCCACGAAGCGCCACTCGTCGATGCCCGGCTTCGAGCGGCTCGAGCCCTTGAGCACGCCGTTGTCCTGCAGGCCGCCGTAGACGTTGTAAGGCTCGGCCATGTCGAGCTCGATGGCGTAGAACTGCCCCACCGGCTCGGCGTCGAGCTTGATCCAGCTCGCGCCGCCGTCGTAGCTCATGTCGAGGCCGCCGTCGTTGCCCACCAGCACGCGCTGCGGGAAGGCCGGGTCGACCCACAGGGCGTGGTAGTCGACGTGGACGTCGCGGTCCTGGATCGACTCCCAGGTCTTGCCGCCGTCGCCCGAGGTGAGGATCGGCACGCCCACCGTGTAGACGCGCTCCGGGTCGTCGGGCGCCACGCGGATCTGGCCGAAGTAGTAGCCGTAGGTGTAGACCACGTCGCGCAGCGGCTCGTCGTGGGTGCGCCGCCAGGTGGCGCCGCCGTCGTCCGAACGCCAGACCTCGAGGCCGCGGATGTCGGTGTTGAAGAGGTTGGCGTTGGCGTCGGAGATCTCCTCGAGCAGCTCTTCGAGGGTGACCTCGCCGTCCTTCACCATCCTGAGAAGCTTCTTGGCGTCGAGGCTGGCGTCGAGGTCGTTCTCGCGGATGAAGTCCTCGATCGCCTCGGGGTCCTGGGCGAGGAACTCCTCCTTCGTCATCTTGCGCAGGCGCTTGGCGCTCACGGCGCCGTCGCCCAGGTCCCAGAGCTCCTCGGGCAGCAGCTCCTGGTTGTCGATCGCGGCGTAGAGGGTCCGCGGCCGGCTGGCGGCGATGGCCAGGCCGATGCGGCCCACGTGGTCGCCGCGGGGGAGGCCGCCCTCGAGGCGCGTCCAGGTGTCGCCGCCGTCGGCGGACTTGTAGAGGCCGCTGCCCGGCCCGCCCTCGGTGAAGTCCCACGGCCTGCGCGAGCGCTCCCAGGCGGCGGCGTAGACCACGTCGGGATTGGTGGGGTCGAGCACCAGGTCGATGAAGCCGGTCATCTCGCCGTCTTCGGGCGCCAGCACCCGCTCCCAGGTCTCGCCGCCGTCGGTGGTGCGATAGACGCCGCGCTGGCCGCCGGGCGTGTAGAGCTTGCCGAGCGCCGCCACGTAGACGCGCCGCGATTCGCGCGGGTCGATCACGATGCGTCCGATGCGGTCGCTGTCCTCGAGGCCCACGTTGCGCCAACTGGCGCCGGCGTCGTCGGAGCGGTAGACGCCGAGCCCGCCGTAGGACGAGCGCGACGAGTTGTTCTCGCCGGTGCCGGCCCACACCGTCTTGGGGTTTTGCGGGTCGACGGCGACGTCGCCGAGGACGATCGTCGCCTGGTCCTGGAAGAGGGGCTCGAAGGTGACGCCGTTGTTGGTGGTCTTCCACAGCCCGCCGGTGGCGTAGGCCACGTAGAAGGAGTAGGGCTCGCCGGGCACGACCTCGACGTCGACCACGCGTCCGCCCTGGATCACCGGCCCGATGGCGCGCCACGGCAGGCCCTTGAAGGGCGAAGCGCGCTCGAGCTCCTGGTGACGCTCCCAGGCGGCCTGACGCGTCGCGGCGTCGGCGGGGGGCGAGGGATCGGGGCGCTCGGCGGCGAGCGGCAGGGCGCTCGCCAGGAGGAGGGCGAGGGTCAGACGGAGGACGGGGCGGTCGTCGTGCATGCGGGTCTCCTTGGGCGGTCCACGGGGGATGCCGGTTTCCGGACGGCGTAAGGTTTAGCACACCGGGACGGTGCGAGGCCAGACTCGCGAGCGTCCTCAGCCGCTGGCGGCAGGGCTGGCGGCGCTGATGAAGTCGCAGTGGGATCCGGTGCAGAAGAAGCTCCGGTGCCTCCGGTCAATCGGCCATGCGCCGATCGACGAGGCCCGCCGCTTCTTGCTGGCCAAGCTCGTGGATCTCTATGTAGAATTGGACGAAGCGCAGATGAAGCGCTTTGCTGCTGAGTCCCGAAGGGACGAGGAGGTACGGAAGATGGTCATCACCTGGGAAGAGACGATCGCCGAGAGCGAGGCCCGAGGCGAGGCTCGCGGCGAGGCCCGCGGCGAGGCCCGCGGCGAGGCCCGCGGC
>DASWIG010000673.1:0-3160 GCA_036397835.1 Thermoanaerobaculia bacterium
GCGCGGTCGAGGTAGATCGCCAGGTAGAGCGGCCGCTCACGCGGGCGAGCCTCCGCCGGCGCGGGCGCCGCGAAGTAGCGGACGGCCACGCTCTGGCCGTCGACCCGGAGCTCGAAGTCCTCCGGCCCGAGGCCGGTGACCGGCCGCCCCTGCCGGTCGGAGACCACCACGTCGACGTTGACCACCTCGACGTCGACGCCGGCGGCGAAGACGTCCGCTTCCCGCACGGTCTCGGGCGTCTGGGCGAGGAGCGCGGCGGCGAGCAGCCAGAGCACGGTTCCAGGTTCCTCGAAGAGGGGTGGCCTCCGGTCGCGGATACCGTGTCAAGATAGCACGAGAGCGCCCGGCTCATACCGTCTACGAAACCTCATAGAGAATTGCCATGCGACCAGCGTTACGCAAATTCGGTTGCCGCAGATTCGGTTGCCTCCTCGCCGCCGCGACGCTCGCGGGGGCCGTCTTGTGCGCGGGGGCCGCTCCGGCCGCCGCCCAGACCCGTGACCCGGAGCTCGCGAGCGTCCAGGCCCACCTCGACCGCGGCGAGGCCGACGAGGCCCTGGAGCTGCTCAAGACGGTGATGAAGGGCAAGCCGAGCGCCGAGGCCCTGCTCTTGCGCAGCACCGCGCTGATCATGGCCGGCGACACGGCGAAGGGCTTCGACGACCTCGAGCGGGCGTTGAAGCTGGACCCCACCTTGCGCCAGGGCTGGCTCAACCTGGCCGGCCTCGAGATCGCGGAGCAGCGCTACGACGCCGCCTACGACGCGCTGCTCAAGGCCCAGGAGCTGGACTCGGGCGACGGCGACAACCACCTCAACCTGGGCGCCGTGCGGGTGCTCCAGGGCCGGAGCGAGGAGGCCGCGGAGCACTTCGCCCGCTACCTCGAAGCCCATCCGGGCGCGGCCGAGGCCGCCTACCTGGTCGCCAGCAACTACGCGCTGGGAGGCTTCGAAGAGCCGGCGGTGCAGCACCTGCAGGAGGCGATCCGGCTCGACGAGCGCCTGCGCCTCAAGGCGCGCTCCGACGACCGCTTCGTGGGCCTCGAGGGCGAGGCCTACCGCCGGCTCCTCACCACCGACTCCTACGCGGCGCCGGCCGGCGCCCACACCGCCGCCGCCGCCTTCACCCAGCCCTACCGGCGCCAGGAGCCCGACCTCGTCTACGCGGTGCTCGACGCCCTGCGCGCCCACGGCATCGAATACGACCCCAACGTGGAGGCCAACGACGAATGGGCGCTGATCTGGAGCCCGCGGATGCGGATCAAGCTCTTCACCCAGAAAAACGGCACCGGAGTGGTGCGGATCACGGCGCCGGCGGAGCGCTTCACGGCGGACGAATGGGAGCGCACGACCCAGGAGCTGCTGCGCACCGTCTACCGCAACCTCGACCGCGACGCCGCCGGGATCCGCTGACGCCGCGCCCCCACATGGCACGGATCTTGTTATGAAAGCCCCCATGAACGAAGATCAAGCGCCTCACGATCGCCCGGACGACGAGTACGTCCCTGAAGACGACGCCATCATCGGCGTCTACTTCCGCCGTTCCCTCCTCGTGGCCGTGGTCCTGGCGGCCCTGGGAGCCGCCGCGTACTTCCTGGCGAGCCGGCCGCCGGAGCAGCCGCCGGAGGTCGCCATCGAGGCCGCGGCTCCCGAAGCCGTGGCCCGCGAGGTCACGCCCCCCGAGGTGCGCTTCGCCGACGTCACCCGCGAGGCCGGGATCGACTTCGTCCACTGGAACGGCGCCGAGGGCGAGAAGCTGCTGCCCGAGACGATGGGCTCCGGCTCCGCCTTCTTCGACTACGACAACGACGGCGACCAGGACCTGCTGCTCGTCAATTCCGCCTCCTGGCCGCACTCGGCCAGCGGCCAGAGCGCCGCCACCGCCCTTTACCGCAACGACGGCCGCGGGCGCTTCGAGGACGTCTCCCGCGAGAGCGGGATCGACCTCGCCGCCTACGCCACCGGCGTCGCCGTGGGCGACGTGGACAACGACGGCTGGGTCGACGTCTTCTTCACCGCCGTCGGCCCCAACCACCTCTTCATGAACCGCCGGGGGCGCTTCGAGGAGGCCACGGCGGCCGCCGGCGTGGCCGGCGAGGAGGCCGAGTGGAGCACCAGCGCCGGCTTCTTCGACGCCGACCGCGACGGCGACCTCGACCTCTTCGTGTGCAACTACGTGCGCTGGTCGCGGGCCATCGACCAGCAGGTCGACTACCGCCTCACCGGCGTCGGCCGCGCCTACGGCCCGCCGGTGAACTACGAGGGCACCTTCCCCTACTTCTACCCCAACCGGGGCGACGGCACCTTCGCCGACGCCTCGCAGGCCAGCGGCGTCCGGGTGCGCAACGACGTCACCGGCGTGCCGGTGGCCAAGGCCCTCGGGCTCGCCCCGGTGGACGTCGACGGCGACGGCTGGATCGACGTCCTGGTGGCCAACGACACGGTGCGCAACTTCTTCTTCCACAACCGCGGCATCGGAGCGGACGGCGTGGTGACGTTCCAGGAGACGGCCGAGCTCTACGGCCTCGCCTACGGCCGCGAGGGCGAGGCCACCGGGGCCATGGGCATCGACTCCGCCCACTTCCGCAACGACGCGGACCTCGGCTTCGCCATCGGCAACTTCGCCAACGAGATGACCTCGCTCTACATCACCCAGGGCGAGGCCACCCTCTTCGCCGACGAGGCGATCACCGAGGGCATCGGCGCGCCGAGCCGCACCATGCTCTCCTTCGGCGTGCTCTTCTTCGACTACGACCTCGACGGCCGCGAAGACGTGCTCCAGGCCAACGGCCACCTCGAGACCGAGATCGGCGCCGTCGACCCCAGCCAGACCTACGAGCAGGCGCCGCAGCTCTTCTGGAACGCCGGCCCGGGCCAGCGCCAGGGCTTCGTGGCGGTGGACCTGGCGGCGGCCGGCGACCTCGCCCGGCCCCTGGTGGGCCGCGGCGGCAGCTTCGCCGACGTCGACGGCGACGGCGACCTCGACGTGGTGCTGACCCAGGCCGGCCGCGCCGCCGTGCTGCTCGCCAACGAGCAGCGCCTCGGCCACCATTGGCTGCGCCTGCGCCTGGTCGACCCCGGCAGCCAGCGCGACGCGATCGGCGCCTGGGTCGAGCTGACCGCCGGCGGCGTCACCCAGCGCCGCCAGGTCATGCCCACCCG